>NZ_DATEPI010000043.1:0-46276 GCF_035273305.1 Bradyrhizobium sp. | reverse complement strand
GAGCCGCGTTATTCGGGCGTCAACATGTGGCGGGGCGTAACCAGGTGGAAACCGATTTTGTCCGGCGCCAGCATGATACGCGCGGGCTGGCTCTCGCACGGCAAGATGGTGATCTATCCGATCCGGCCGGCCGGGCCCGATGGCCTGCAACTGATCAACTGGGTGGCGGAGATCGAGACGCCAACCTATCGCAAGCGCGACTGGAATCGCCGCGGTGCGATCGGGGACTTCATCGGCGGGTTCGGCGATTGGCATTTTGACTGGCTCGACGTGCCGGCGTTCATTAGCGCCGCTGATAGTGTGCTGGAATTTCCGATGGTTGATCAGGACCCGCTGCCGCGTTGGAGCTTCGGGCGCGCGACGCTGCTCGGCGATGCCGCCCATCCAATGGTGCCGCGCGGCTCGAACGGCGCTGGGCAAGCGATCCTGGATGCGCGCGCGCTCACCTCGGCTCTACTTCAAAACGATAATCCCGTGGCGGCGCTCACCGCTTACGAAAAGCAGCGGCTGGACGCGACCACGCGTATCGTTCTCACCAATCGAACCAATCCTCCTGACGCAATCTTGCGCGAGGTATTTCAGCGGACCCATGATCGGCCGTTCGTCGTTATTGATGACGTCATCAGCCGCGAGGAACTGGTTGCCCTATCCGACGGATACAAGCGGATCGCCGGCTATTCAAAGGATGCACTTCGCACGCCGTGAGCGGCAGGTCTGCCCCGGATAGGTGGTAGGCTCATATCGATGACAAGACGGCGCGAGCGCCGCGGCGTGTAAAAATCCAAGGGAGGGACGATGATGGCGATTTCCGAGGCTCAGGCTAGTGGCGCGCCCGTTGACGTCGCCGAGTTCATCGATCAGCAACCGGTCGGCAGATTTCAGTTGAAGCTCTTGTCGCTGTGCGCGGCCGTGCTCTTTCTCGACGGCTTCGATACCCAGGCGATCGGCTATGTCGCGCCGGCACTTGCCAAGGAATGGGGCCTGACCAGGGCCGCACTGGGTCCGGTTTTTTCGGCTGGCCTGTTCGGGCTGATGATCGGGGCGCTGCTGTTCGGACCACTGGCGGACCGGGTCGGACGCAAGAAAATCATCATTTTTTCCACACTGGCGTTCGGCATCGGCGCGCTTGTCACGGCTTTCGTCCACGACGTCAGCGCGCTGCTCGCGATTCGTTTCCTGACCGGCCTTGGTCTCGGCGGCGCCATGCCGAATGCCGTCGCCATGACATCGGAGTTTAATCCGCGCCGGCGACGCGCCACGATGGTGATGATCATGTTCTGCGGCTTTTCGGTGGGCGCGGCGCTCGGCGGCCTGCTCGCGGCCGCCCTGATTCCGCAGTTCGGCTGGCGCTCGGTGTTTGTGGTGGGCGGCGTCGCGCCGCTTCTGCTTGCTCCGATCCTTGCGCTGAGTCTGCCGGAATCGGTTCGGTTCCTCGCGCTCACCGGCCGCTCTGATGACAGCGTTAGTGGCCTGCTGGGATGCATCAATCCGAAAGCTGCTTTCGCGGCTGGGACGCAATTTATGATGCACGAACCACATTTGCCTGGGATTCCGGTGCTGCATCTGTTCCGGCAAGGGCGGACCTTGGTCACGCTTTTGCTGTGGGTCGTGTTCTTCATGAGCCTGCTCGATATTTATTTCCTGGCGAACTGGCTGCCGACGGTGCTTAACGATCTCGGCTCGTCGGTATCCGCCTCCGCAGCGATCGGATCGATGCTGCAGGTCGGCGGCGTGGTCGGGACCTTTGCGCTCGGAAGCATCATCGACCGCTTCTCATTCCGCGCGCTGGCGCTGGTGTACTTCATCGCCGTATTCGCGGTCGGCGCTATCGGCCAGTTCGGCCATTCGATCATTTTGGTCACGGTGGCCATCTTTGCCGCCGGGTTCTGCATCATCGGCGGTCAGATCGCAGCCAATGCGTTGGCCGCGGCATTCTATCCGACTTCGGTGAGAGCGACCGGCGTCGGCTGGGCACTCGGTATCGGCCGGATCGGCTCGATTGTTGGGCCGCTGGTCGGCGGCATGCTGATGACCATGAAATGGAGCGCGGCCTCGGTATTCATGGCGGCCGCAGCCGCCGCCCTCTGCGCGGCATTGGCGGCGTTTTGGCTGAGCCGCCTTGCCGGCATGGGAGGAACCGGCAAGCTGGTCCGTGAGGCACAGGTGATCGCGTGACGCAGGTTGCTTCAAAGAATGGCCAGCGCGAACCGGTAATCGAGCTTCAGATGGAGCGCAGATGGTGAACGACGAGAAGAACACAAAGGCGCGCAACCGCAAGATCGCCCGCAACGAGAGCGCAAGGCAGATGATCGGCGACATCCGCGTCAGTGCATGGGCGATCGGGATTGCGGTGATCGCAGCTCTCGTCGTCGTCACCTGGATATTGGTTAAGAACAGATAGGGCGGTCAGGCCACCGCGCCCGACGCCCGCAATTGCTTGATCGCGGTCTCGTCATAGCCCGCCTGCTTTAGGATTTCATCGCTGTGCTCGCCGATCTCGGGTGCGCGCCGCGGCCCGACTTTCTGGCTGCCATCGACCCAGATCGGGCTGTTGATGGTCAGCATCGTGTCGCCCTCGAACGGGATCAGTACCTCGTTTACGATCATCTGCTGGTCATGCGGGATATCGTCGAGGATGCCGACCACACCGAACACCAAGCCGTTGCCGTCCAGGATGCGGCGCCATTCGGCCAGGTCTTTGGTGGCAAAAATTCCGTCGAAGATCTTGATCAACTCCAGCGAGCGCGCGTGGCGATCGGCCTTGGTGGCAAACCTCGGATCTCCAATGAAATCTTCGCGGCCCAGGCACCGCGCCAGCGTCGGCCATTGCCGCTCCTCATTGAGCAGCGACAGGATAATCCAGCGCCCGTCCTTGCACTGGTAATGATTGGTGACTGCGTTTAGCGCCCGTTCACGCGGGCGTCGCTCCTGAAACTTGGCGCCGCATAGTTTGGCCTGGGCAAGCACAGACGCGGCCCAGATTCCGTTGGCCATCAGGTTTGAACTGACATGCGATCCCTTGCCGGTGCGCTCGCGCTTGTACAGCGCGGTGACGATCGCGCCGTAAAACGCCATCGCGCAGGGGTGGTCGCCCATGCCTGCGACCGAGCGCGCCGGCGTGGTGTGCTCATCCGCGCGCACCAGATCCATCAACCCGGAACGAGCCCAATAGGCGTTGCTGTCGAAACCCGGCTTGTCGGCCTCTTCACCCTTCTCGCCGTATCCGGTGAACGAGGCATAGATCAGTCGTTGGTTGAGCGGCATCAATTCCGGATGGGTGATTCCCAATCGCTTGCGAACTCCAGGCGGGAAGTTGGTGATGAAGACATCGGCCTCGGCGATGAGGCGATACAGCACGGCTTGGCCTTCAGCTTTGGAGAGGTCGAGCGCGAGGCTCTTTTTATTACGAGACTCGAGCATCCACGCGAAGTTGTGCTGGCTGGCGGGATATCCGGGCAGGTTGGGCAGGTTGCGATAGGGATCGCCGAGGCCCGGCGGCTCGATCTTAATCACGTCGGCACCGAAATCGGACAGCACGGTGGCGGCCGCCGGCGCTGCGATAAAGCTCGCGCAGTCCAAAACCTTCAGGCCTTCGAAGATGCCCTTTTCCATGGTGCCGTCGCTCCCTTAGAGGCTGCTTGTTTATTCCGTACTGTGGAATCTCTCGACAGCCTGCATTTGAGCCATGTTGGCGGCGCGATGCAACGGGCGAAGATCGATGACGCACGCCTCGCCGTCCGGACTCAATCGATGTCCGACATCAATGCAGCGTTGCCGCCGACGGCGGCTGTGTTGATAGTCACCGTCTGTTCGGTTGCGAAGCGCGTCAGGTAGTGCGGCCCACCGGCTTTCGGGCCGGTGCCGGATAATCCCTGGCCGCCGAATGGCTGCACCCCGACCACGGCGCCGATCATGCTGCGGTTGACATAGACATTGCCGATCCCCAGCCGGTCGATCGCGGCATCGATCGTGTCGTCGATCCGCGAGTGAATTCCGAGCGTCAGGCCGTAGCCGCTGCGCTCGATCGATTCCAGAACGCGCTCAAACTGATCGGCCTGATAGCGAACTACATGCAGGACAGGTCCGAATACCTCGTCCGTTAGTTGTGAAGCGTCTGCCAGCTCGAAAATATGCGGCGCGACGTAATTTCCATCGGGAGCAACTCCGGCGTAGTGCAGCACGGCCTGCTTCTTCATTCGCGCGATGTGCGCATCCAGCCGCTGCTTTGCCTCGGCGTCAATGACGGGCCCTATATGGGTGGCGATGTCACGGGGATCGCCGATCGTCAGCTCGCGCGCCGTGCCTGAGATCATCTCTATCATTCGATCGGCGACGTCATCTTGAACGAACAGCAGCCGCAACGCCGAGCAGCGCTGGCCGGCCGAACGAAATGCGGAGGTCGCAACATCGTCGGCGACTTGTTCCGGCAGCGCGGTCGCATCCACCACCATCGCGTTGATGCCACCGGTCTCCGCGATCAGCGGCACAATCGGCCCGTCCTTGGCCGCCAGCACGCGGTTGATAGCATGCGCCACTTCGGTCGAGCCGGTAAAGACGACGCCGGCAATACCGGGATGCCCGGTCAGCGCCGCGCCAATTTTACCGTCACCCGGCAACAGATGCAGCGCCGAGACCGGCACGCCCGCCGCATGAAGCAAACGAACAGCCTCAGCGGCAATCAGGGGGGTCTGCTCGGCTGGTTTCGCAACGACGGTGTTGCCGGCCATCAGCGCCGCCGCGACTTGCCCGGTGAAAATCGCCAGTGGAAAATTCCACGGCGAAATGGCAGCGAACACGCCACGGCCGCGCAGCCTGAGCGTATTGCTCTCGCCGGTCGGCCCTGGGAGGGGCATAACATGTCCGAATAGCGCGCGGCCTTCGGCGGCGTAGTAGCGGCAAAAATCCACAGCCTCGCGGACTTCCGAAACCGCATCGTCCAGCGTCTTGCCACCCTCGCGCTGCAGCAGCGCGATCAGATGCGCGCCTCCTTGCTCCAGCAGGTCGGCGGCCCGCTCCAGGATTTCCGCGCGCCGTTCGGCTGGGGTTCGGCTCCACTCTGGAAATCCCTGATGGGCCGCAAGTACAGCCGCGTTTGCATCGTCCGGCGTTGCATCGACGACGCTTCCGACAATGGTCGTTCCGTCGATCGGACTGACGATCGGACGGCTCGGGCCTGTGTTTGTCTTGCCTTCGATGAGCGGCGCTGCGCGGTCGGCGCTGTTTTCTGATGCGATGGCGGCGATCAATCGGTTCAATGCCGCCCAGTCGCCGAATTCGATGCCGCGCGAATTCTGCCGTTGTGGTCGATACAGATCGCGCGGCAAGGGAATTTTCGGGTTCCGTGCATTCTCCGCTGTGCCGACGATTTCTGCAGGGCGCCGCAGTAATGTCGCAAGGGAAATTGCATCATTGCTTGCCATGGCCACAAAGGATGAATTGGCGCCGTTCTCAAGCAGGCGCCGCACCAGATAGGCGAGGAGATCGCGATGGCTGCCAACCGGCGCATAGGTTCTGCAGGCGATTGTTGGATGGTCTTCGACGAATCGCGCGTACAGCGCCTCTCCCATGCCGTGAAGGCGTTGAAACTCGAAACCAGTTTCGCGGCCCGCCAGTTCGAAAAGGGTCGCCACAGTCAGCGCGTTGTGGCTGGCGAACTGCGGAAACAGCCGGGGCCGCAGCGCCAGTAGCTTTTGGGCGCAGGCCACGTAATTGAGGTCGGTCATCGCCTTGCGTGTGAACACCGGATAATCGTCAATCCCGCGTTCCTGCGCGCGCTTGATCTCCGTGTCCCAATAGGCGCCCTTCACCAAGCGGATCATCATTCGTCGATTCAGCGCGCGCGCGAGTTCGTCGACGTAGTCGATCACGGCTGTGGCGCGTTTCTGGTAGGCCTGGATCGCCACTCCAAAACCGTCCCAGTTCTTCAGCGAGGCATCGCTGAATGCCGCGGCGATCACGTCCAGCGACAGCTCCAGGCGATCCGCTTCTTCCGCATCAACCGTGAAATTGAGATCGTAAGTCTTAGCGCGACGCGCGAGCTCAATCAGCCGCGGCACCAGTTCAGCCATGACACGTCGAGCGCTAAGGGATTCGAAACGCGGATGCAATGCGGAGAGCTTGACCGAGATGCCGGGTCGATCGGGGAGGGGCCGATCGCCCGCGGTACGTCCGATTGCTTCGATCGCGCTCGCATAGGAATCGAAGTAGCGCTCGGCATCGGCGGCAGTACGGGCGGCCTCGCCGAGCATGTCGAACGAATAGCGCATCGCCCCGGCCGAATGCGCGCGCGAGAGCGCCGCTTCTATGGTTTCACCAAGCACGAAGTGGCTGCCCATCAGCCGCATCGCCTGTCGCGTGGCGGCGCGTATCGCTGGGACGCCCAGCCGTTTTGCTATTCGTCCGATAGTTCCTTCCGGACTCTCGCCGGATTGAACCACGCGCGCTGAGACGCCGAGCGCCCAGGCCGAAGCGTTGACCAGAAACGCGCTCGATTGGGTCTCATGATGGACGAAATCGCCCTGGCCGAGCTTGTCCTCGATGAACTGATCGGCGGTGCGGCTGTCGGGTACCCGAAGCAGGGCTTCCGCGAGCACCATCAGCGCCAGGCCCTCCTTGGTCGAGAGTGCAAACTCGCGAAGCATATCTTCGATACCGCCGATTCCACGGTCGCTCGTGCGAATCGCCTCGATCAGACGCGTCGCCATGCGGTCGATCCGCGCGTTCTGTTCCGCGCTGAGGCGAGCGGTCTCAAGCAACCACGCCCCCGTGACGCCATCATCGGGCGCATAGGGTGCATCAAACGTCGGCAGGGATGATTTGCGTGAACTCATCTCGGATCCAGGTTCCGGTGCACATCATGCCGCCAGTGTTGGAATCGCGAAAGCGCTGCGATAGCTTTCGCGGAATTTCAGAAGGAATGTGGTGGCGAATGGGACTGGCGAACAGGGGGCACGGAGCGAGCCGCGCCGGCCGGAGCGTAACGCGCTTTGGCTTGGCGGTCGGTGTGGCCGGATGGATTTCATCGCTCGGGTGCGCGCCTGCGTATTCGATCGAACTGAGCGCACCCCAGGATGCCCTTTACAGCTCGGTGTCGATTTTCCCGCCTTCGGCCCAGCGCATGACGGTGTGCTACGGCTTTGTCTGCCGGCGCCGCGAGATTCTCGATTTCACGCCCGGCGATCGTAATGCCCTGGCGCAGATTATGGCCGCAGGCCGTGCTTCCGCAATTGCGGAACGGGCGGCGGTGCAGAAAGCGGTGATCTGGTTCGATCGCCGGATGGGGCCGATCATCGGCACCAACAAGCGCGTCGCGAAGGCGGATTTCCGCTACTTCGACGACAAGCACAATTATGATTGCTGGGATACCACTCGCAACACCACCAGTTTGCTTTTGGTGCTGCAGCAGTGGGGATTGTTAAAGCACCATGTGGTGGGAGATCCGCATTATCGTGGCAACGCCCTGGTGCTGCAGACGCCGCATAACACAGCGGTGCTTGTCGAGCGAGCGACAAAGGCCGAATGGGTCGTCGACATGTGGCCGCGCGGCTATTTGCAGCCGCCGGATGTCATGAGAGTCGAAAAATGGGTCACCGAGGATTGAGCGGTGCCCACTCTCGCCGTTAGCAATTCAGCTTATTTGATTTTTTAGCCCCACTCCCGGAATGGATCCGAGAGGACGCTGCAATCAGTCACGCCGCCGCGTCAAACCTTGAGGTTCTCGGCCGAGGTCTTGCCGCGATTGGCAACCTCTTCGTATTCCACTGTCTGTCCTTCGTTGAGGGTGGAAAGGCCGGCCTTCTCAACCGCCGAAATATGAACAAAAACGTCTTTGCCGCCACTCGAGGGCTGGATGAATCCAAAACCCTTGGTCGCGTTGAACCACTTCACAGTACCTTTAGCCATCACGTCGTCTCCGCGGGATCAAAGAATAAAAACGGACCGCCGGTCCCCGCAAACCGGCATCTCCGGCGGGCGCACGATACGCGGTATGGCGTGGGCTTGATAGCTTAAACCATGGCTCCAAACCGGCAGAAAACGATGATTATTGCGGCACATTTGCCGTTTTTCGGCACTTCGCGAGCATTTGAGGCGCCAAATGAGCGGGAAATGCTGATTGCAACGGCAAGCCCGTTAATGCCGAATCCCGGTCCCGGGCAGGCCGCTTGCAGGCGCGCGAAATACGCATGCGAGCCGCTTCAATAGGTCGTGGCGAGGTATTCGACGATCTTCGGGACGTCGGCATCGTCGATCGTTGCACCATAGACCTTGATCATCTTGGTCACTTCGGCCTGCCAGAAATCTTTTTTGAATTTTGGTCCACGAGGCTGAATGTTGACATAGTCCGCCGAGTGACAGGCCGTGCAATTGTTCTGCACCACCTCAAGGTTGGGGCCAGGCTTGAACGCGCCGGTTTCTTCCGGAAGCTTGTAGTTGACGGGAGCCGCGGTGACCGCCCTGCCGAGACCAACTGCTGCGACGGCGCCGAGTGAGAGGAAGAGCACAAATGGAACGCGACGATTCATGGCTGTTCTCCTCACGCCGCGGTGACGCGAACGGTTTCGATGACATTGCGCAAGTAGCCCGCCGGATTCCACTTTGGCTCGCTCGGCTGGCTGTCGCCAACATTGTTGGTGGCGCGAACCTTGATCTCGTGGGAGCCCGCCGCAAGCTTCACCGGAAGGTGCCATTCGCGGAATGAATATTTGCCGAGATCCTTGCCGAGTTTTGCCGGCGTCCAGTTCTTGCCGCCGTCGGTCGACACCGCGACCTCCTTGATGCCCTTGCCGCCGTCAAAGGCAATGCCTTTCAGCGTCGTTGCGCCGGCTTTGAGCCTGGCGCCATCGGTCACATTGGTAATGAATGAGCGCACCGTGAACCGGTTGATCGGGATCGTCGCCTTTGGCGCGGTGCCGGGATCGACGCATCCACACGGCGTGTCCGGAATCCGATAGGCGGTCTTCATCCAGAAACCATCAAACACGTTATCGATCACGGTGATTTCGTTGAGGTGCTTGACCCAGTAGGTACCGTAGTAACCCGGCACGACCAGGCGCAGAGGAAAGCCGTTGAGAACAGGCAGATCCTGGTCGTTCATGCCGTAGGCCAGCATCACCTCCCCATCTCTGGCATGGTCGATGTCGAGCGCTTTGACGAAGTCCGGCGTCTTGTCGCTCACCGGTCCGTCCATCCCGTTCAGCGTGATCTGCTTTGCACCTTGCTGTATGCCAGCTTTGTCGAGCACGGTTTTCAGCGGCACGCCGCGCCAGCGCGCGTTACCCATCGCGCCGTTACCCAGCTGCCCGCCGGCGACGCGCGGATCGAAGAAGCCGCGGCTGTTGCCCGAGCATTGATTGACCGCGATCAGCTCGACCGCAGGCATTTTTTTCAGCTCTTTCAGTGACAGCTTGAGCGGATGGTCGACCTTGCCCTTGATCTCCAGCGTGAATTTATCCGGATCGATATCGACCGGTATCTGGGCCAAATGGTAGCGGACGAAGAAAGCATTGTTCGGCGTAATCGGGCCTTCGTTAAAGACCGAAAATGGTGTCTCGAGTTGTGGCGGCCGACTGGTCACCCCAATCATCGGACGCTTCTGAGGATATTTCACCAGTGGTCGCTCGCCATTGCCGATCGGCAGTGTGACCGTTTGTGTTGCTAACACCTTCGACGAGCCGAAACCGGTCGCGAGCGCTGTCATTGCGGCGCCCTTCATCATCTCTCGTCTGTCGAGCATGGCGCTTCCTCCGAAGCTTTGAATACTTCCGGGTCTCCGCCCGTATCGTCAAACGATCTTTCCGCATCGGCGTGGGGCAAGTCAATTCATAGTTGGAAGGAGAACGTCGCGCCGGCCGTCAAGCCGCGGCGGCTTCCAGATCATCAACCAGGGCTGACAGGACTTTCGCGCTCTCGACAGCGCCCACGGTGATCGGCTCGACGCGTCCGCGAATGCTGACTTGCTGCTGCGGCAACGCGCCGGCCGCAAGCCCCGCCGTGGCGCGGACCTCGTCCGATATGATCGCTTCGCATCCGAGGCTCTTCGTCATGTCCTGCAGCCGTGCCGCGACATTGACGGCATCGCCGAGCGCGGTGAACACGATGTGGTCGCGGTATCCGATGTCGCCGATGATCACTTCTCCGCCATGGATACCGATGCCGAAGCGTATCGGTTCGCGCAGATCGTGGCTCAACAATCGATTTAGTTCATCAACATTGTCGGCGATAATGGCGGCGGCCCGGAGTGCTTGCCGGCATGCGGTTTGCGGGCCGCTCGACAATCCGAACAGCGCCAGTTGCCCGTCTCCGACAAACTGGTTGGGCTGGCCGCCGCATGCAATCACGGCCTGCGAGACCGCCCCGAGGAAGCGGTTGACGATGAAAACGGTATCGAACGGCAATTGGATTTCGGCGAGTTTTGTCGAGCCTCGCATATCGATGAACATGCTGACCAGATATCGCTCCTGGCCGATGCGGTGCGGCTGCGAGCCTCGCGCAGTCGTGGACATGTGCGGCATGAAGAGCTGAAAGAACGACAGGTCGGTTTCGGGCCTGAGCTGACAAGCGAGGCGGATCGACGGATCGGTGGCGCCGACGCGGTTGAGCACGAACGCCTCGCGCTGCGATGGCGGGGGAAGCGAGCTGGTATCGCCGATCACGCGAATGCGGCAGGTGGAGCAGCGCGCGCGCCCCCCGCAGATGCTGGCGTGCGGCACGTTATTCCGCAGGCTCGCCTCGAGAACGCTGAGGCCCTTCGGCACGCGAACCGTCCTGCCATTGCCGTACGACAGATTGATCATGCCGCCGCGGCGCTCGGCGATGGCGCGCGCGCCCCGTCCGACCAGCACCAATCCGATCAGGCCGAGATAGAAGATCAGGAAATAGTTGACGACGCTTTCCAGCACTTCTTGTTCGGCAACGGTACCGACCTGGCGTTGGGAAAGATTGTCGGCCCGCCATTCGTCGCTCTCGCTGTCGGCCACGACGTTTCGTCCGGCCTGATAAAGACCCAGCATCGCCAATGTCGGCACCAAGACAGCCGCCGCGAGCAAAAACGGCGCCGCGCGCTTGTAGAATGCTTTCATCCGCAGCCAGAAATAAAGCCCGATGCAGCCATGTATCCATGCGATCAGCAGGAGCGCATACATCTGCAAGATCTTGTAAGGCCATGTCACCCAGTACGCGTAGAGCACCTGCGGGTAGTGCCTTTCCTGTCCGAACAGGGCCGGCCCGAGCCGCACGCCGATGATGTGGGCGATGATGAGCGCCGGGATACTCAGGCCGAGCACAAGCTGCAGGGGCTCGATTGCCTTCCAGCGAAATTGCCGCCGCTCATAAAACGCCCATATGCCGAGTCCGGCATGCACCAGCGCCGCCGCATAGAACACGATGGCAACAGGCAGAAATTGCCAGAACAGGATGTGATAGTACAAACCCGTGGCAAGCGCGTCTGCGGAGATATTGCCGAGCGCGTGGTTGAGAAAATGGCTGACCAGGTAGGTGAACAACACCGCGCCGCAGGTCAGCCGAACCTGCCGGATGCTGATGCCTCGGATCATTCTCATGATCTGCTGCTGGGAGAGTTGGGCCATGTGCTCCAATTGAAGGCTCATCGATAAATAGATCGCGATGATAAAGTTTTATTCCCGCTGTGACCACCAGACCCTTGTCCTCGGACTCACGCGCAATCTCCTTTGCCGATCCGTTGACACCTCCTGAGGAGTCGGGGAGAAAGCGTCGTGACCATCGCCGCCCCCGATAAAGCGCATGCCGGAACGGACAGTCCGGCGCTTCGGAAACTGCTCGCGCCGGCCATGCTGATCGCGGCGATGACCGCGATGCGCCTGGTTTACGCAGGGGTGACCGATCTGCGCACCGACGAGGCCTACTACTGGACCTGGTCCAAGGAGAACGTGCTTTCGTTCCTCGATCATCCGCCGATGATTGCCTGGTTCATCCGGTTCGGTACGGCCATTTTTGGTGACACCAATCTGGGCGTCCGGTTCGCCGGCATTCTCGCGATGCTGGTCACGCAGTTGCTGCTCGCCGATATCGTCCGGCGCGTGACGCATGATACACGCGCGATCGTGCTCGCCGTGCTGATGCCGGAAGCCGCGCTGTATTACGGATTGCTGATGGCCAAGGTCTCGCCCGATACTGCGCTGATTCCGTTTGCGGTTGCGATGATGTGGGCGCTGGTTCGGCTGGCGGAAAGCGGGAACTCGCGCTGGTGGCTGGCGGCCGGCGCGTTCGCCGGGCTAGCGCTGCTATCGAAGTTCACCGCGCTGATGCTGGTGCCGGCGGTCGCCGCATTCATGCTGGTCCCGAAATGGAGAACGCGTTGGATCGCCAGCCCGTATCCGTGGGCGGCCGCGCTGATCGCCATACTGTTGTTCACGCCGGTTCTGATCTGGAATGCCGAACATGACTGGGCCTCGTTCCGCTTTCAGCTTGTGCGCGCGACCGCGAACCACGAATGGTCATGGCGCACGCTTGGGGATTTCATCGGCATTCAATTTGGACTGGTCGGGTTTATCCTGTTGCCGGTGGTCTTGTCGGGAGTGAGCTTGAGTGCGTGGCTCGGCTACCGCCGGCGGGATGCGGTGGGCATTCTGCTCTCGACCGCCGTGATTGTCCCCTTTGCATACTTCTTCTGGAAATCGTTGACGCTGCGGGTCGGCGACACCTGGCCGATGTTCATATGGCCCGCGGGATTTGCGGCAACCGCCATCAGCATTGTGATGCTGCCCCGGGAAGGCATCCCCGCCTGGATGATCAACTCGACAATCGGGTGGGCCAAGACGGCGATCGCATCCGGCATCATCTTTGTCGTTCTGGTTTTTAGTTATTATGTCGGCACGCCCTGGAATTTCATTGGCAGGATGGACCCAGTCGGCGCAGAGGCGGGCTATGCGCATCTTGGAGATCGCACGGAGGCCGAACTGCAAAAGGTCGGCGCGACCTGGGTAGCCACGACCGACTACCGGACGTATTCCATGCTGCGCTGGTACTTCAAGGGGCGTGTCCCGGTGCTCCAGATCAACGAGCGCGGCCGGTTCATGGGATTTGGCGATCCTGGCATGAACTCGATACGCGGACGCGTCGGCCTCTATGTCGGGCGTCAACCTGATGACAAGAGCGCTCTATGGGCATCGACGACCGCGGTCCGGGAGCCGCTTGAAAGTGTCGAGCGGAGCTGGCGCGGAACGGTGATGGATACTTACGCGCTGGAAAAGCTGACAGGGTGGACCCCGGAGCTTTCGCCGCCGGCGGATTCGCCGTTTTATCGGTGGCGCGTGTTGGCCGGCGATCTCGAGCCGCAATCGCGGATTGCGGAATTGGCGAACACTCTCCACCTCGCCCAGAACAACTAGCGTTCACTCGTCCGCGTCGCGCTTGCGCAGCAGCTCTTTTGCAAGATCGGCCAGCGCTGGCCGAGGCAAGGCGGTGAATGGCAGCGGACGGGTTACCTCGATTGCGGCCAGCCCGAGCCGAGCGGTCAAGAGGCCGTTGAGCACGCCTTCGCCGAGCCGCTGCGATAGTTTTGCAGCGATGCCATGGCCGAGCATCTGCTGGATCAGGCTGTCGCTTGCCGCCATTCCGCCGGTGATCGCGAGGTGAGCGATGACATGACGCATCAGCCTGATCATGCCGAGCGCGCCGGGCCGTCCACCGTATAGCCGCGCCAACTGACGGATCAGCCGCAGCGCGGCCGCGAAAACGAATAATACATCGACGAGAGCGCGCGGACTGATTGCGGTAACGATCGACACCCGTTGAGCGGCCGTCGAGATCAAATACCGCGCCTCCTGATCCAGCGGCGCCATCAATTCGCGTTCGGCCAGGCGGATCATATCGGCGCCATCGATGATATCGTCGGCATGGCCCTGCAACGCGGCGCGGGCCCGTGCCAGATGCGGGTTGCGGCGCGCGAGTTTGACGAGTTCCTGCACGATGCTGCGGCTTTCGACGCGGTCGTCACTTGCAAGCACCGCGGTTGCGCGCAGGTGAAGGTTTTCGATCGCCGCCAGCCGCGCCAACCCGAAGGCCTCGCGCACCACAACGGCGATCAAAGCGACCGCTGCCGTCAAGGCAAGCGCCACGCCGAGTGCACCGAGGCCTTCGCTGCGCGCATACAGGTCTTCGATCAAGCGGGCAGCGCCCAGGCCAACGCCCAGCAGCACCAGTCCCGCAATGGCGGCCCAGAACAAGGCGCCCCAGGAAAAGCGGCGACGCGCCGGCACGGCAGGCCCTTCGAGCGGCACGGGCAGCATCGCTGGATCGGCTTCAGGGGTGACGTGCACGGTGCCACGGAGGGGACGGCTTGCATCCTCCGGGTCCATCACGACCACGCTGGGATCGTCCAGCTTGAAGGTTGCGGGACGTCGATGACGAGAGCGCTCGCTCATTGCAGTCTGTCTCCGATCAGGAACTGGAGCGCCCGGTCGAGGCGGATGTGAGGCAGAGCTGGCGCCTCCGTGCCGACGCTCTCGAGCTGCGGCGGCCGAAAACGAAGAAAGCGAAAATCGGTCGTTTCAGCCGTGGCGCTTGCAAGACCCCTGAATGCATCCGCACCGGTGAAAAGCTGTTGGGGATCTGCGGGGAGATCGCCAGGAAAGGTCGCGACCTCGGTGGCGCCGTCGAACGCTTCCCCGTTCACGATCTCGCCTGGGGCAGGCGTGCCGAGGATCGACGGCAACTTGTCGCGCCCGCGCTGCACCTGCGCTTCTCGCGTGGCGCGCACTGCGGCCAGCGCAACGACATCGATCTCAGCGCCGGTATCGGCGGCGCGTGTAACCGCCTTCGCAACCGTGCGCCGCAGCACCGCCTCAAGCCGGTCATGACTGGAATGATGCAGGTGATCGGCCTTGGTCGCAGCGAACAAAATCCGATCTATTCGTGGGCGGAACAGGCTCGAGAGCAGCGTGCTGCGGCCTATTCTGAAGGATTCCAGAATTCCCTCCAGCGCCGCCTCGAGGTCCACAAGCGCCTCCGGTCCGGAGTTGAACGCCGAGAGTGCATCCACCAGAACCACCTGGCGATCCAGTCGCGCGAAATGATCGCGGAAGAACGGGCGCACCACCACGTCCTTGTAGGCCTCGTAACGCCTCTCCATCATTGCCCACAGCGATCCGTCCGGCGCAACGCCTTCGTTCGGCAGGTCCAGCGGCGTGAATGTCAGCGCCGGAGAGCCGGCCAGGTTGCCGGGCATCAGGAAGCGCCCCGGCGGAAGCAGGCTCATGGCGAAGCGTTCGTCTCGGCAAGCGCGCAAATAGTCGGTGAATAGCCTTGCGCCTGCCAGCGCGGCCTGTTCGTTCTCGCGCGCCAAAGCATTCAGCGTCGCTAGCTGCGCATGCCACTGCATGGCCAGCCGCGCCCGCGGGCGCTCGCGCGATAGCGCGAGGCTCTCGCGGGACCATTGCTCGTATGATTTGTTCAGCAGCGGCAGATCGAGCAGCCATTCGCCCGGATAATCGACGATGTCGAGCGTGAGCGTCCGGTCCGCGCCATTTTGGCGCTGATATTCGATGACAAGTCGCAGTTCGCTGATGTCGACCGTCGAATTCGGCCATTGGCGCTCGGAGATGAGACTGTGAAGATGGTTCTCGTAGTCGAACCGCGGCACCGCGTCGTCCGGCTGCGGCTCGAGTCGCGCCCGCGCAATTCGCCCGGTGGCAAACGGCTCGAAAACCGGGAAGCGCCCGCCACGGGTAAGCCCGTGGATCAGCGCGGTTATAAAGACGGTCTTGCCGGACCGGGACAGTCCGGTCACCCCGAGCCGGACCGCCGGACTGAAGATATGCTCGCCAAAATCCAGCAGCGCCCGTGCCGATAGCCGCGCTTCTTCGACGATATCGGAAAAACGGGAGGCCATTCGGAAGGGAAGAACTCGGCTGAAAACCCCTGGCGGGCTATCGGATAGGTGGCGATTGCCAGGCCAAAAACAAGTTTCATACTTAGGACGCGATTGCCCTCTTAATCTCATTGAGCTCCAATAAGCCTGACCTGTGGCTCGCGCCAGGAATTTGCCGGAACGGCCATGACCATCTTCAGACTGAAGCAACTCGCCTCGACCTCCGTGCAAGCCGCCGCCGGCGCCGTTCGGTGGAATTACGATCGGGCCGAACTGATTGCCGATGGGATTGTGCACGGGATTGGCGTGTTCGGCGGGCTGATCGCGGCTACGGTGCTCATCGTGTTGACCGCGATCTATGCCACGCCGCTCGAACTCGGCGTCGTTTCGATTTATGTCGCGGGATTGCTGGCCATGTTGGTGCTGTCGGCAATCTACAATCTATGGCCGGTGTCTCCCGTCAAATGGGTGCTGCGCCGCTTCGATCATTCCTCGATCTATGGGCTGATTGCGGCGACCTATACGCCTTTCATTGCCCAGATGAAGGACAGCATTTCCGCGGTCGCGCTGCTGATCGGGGTGTGGTGCGTGGCCGCCATTGGCATCCTGCTCAAGCTGCTTTTTCCGGGCCGTTTCGACCGGGTGGCTGTCGCTCTCTATCTGCTGATGGGCTGGAGCGGCTTTGCGGTGTACGACGCCGGTATGACATCGCTGCCGACATTGACGGTCTGGTTTATTGTCGCGGGCGGCCTGCTCTATAGCTTCGGCGTGATCTTTCACGCCTGGCATCGCTTGCGTTTCCAGAACGCGATCTGGCATTGTTTCGTGCTGCTGGGCGCGGCCTGCCACTACACGGCCGTGATGGACCTGGTTCTGGCCTGACAAACTCCAAATAGCTGAAGGCGCGCGATGCAGGTGACGGGCAAAGTCGTGGTGGTCACCGGTGGCGCCAATGGCATCGGGCGGGCGCTGTGCGAAGCTTTTCATCGCGCTGGCGCTGCCAAGGTCCTCGTGGCCGATCTCGACCTGGCAGGCGCCAAAGCCGTTGCGGCCTCGGTCGATGGCGCGGCGTTCAGATGCGATGTGGCGCAGGAACAAGACATCGTTCACGTCATCGATGAAACCGAGCGGCAGTTCGGTCCGATCGCGCTGTTCTGCTCCAACGCCGGGATCGGCGGCGGCTTTGATCCGCTATCGGAGAATGCCGGCGGCATTTCCGACGAGCCCTTTGCGCGAAGCTGGGCGATCCATGTCATGGCGCACGTTTACGCCGCGCGGCACTTGATCCCGCGCATGAAGGTGCGCGGCGGAGGTTATTTCCTCAACACGATTTCGGCGGCCGGATTGCTCTCGCAAGTCGGAAGCCCCGCCTATTCGACCACGAAACATGCGGCGGTCGGATTTGCGGAGAATTTGGCGATCTCGCACAAGGCGCATGGGATCAAGGTTTCCATCCTGTGCCCGCAAGGCGTCGATACGAATATGCTGCGCTCGATCCCGAAGGGCCCTCAATCCGGTGACGGCGATCTAACTCCCGAGCAGGTGGCGAACGATGCGCTCGCCGGTATCGAGCAGGAGACATTCCTGATCCTGCCGCATCCACAGGTGCTGGGCTACATGCGCAAGAAAACCGAGAACTATGATCGCTGGATCGCGGGCATGGCGAAGATTCAGGCCAGGATGCGCGAAGCATATGGGGAGTAGGTGGAAGCCCCGTCGCTACCGACAGGCATAACCATCAACTCTTGCGCGCGTACAGCAGCGGCACCGCGTTATCGACCATCACTTCGACCAGACTCACGCCGTCATGGACGAGGCCCCGCTTGAGCGCGGCGGACAGTTCCGAGGATCGGCTGACGCGTACGGCGTCGCAACCGAGGCCTTCCGCAATCTTTACAAAATCGATATCCGGCAGATCGAGTCCGGGCACGTTGCGCACCTGCATCACCTGGCTGAATGAGCGCATCGCGCCGTAGCCGGCGTTGTTGATCACGATCACCGTCAGCGGCAGCTTGCGCTGGGCAGCGGTCCACAGCGCTTGAATCGAATACATCGCGGAGCCGTCGCCGATCAGGCACACCGTGCGGATGTTGGGTCTGCCGAGCGCGACTCCGACCGAGGCGGGCAGGCCGTATCCGAGGCCGCCGCTCGCCATCGTGTAGAAACTGTCCTGACCGCGCATCGGCATGAATTTTTGCATGGTCGGGCGGTGCGACGGGGCTTCCTCAACTAGCGCCGCGTCGGCAGGCATGGCCGACGCGAGCGTGTCCAGCAGGAATTCCGCCGGAATCGGATCTGTGGCGCTCGGCGCGGGTGGCGCTTTGCGGGGTGCCGGCATCGCGCGGCTGGTTTCCCGGGGCAACAGCTCCACTAGCATGCTCAACGCCGGCTTGATGGTCGAGATGATGCTATTGCCCCGCGGCATCAGCGCGGCCGCGTCCGGATCGTCAGTGATCTGAAAGATCACGGTCGCGCCATCGAAGATTGGTGCGTCGCCTTCGACGTGGAAGGTAAACGCCGGCGCGCCGATCACGACGACGAGGTCATGAGGATAAAGCGCGTCCGAGAGCTGTCCGGGCGAAGCATGCAGGAAACCCGCGAACAGCGGATGACGCTCCGGGAAACTGCAGCGTGACGAAAACGGGCTGACCCAGACTGCGGCTCGCGCCTTTTCCGCAACCTGCACCATCAGATCGACGGCTTGTGCGCGATCGACGCCCGGACCGACGACAAGCGCAGGCTGCTTACTTGAGCCGAGCGCCGCGGCGAGCGCCTTCATTGCGTTGGCATCCGGTGCAAGCTCGCGGCTGAGGTGGCGCGGCTCTATCGTCCGGGTTTGACGCGTCCAGTCATCGATCGGCACCGAGACGAATGTCGGGCCGCAGGGCGGTTGCATCGCAACGTAATAGGCGCGCGCGATCGCCGCCGGGACATCTTCGGCCCGCGCCGGCTCAACCGAAAACTTGACATAGGGACGTGGAAATTCCGAGGCCCGCTCGGCATAGAGGAATGGCTGCAGCGGAAGGATGCTGCGCGCCTGCTGGCCGGCGGTAATCACCAGCGGCGTCTGGTTGCGGTGCGCGGTGTAAACGTTGCCGAGCGCGTTGCCGAGACCGGCCGCGGAATGCAGATTGACCAAGCCGGCATTGCGCGTTGCCTGCGCATAACCATCGGCCATGCCGACAACAGAGGCTTCCTGCAGGCCAAGCACGTACTCGATATCGTCGGGCCAGTCGCTGAGAAACGGCAGTTCCGTCGAGCCGGGGTTGCCGAACACTTTGCGAATTCCGAAGCCACGCAGCAGTTCGAGCGTCGCCTGCTTGACGCTGACCGGCTTTGTGTTTGCTTTCGATCCTTCACGCGCCAAGGCAAGTTACTCCCGGACCGAATCTCGATTGAGCAAGCTTAAACTCACCACGTGGCAGTGCCCTTCATGGTCGGCTGACCCGCCGAGTTTGCGGTCCACAGCTCCATGCCGGCGCCGGCTTCGTTGGCGTTGACGCTGAACTCACTGCCTTCAAACAGCGGCTGCACCCCACGATAAACAAACTTTTTCGGCGCGGTCCCGCCATGCAGCTTGGCCGCGAATTCCACCAGGAACGCCGCCTGCATTGGTCCGTGAAAGATCAAGCCGGGATAGCCCTCGACCTTGGTGACATAATCGCGATCGTAGTGAATGCGGTGCCCGTTGAAGGTCAGCGCCGAATAGCGAAAAAGCAGCACGGGATCGGCCATGTGGGTCTCGCGGTGCTTTGCAACGGGTAAGGGCGGGGGCGGCTTCGCCGGCGCCGAAGGCTGCGCGCTGGAGATGTCCCGGTAGACGATGTCCTGCCGCTCGCGGATTGCTGCTCCACGCGACGTCGCGATCAAATGATCGACCGAAACGAAACACAGCATCCCGGTGCTGCCGGTTTTCATCGTCACATCAGCGATGCGCGAGGTCCGAGTCACCTCATCGCCTACGCGCAGCGCCTCGAATATCTCCAACTCGCCGCCGGCCCACATTCGGCGCGGCAACGGCACCGGCGGCAGGAAGCCGCCGCGGGTGGGATGCCCGTCCGGCCCCAGCTCCGACATCGGATAAACCTGCGGGGCCAGGCACCAATGCACCGTGAACGGTGCGGCATCGCCCCGCTTCGGCTCGCCGATATCCATGAACAACGTGGCGCGCAGTCCCTTCACCAGTTGCGCGGTGACGATATCGGAGGCTTGGGCGCTGCGACCGATCCACTCGCGCAAATGATCCAGATCGGGCTCTTCAGTCATGACGATTTGATCCGGGCACGAGAGGATCTGACGGCACTGATGCATTCGCCGATGGCCGGGACGCCGCGATAATGGCGCGGCGTGTCGATGAAGATGGCCGCCGGCGCCGGATAGCTCACCGGCCCCGCCGGGGTTTCGACCTCGATGCGACGCAAGTGCGGATGCACCGCCAACTCAGCCATCGAGTTGACCTCGGCAAAGGCGATATCTGCAGCTGACAGGCGCTTCAGCAGTTCGTCGCGCGTCATGGTGGCAAAGATCCGCCCGACGGCTTCATCGGTAAGCGCGCGATGGCGAACGCGCTCCACCATCGTCGAAAACCTGGGATCGTTGGGCAGGTCAGGCCGTCCCAGAACATCCGAGCAAAGCTTCTTCCACTCGCGTTCGCTCTGGATCGAAATCAGGATGTCCTTTCCGTCGCCGGAGCGAAACACGCCGTAGGGCGCGATCGATGGATGGGCAAGGCCCATCCGTTGCGGCGGGTTGCCGGCTTGAGCGTTGAGCAGCGGCACCGACAGCCAATCGGCCATCACGTCGAACATTGAAATCCGGATGTCGGCGCCTGCGCCATCGCGGGAGCGCGCGATCAACGCCTCGAGGATGGCGGCATGCGCGGTTGCGCCGGTCGCAATGTCGACGATCGAGACACCGACCCGCGCCGGCCCGTCCGGTCCGCCGGTGATGGAGGCAAGCCCGCTTTCCGCCTGGATCAGGAGGTCGTAGGCCTTGCGGTGCGCATACGGGCCATCGTCGCCGTAGCCGGAGATGGTGCAGCAGATCAGCTTGGGGTAGTCCTTGCGCAGGCGCTCCAGCGTGAAGCCGAGCTTGTCCATCGACCCGGGCTTGAGGTTCTGGATCAAGACGTCGGCGCCGGCGATCAGGTCTTCGAGATCGGCGCGGCCCTCGCTGGTGGCAAGGTCGATCACCACGGAATCCTTGCCGCGGTTGAGCCAGACAAAATAGCTGCTTTGTCCGTTTGCCGCCGCGTCGTAGCCGCGTGCAAAGTCGCCTTCCGGCCGCTCCACCTTGATGACGTGGGCGCCGGCGTCGGCCAGCCGCGAGCTGCAGAACGGCGCGGCAACTGCCTGTTCGACGGCAATGACGGTCAGTCCTTCAAGCGGCAGCATCTGTTGTCCTCAGTAGGAGCGGGGCATGCCGAGCACGTGCTCGGCGAGGTAGGACAAGACGAGGTTGGTGGAAATCGGCGCCACCTGATAGAGGCGAGTCTCGCGGAATTTGCGCTCGATATCGTATTCCTCGGCAAACCCGAAACCGCCATGGGTCTGCACGCATGCGTTCGCGGCTTCCCAGGACGCATCAGCCGCGAGCATCTTGGCCATGTTGGCCTCGGCGCCGCAATCGATGCCGGCTTCATATTTGCGCGTGGCTTCCTTGACCATCAGTTCGGCGGCACGCATCGCTGCATAGGACTTGGCGATCGGGAACTGAATGCCCTGGTTCTGGCCGATGGGACGGCCGAATACCGCGCGCTCCTTAGCATAAGTGGAAGCCTTGCCGATGAACCATTTGGCATCGCCGATGCATTCGGCGGCGATCAGGATGCGCTCGGCGTTCATGCCGGAGAGGATATAGCGGAAGCCCTTGCCTTCCTCGCCGATCAGGTTTTCGGCCGGGACACGCAGGTCAGTGAAGAACACCTCGGTGGTCGAATGGTTCATCATGGTGCGGATCGGGCTGATCGAGAGCCCGTGATCCTTGGCTTCCTTCATGTCGACGATGAACACCGACAGGCCATCGGTGCGCTTCCTCGATTTCTCTTTGGGTGTGGTGCGCGCCAACAGGAGCATCAGGTCGGAATATTCGGCGCGGCTGGTCCAGATCTTCTGGCCGTTGACGATGTAGCTGTGGTTGCCTTCACGCCTGGCAAAGGTCTTCAGCGATGAGGTATCGGTGCCGCTGGTCGGTTCGGTGACGCCGAACGCCTGCAGCCGCAATTCGCCGCTCGCGATCTTCGGCAGCCATTTGGCTTTTTGCTCGTCGCTGCCGTGCCGCAGCAGCATGCCCATCGTGTACATCTGGGCGTGGCAGCCGCCGCCGTTGCAGCCGGCGCGCTGGATTTCCTCGAGGATCGCGGCCGCCGCCGACAGTTTGAGGCCGGCGCCGCCGTATTCTTCGGGGATCAGCACGGAGAGATAGCCGGCCTGCGTCAGCGCGTCGACAAACGCCTGCGGATAGGCCATTTCGCGGTCCAGCTTACGCCAATATTCGCCGGGGAATTGCGCGCACAGCTTGGCAACGGCATCGCGAATATCGGCGTAGTCTTCTTGTTCTGTTGCGGTCATCGTAGCTCGGGAAAGACATCGAGGGAGCGCGCGGCCGCGGCCGCCGTAAAGCCTTTGGGAGTGGCTTCGGCGAGGCGCGGCAAATTCAAGCTTCTGTTCAAGGATTTGTTCAATTCACGAGGGAATGCGTACTGGCAGCGACTCGATACCGCGCACGAAGCTGGAATAGACCCGCTTCGGCTCGCCTACCACCTCGATGCGCTCGAACCGTTTCAGCATCTCCTGCCAGACGATTTTCAATTGCAGTTCAGCGAGCCGCATGCCAACGCAGCGGTGGATGCCGAATCCGAACGACAGGTGCGTGCGGGGCCGGGCACGATCGATGATGAACTCGTTGGGATTGTCGATGCCTTCCTCATCGCGATTACCGCTGACGTACCACATCACTATCCGGTCGCCTTTCCGGATTTTCTTGTCACCGATCTGGGTATCGACCAGCGCGGTGCGGCGCATGTGGGCGAGCGGGGTTTGCCAGCGAATGACCTCCGGCACCATCGAGTCGATCAGTCCGGGGTTGTCCCGCAGCTTTTGATACTGCTCGGGATATTCGTTCAGCGCCAGCACCGAACCGCTCATGGTGTTGCGCGTGGTATCATTGCCGCCGACGATCAGCAGGATGATGTTGCCCATCAGGTTGTCGGCGTCCATGTGACGCGTGGCGTCATTGTGCGCCATCATCGAGATTAGATCGTTTCGCGGCTCCGCATTGACGCGCTCGTTCCAGAGTCTCGAAAAGTACGCGGCGCACTCGTCCATCTCGGCGCGGCGCTGTTCCGCCGATTCCACAATCCCGCTTTTCGGCAGCGCGGTCGACACATCCGACCATCGGGTCAGCTTGCGGCGTTCCTCGAAAGGAAAGTCGAACAAGGTTGCGAGCATCTGGGTGGTCAGTTCGATCGATACCCGATCGACGAAATTGAAGGTCTCGTCGCGAGGCAGGGCGTCCAGCACCCTGCCGGTGCGCTCGCGGATCAGGATCGCAAGTTCGTCCAGATGCGTCGGGGTGAACATCGGCGACACGGTCTTGCGCTGGGCGGAGTGCCGTGGCTGATCCATCGCGATGAAGCTCGGCCAATCGTAGCCCGGGGGCACGTCGCGGATCGAGATACCTCCAAGGGAGACGTCGGACGAGAAGACGCCGTGATTAGTGTCGACCTGCATGATGTCGTGGTATCGCGTCACCGACCAGTACGGTTCGATCGGCGCATTCGTACAGTAGTGCACCGGCTCTTCCTTGCGCAGTCGCTCGAACCAGGGCCACAGCGTGTCATCCTGGAACAGCCGGGGCGCCCCGGGATGGAAGTCCTTTAGCGGCGTGGAATAGGCTTCTTCACGCGCCAGGCGTTGAAGTTCTGCTTTATCGGGTCGGACGGGTGTCTGAATGTTCATCGGCGATCGATCCCAATATCCTCATCAGAAGCATGATCACCCGGCGATCCGGACTGGCAGGGTCTCATAGCCTTTCACAAAGCTCGAATACACCCGCTTAGGCTCGTCGACCAACTCAATCTTGCCGAAGCGCTTCAGGATCTCTTCCCAGATGATCTTCAACTGAAGCTCAGCGAGCCTGAGCCCGACGCAACGATGAATGCCGAACCCGAACGAAATATGGGTGCGCGGGCGCGCCCGGTCGATGATGAATTCGTAAGGACGATCGATCACCTCTTCATCGCGGTTGCCCGAGACGTACCACATCACGACCTTGTCGCCCTTCTTGATCTGCTTGCCGCGGAACTCGATGTCTTCAAGCGCGGTCCGCCGCATATGTGCCAGCGGCGTCTGCCAGCGGATCACTTCCGGCACGAAACTGTCGATCAATTCGGGATTTTCCCGCAACTTGCGATACTGGTCCGGATTCTTGTTCAAAGCATAGATGCTGCCCGACAATGTGTTGCGCGTGGTGTCGTTGCCGCCGACGATCAGCAAGATCAAATTGCCGAGGAAGTTCTTCGGGTCCATGTCGCGCGTCGCCTCACTGTGCGCCATCATCGACAATAAATCGTGCTTTGGCGGCTGAGCGATACGCTCTTTCCAGAGCTCGGAGAAATATGCCGCGCATTCGAGCAGTTCAATCTGCCGCGCTTCTTCGGTCGGCACCAGACCCGCCGGTCCCGGGATCGTCGTTGCGATGTCGGACCAGCGCGTCAGCTTGCGACGATCCTCCCAGGGGAAGTCGAACAGCACCGCCAGCATCTGGGTGGTCAGCTCGACCGACACCTGGTCGACCCAATCGAACACATCGTTCTTCGGCAAGTTGTCGAGGCATTCAGCCGATCGTTTGCGAATGTTGATAGCGAGCTGGTCGAGATGGGTCGGCGTGAACATCGGCGCCACCGTCTTGCGCTGAGCACTGTGGCGCGGCTGATCCATGGCGATGAAGCTCTCGCGGCGAAGGTCGGGCGCGACGTCGCGAATGGTGATGCCCCCGAGGGAGGAGGCCGACGAGAACACCGCGTGATTGGTCTCGATGTCCATGATGTCGTTGTATTTGGTCACCGACCAGTACGGCCCGAACATGCTTTCTTTGCAATAATGGACTGGCGCTTCCTTGCGCAGCCGGTCGAAATACGGCCAGAAGGAATCGGTACGAAACAATTCGGGATCGCCCGGATTGAACTGTTCGAGCGGAGTGGAATAGGCGAGGCCTTTGGCGGCGTCCTGCCTGGTCTCTTCAGCCGGATCGATAGTGCCGTGCATCGGGCAATTCCCTGTTCGCCCAGCCACGGTTGTTCGCTGGGGCCTGATTTTGAGCGAATTACAGCCCGTTGCGTGCGCCAGAGCAAGCGGGAGTTTCGCCTTCTGCGGCAATGGCGCGCTAGCCGCCTGGTATACGGCGGAAGCCTCTTCTCAGCATGTGCCGGGCGTGACAAGCTAATTCCGAAATCAACGGTTTAGCCGCACAAAGCATCGCTATATTTCTTCAGAGGCCGCCCGACTATGATCCCCAACGCGCATCGGATGTTCAACTTCGATCTCGGCGAAACCGCGGATGCCATTCGCGAAACCGTGCATGATTTTGCAAGTCATGAGATCGCGCCCCGCGCAGACGAAATCGACAAGAGCAACCAGTTTCCGAGAGATCTCTGGCCGAAAATCGGCGCGCTTGGATTGCACGGCATCACCGTTGAGGAGGAGTATGGCGGCTCGGGACTCGGTTATCTCGAGCATTGCATTGCGGTCGAGGAAATCTCGCGCGCGTCCGCAGCCGTTGGCTTGTCTTACGGTGCGCATTCGAACCTCTGCGTCAACCAGCTCCGTCGCAATGGCAATGAGGCGCAGAAACGAAAATACCTGCCCAAGCTGATTTCGGGCGAGCATGTCGGCGCGCTGGCGATGTCCGAACCCGGCGCGGGTTCCGACGTGGTATCGATGACGACCCGTGCCGAGAAAAAGGGCGATCGATACATCCTCAACGGAAGCAAGATGTGGATCACCAATGGGCCAATCGCCGAGACGCTGGTGGTCTATGCCAAAACCGACCCGGCCGCCGGGCCGCGCGGCATCACCGCGTTCATCATCGAAAAAGGCATGAAGGGATTTTCAACCGCGCAGAAGCTCGACAAGCTCGGCATGCGTGGATCCGACACCGGCGAACTGGTGTTCGACAATTGCGAAGTGCCGGACGAAAACGTGCTGGGTGATGTCGGCCACGGCGTCAACGTGCTGATGTCCGGGCTCGATTACGAGCGCTCGGTGCTTGCGGCGGGTCCGCTCGGTATCATGCAGGCCTGTCTCGACGTGGTGATGCCTTACGTGCATGAGCGCAAGCAGTTTGGTCAACCGATCGGGAACTTTCAGCTCGTGCAGGGCAAGATCGCGGACATGTACACCACGATGAACGCTTCTCGCGCCTACGTCTACGCAGTGGCGAAGGCCTGCGATCGCGGCGAGACCACGCGCGAGGATGCGGCTGGCGCCATCCTCTACGCTTCCGAGAAGGCAACCCAATGCAGCCTCGATGCCATCCAGTTGCTTGGCGGAAACGGCTACATCAACGATTACCCGACCGGCCGGCTACTTCGCGACGCCAAGCTCTATGAAATCGGCGCCGGCACCAGCGAAATCCGGCGCATGCTGATCGGGCGCGAGCTGTTCGAAAAATCGGCATAAAGACCGATTACATAAACACCGATTAGAAGGCGATCTGCACTGACGCCGCACGCGCTCATTCAGCGAGGCGATTGACCTTTCTCACCCAGGCACGAACGTCGGCAAGCACGTCGGGCAGCAATGATTTTACCTCCGCGACCGTCATGCCTGGCTTGATGCGCGGATCGTACAACACGTTCAGGATGTATTGATCGTAAACATCGAAGTACCCCATCGACACGTTGTCGTTGAACATGGTCCAGGGCACGGTCGCTGTATCGTTGATCGGTCCGAGCGATTGCAGCAGTTCCTCATAGGCGCAATCGAGAAAGGTGAAGTCGCCGGTGTCCACGGTGAGGATGACATCGGAGTGCTCGATTTCGTACCTGTCGTTCTTGCGGAATCCTGAAAGGCATTGCGGATCAAGCGAGCTTCTGATCTCGCGGGCTTTTGCGCTGCCAAAGAAAGCCGTGATGGTGGGATTGAGATCGCGGTCCCGCACCAGTTTCACCACCACGTTCGCGCTTTCACTGTTCTCGGCTAAGGCGATGTCGAGATGCTGAACGCGTTCACCGATGTCGGCTATCACCTTTGCAACCTGCGCCTTCCTCTGCTCGCCGTTGCCGTCAACGAACACCCGCACCGGTCCGTCATATTTCCTGATGCGGTCGACACGTCCGGCCATATGATATTCGGCGCCGAATGCCGTCTTGAAAAATCCTTCTGCTATCTCGACGTCCGTGAAAGTCTTTTTCTCAACGCGCTGTCGCGAAGCGATGGCGGGAATTTCGGCGGAAGCGGTCGGCGGGGCGTACGTCTGGTCGAACGCGACTACCGTCAGAAGGATCGCTGACCTCAGGTATGGATGCGAAGATCGGCCGATGGCGATCATTGCCGGAGGCTGCCGGAATCAGTCCGCGCATGCAAGGCTCGACGGCCAAGCCTTGCAAGTTCCTGCTCCGTGCTGATCAGTTCTTCACGATCACCGTGGCGCCCACCGAGACACGGTCATAGAGATCCTCGACGTCCTCATTGGTCATGCGGAAGCAGCCTGATGACACGGCCTGGCCAATGGTCTCCGGCTCGTTCGAACCATGGATACGATACAAACTCGATCCGAGGTACATCGCGCGCGCGCCGAGCGGGTTATCGATCCCGCCCGCCATGTGGCGCGGCAGATCGGGCCGCCGTGCCAACATTTGCGACGGTGGCGTCCAGCTCGGCCACACCTTTTTGGCCGAGATGCGATGGACCCCGCTCCACCGAAAGCCGTCCCGGCCCACACCGATCCCATAGCGGAGCGCCCGACCATTGCCGAGCACCAGATAGAGCCGCCGCTCGGCGGTATCGATGAAGATCGTGCCCGCGGCGTAATTCCCGGCAAAACTCACGGTCTGCCGAGGGATTGGGCTGGACCTGCCGATGCTGAAGTTGGGGCCGCCACCCATGATCTCGCGTATATCGAAGCTTTCGGCCTGCGCGTGGCCGGCGCACATCATCATCGCTGCGGCAAACAGCAAAGCATATGACCGGATCATCTCGTCCTCGTCAGAAACACCACTATGGCTTCAAAACAGGCCATAACTCGCGCGAATTCGCAAGGCGCGGTGGTGCGAGCTCTGCGATTTTCAAATGCCGCGGTTAAAAAACGCATGACGGGAACCGGTGATGGCAGCAATGCCCGTCAGCCCTTTGACGAAACGCGCCAGTAATGATTGATCTTCAACGAACCAAACGAGAAACGATGGGGAGCAGACTCATGAATGGTGCGGAAAGCCTGGTGCGGACACTTGTGGCCGGCGGCGTTGACGTCTGCTTCGCCAATCCAGGCACCTCGGAGATGCATTTTGTCGCCGCGCTGGACCGGGTCGAAGGCATGCGCTGCGTACTCGGGCTGTTCGAGGGCGTGGTCACGGGTGCCGCCGATGGCTATTTTCGCATGAAGGGCACGCCGGCTTCGACGCTGCTGCATTTGGGTCCGGGGCTGGCCAACGGGCTCGCCAACCTGCACAACGCGAAAAAGGCAAATTCCGGCATCGTCAACATCGTTGGCCAGCATGCGGTTTATCACATTGGCTTCAACGCGCCGCTGACGTCCGACATCGAGGGGCTGGCGCGGCCGATGTCGGCGTGGGTACGGACTTCGCCGGATGCGAAGTCGATTGCCAGGGATGGCGCCGCCGCGATCGCCGCTGCTAAAAGCTCGCCCCCGCAAATCGCGACCCTGATCCTGCCGGCCGACACCGCCTGGAACGAAGCCGACGGTGTCGCGCAGGTACCCGCGGAGTCGCAGCGCGCCAGCTACTCGTCGCAGGCGGTCGAAAACGCCGCCAAGGTGCTGCGCGGCGGGTCAGAGACGCTGCTCCTGCTCACCGGAAGCGCGCTGACCGAGCATGGGCTGGCGTTGGCAGCGCAGATCGCGGGCAAGACCGGCTGCAAGGTGATGGGCCAGACCTATAACCCGCGCATGGCACGCGGGCGCGGACGATTTTCGATCGACCGCATTCCCTACGTGATCGAACAGGCGCTGCCGATTTTGAAAGATTTCCGCCACATCGTCCTCGTCGAGGCCAACGATCCAGTAGCGTTCTTCGCTTATCCCAACAAGCCGAGCATGCTCAAGCCTGAGGGCTGCGAGGTCCACCGCATGACCTCCGGCGGGGAAAATTCGGTCGCGGCATTGGAAGCGCTGGCCTCGATCCTTGGCGCCAAACCGACCGACGCCAAGCCGCAACCGATGGTGCAATTGGCAAACCCGACGGGCGCGCTCACCCATGCCTCCATCGCGCAGGCGATCGCAATGGCGATCCCGGAAAATGCCATCGTGGTCGATGAGTCCATCACCACGGGCCGTGGCTTCTTCCCGCCAACGGCAGCCGCCGCGCCGCACGACTGGCTGCAAAACATGGGTGGCTCGATCGGTTTCTCGACTCCTGTCGCGACGGGGGCGGCGGTGGCATGCCCGGATCGAAAGGTGATCTGCATGGTCGGAGATGGCAGCGCGATGTACACGCTGCAATCGCTATGGACCCAGGCCCGCGAAGGCCTCAATGTCACGACGATCGTGTTCGCCAACCGAATCTATCAGATCCTGCGCGGCGAATTCGATGGGGTTGGCGCCGGCGAGCCAGGGCAGCGGGCCCAGGATATGCTCAAGCTCGACCGACCGACCCTCGACTTTGTCGCGCTCGCCAAGGGAATGGGTGTTCCCGGCCGCGCGGTGACCACGGCCGACGAACTGGTCAACGCGTTGGCGGAAGCCATCCCGGATCGGGGACCGCGGTTGATCGAAGTGCGGATGTGAAGGTCGCCTCGCTCGCCGCAATGAGGAAACGTCGTCGGAGCCGCAATGCAGGCCGAGCTGGACAAGGTCGTAACGGCGCTTACCGAGCTCTATGGTAGCGAGAGCTGGTTGTTTGAACACGATCTCGGCGAGCGCACGCTTACGCATCGGTTGGCGGTTCATCTCGAGAAGCAGTTTTCGGACTGGAAAGTCGATTGCGATTACGACCGGCTGGGCGAGCGCACCTTGCGGCTGCCGCGTGGCTCGATTGTCTCGACCGATGATCATCTCGCAAAATCGATCTATCCCGACATCGTGGTGCACCAGCGCGAGATCCCGAGGAATCTGCTTGCGATCGAGGTGCGGAAGGCGAGTAATCATCAGTCGCCGGAACACGATCAGCACAAGCTGCGCGCGATGACGGACCCGCATCTGTGGTTCGCTTACGGAATCGGAATATATCTCGTGCTGGACAAGAAAAGCGTCGTCGCCGAGGTCTATGTCGGCGGCGTGATGGATGGATCGATTTCGGCCTGGCTCGCAGGCAGGTTGAAACAGGCGGGACTGGGATAGAAATGAGCTTGGGAGGGTTGCGAATGACAATCAGGCCTACAGGAGCACTTGCGGGCGCTTTCGCGTTGACTGCTGCGTTGTTGGGGGCTGGGTTCATCATCGGGCGAGCGGATGCCCAGACGCCTTCCGTCGCGCCCGAGATCGATGCCGCCTATCAGGCCATCCTCGGCAACCCAAAGATCATCAAGACGCTCGACGATATCAAATCGGATGATGATACGGCGCTAGCCGAGCAAAAGCGCATCACCGAGATCCCGGCGCCGCCATATAAGGAGAAAGTCAGGTCCGAATATTTCCTGAAGCGCATGCAGGAGCTCGGCTTCAAGGACGCTTCCATCGATTCAGAAGGCAACGTGATCGCCTTGCGCAAGGGCAGCGGCGGCGGCAGGCCGAAGCTGGTGGTTTCGGCGCATCTTGATACCGTGTTTCCCGAAGGCACCGATGTTAGCGTCAAGGAGAAAGACGGCGTCATCCTCGCGCCCGGTATTGGCGATGATGCGCGCGGTCTCGCCGCGCTGCTTTCGCTCATCAAGTGCATCAACGCCAATGAGGTCGCCACGGTTGGCGATGTGATGTTTGTCGGCACCGTCGGCGAGGAGGAGCTCGGCAATCTCCGGGGCGTCAAGGCGCTGTTCCGCGACCACCCCGATATCGACGGCTTCATATCGATCGACGGACTTGGCATCACCCGGGTCGTCAACCAGGCCACAGGAAGCCATCGCTACGAGATGACTTTCAAGGGCCCTGGCGGTCACAGCTTCCAGGAATTTGGACTGCCGAGCGCGATCCATGCGATGGGCCGCGCGATCGCGAAGATCGCCGATCTGCAGACGCCATCCGATCCGAAGACAACCTTTACGGTCGGCACTGTCAAGGGAGGTACCTCGGTGAACGCCATCGCCAGCGAAGCCAGGATGGCTGTCGATATGCGCTCCGACTCGACGCAGGAACTGCTCAAATTGGAAGCGCGCCTGCTCGATCTGGTCAAGCAGGCGGTGGTGGAAGAGAATGGACGCTGGAATTCCGACAAGATGACGGTTGAGATAAAGCTGATTGGTGATCGGCCCGCTGGCATCGTCGCGATGGATTCGCCGATCGTGCAGGCCACCCAGCGTGCCGTCACGGTCATCACGCGGACGCCGCGCGTCACCTTTGCCGGCTCAAGCACAGATTCCAACCTAGCGATGTCGCTGGGTATCCCCGCGGTCACGATCGGCGGCGGCGGCGAGGGCGGCAACTGGCATTCGCGCAACGAATGGTACAAACCGGTCGACGCTTACTACGGCCCGCAAAACGCGTTGCTGACGATGCTGGTGCTGACCGGACTCGATGGCGTGAGCAAGCCGGCATTGGCGGTGCGGCAGCGGAAGTAGGGCGCGTCCATTGCGTGCGCTCGTTTGCATTGGCGCGCGTTAGGGCAGATTTAAATTCAGCCATGCGCTTCGTATCCTGAAAAGTTTGTTCAAATTCTTCGCTTTCAGTAACCTTCATCGGCAAGGTTAAGACGCGACTTCGATTGCGCGTCTGTTTGGCCGCTGGTTGTGATGGACGATGTCCAGTTCATTTCACAACGCGGACAGGCGCACCCACCGAAAAATACTGTTGGTGGGTTTCCTGCTCTGCGCGGTCTTCGTGGCGATCAGCTTCTTTGCGAGGGAGCAGCGCGACAACGGCTACGTCCTGACCAAAGCTGACAAGCTGATCCGAACCGCGGGCACGCCGCTTCCCAAATAATGAATATCGGACCTGACCTCGGGAACCAGCGGTCAAGGTGGCGGATTATGTGGTTGAACCTTAGGCAGCTGGAGAAGGACCCACCTATTGGAGCGATCCGCAAGGAGGCTGCCATGACCGATTGGCACGATACCATGGTGGACAGGCCGGAAACAGATGAAGCGGCTTATGTCACCGGATGGACAATCTCGGGTCTCGCCGTACTCGGAACCATCGTGGCGGTCTGGCTGCTCGGGATTTAGCAGCGCCGCACTTCAGACGAATATCACCCGCCTCGTCGCAAATCTCGCGCGATCACAAGCTGTGAACCCGCGGGATTTTTGATGTTTCAACGGCGCGGCGACCGTGTGCGGGCGTCCGTACAAAGCGCAATCCGTAGAACTACTGCACCTTGAAATCGACGTCTCCTGAGCGCGCCCGAAACAAATCTGTCCCTAACGATCCGCGACTAGCCGGTGCGCGCTGCAGCTGAGTTCCATGTCGCTGATTTGATCAGCCCCGCTGTCCTCTGTCATCCGGTCGGAGGACGCGGAGTCTGGAATCATTGCGTATCAGAGCAGCGGCACTAGGAAGCGCCTTTGCCATTGGCGATTCGCGTCAGGCGTGGATCGCGTTTTTCATTCAGGGTGATTTGGTGTTGAAAGCTAATAATCTTGTCGCAGTAAGTCTTGCGACCGACGAGTTGCCGGAATCCGATCGCGTTGCTCGGTGGCGAGAACATTTTTGCCAAGTGGCCTATGCCGTCGAGATTGCACCGGAGAGTGGCACGTCATTTCGCGCCTGCGTGTCTTCGATCACCATACCGGGATTGCAGTTGCTGCACGGAAACATGTCGCCCGCGGTCCTCACCAGAACCGCGGTCCATCTTGAAGATGGCATCACCGACCTCGCGTTCTTCATAAATCGGTCCGGCTCCGCCAGCGTGCATGCGCGTGGCCGAGATGTGACGTTGCTGCACGGCGACGCGGTGCTGATGAGCAGCGCGGAAGTCACCACCCTCAAGCGTCTCACGCCCGGAAGCTCTACTTCGCTTCGGCTCTCGCGATCCATTCTCGCGTCGCTGGTGCCGAATCTTGAAGACACGCTCATGACCCGAATTCCGGAACATGATTATGCGATCAGGATGCTCGACGGATATCTGAGCAGGCTGCAGGGCGGTGCCCTTATGGGTACGCCTGAACTCAGGCAAGTGGTCGTGTCACATGTCTATGACCTGGTGGCGATCGCCTTGGGAGCGGTGCGCGACGGCGAAGAGAGCGCAAAGATCCGCGGAACCCGGGCGGCACGTCTCGAAAGAGCGAAAGCTTTCATCGTCGAAAACATCAATCGAATGGACCTTTCAGTAGCTGTGGTTGCGTCCCACCTCGGTGTCGGCGCCAGGTATTTGCAACGGCTGTTCGAAGAGGATTCCAGCACGTTCTGCAAGTTCGTGCTGGAAAAGCGACTCGCGCGGGCCCACCGGATGCTTTCGGAGCCCGTGTTCTCGCCACGCGCCGTGAGTACCATTGCGTATGACGTCGGCTTCGGAGATCTTTCGTACTTCCATCGGAGCTTCCGCAAGCTCTACGGCACCACGCCATTGGGAGTGAGGCATGCGGCCCGCGAAAGCTCGTTGGAGCAGGCGTGATTGCATAAGGCGACTGCTCGATTGCTGTGTCCTGCCGTCGCTTTCTGAATTTGATCAGGCAAGCCGAAAGCGTGGACGCCGGTTAGCTCAGGACTTGGCGGATATCGGCTTTGAGGCCAGCGTCATCAATATGACCGCAATCAAAGCGGACGCAGCGCCGATGCCAATCGACACCGCATACGATCCGAAGCGGTCGAACAAGTCACCGGCAAGCTTGGGACCGACAAACGAGCCCGCTGCACCGCCGGTATAGAGCAGACCCAGGATGCCGCTGGCGTTGCGCGGCCCGAAATAGTCGACGGTTATCGACGGGTACAGCGCGACGAATCCGCCGTAGCAAGCGCCGAAGACCAGCGCAAATAGTGCTAGCTGCCACGCGGCGATCGAAGCGAGCCACCAGAGCTGCGCGAGCGCCAGGCCGACGAACATGGCTATCAATAATTTGCGCCGGCCGAGCCGGTCCGCCAATCCGCCCAGCGCGAACCGCCCGGCGAGACTCCCAACTCCGATGAGACCGAAGATCACAACGGCGGTGCCGTGCGTCAGGCCGTAATCTTCCGCGTAGGGAACGAGGTGCACGAACGGGATTGACGCCCCAATCCAGATCACGACGAGAGCGAGATAGAGCAGCACGAAGGCGCGCGAGGTGACCGCCTCCCGCAGCCCGAAGCCCTCGACAGTCGAAGGGCCGCCGGCCGCATGCGGGCCTATGATGCCGCCATCGGCGGAAGCCCCGCGTCGCTCCGGTGAGTTGTCGGTGAAAAGGGCCGCGATGCCGCCGAATAGAATGATGAACAGCCCAAGCACGATCCAGGCGTTACGCCAACCCAGGCTGGAGATCAGCTCAGTGGCGATCGGAGGGACGACCAACGTGCCGAGCCCTATACCCGATACGGCTATCCCCGACGCGAGACCGCGTCGGCGCACGAACCACCGTTGAACCGCCGCGAGCGATGGCACAAAGGAGAAACCGATACCCAGTCCCATCCCGAGGCCAAAGCCGAGATAGACTTGCCATAGCGCGTCCGCGTGCGCGGCAAAGATCAATCCGGCGCCTCCGATCGCAACGCCAGACAAACAGGTCAGGCGAGAACCGAACCGGTCCGCGATCGGCCCGCTCATTGCTCCGACCACATAGTAGAGGGGGATGGCGATCGAGAAGATCAAGGAGACCTCGCCGCGCGAGGCGCCAAAGGTCTGCTGAAGCGAGGTAAAGAAGACCGAGAAGCTGTAGGCAGCTCCGAAGGTCGCGAACATCACGCCAAATGCGCCGGCAACGACCATCCAGCCCTGTCGAGTCGAGAGCCGGACGGCGCGCGCCATGTCTGCCTCCGACACGATCGCCAATCCGAGCTCCTCCCCGCAAACACGAGCGATCAGGTTTGTCGCCGTGCGAACTGACCCCTGCCATCAAATTGTGCAGGGCGCGTCATCCGTTCGAAGGAGGCAAGGCAATTATTTTGTTGGCAGGCTCGCAGGTAGCCGCTTCCCAAGAGGGCAATCCAGTACGAACGAAGGACCCGCAGTCGAAAAAGTGCGCTCCAGGCCAATTTCTATACGCTCATGTCCAAGAAACAGAGTTTCCGTCTGGCTATAAGTCGGCTACTCGACCAGTGGGCCTCTTTGGCCGACACCAAGGTGTCGAAAGGAGCGAAGTATAGCCGGCCGCGGATAGCATCTTTTGCCTGCAGCGGCTCAATAGCTCCGATCCTTGGAAGGATAATTGCATGAAGGCGATCTTGCCATTCTCGGCAAACCGGGTCACCGGACCCATCGGGGACGAGGAATTCAGCAATCTGGTTGGCGACATTTATGATGCCGCCCTAAACCAGTCGCTATGGGTCTCGGTCCTCGAAAAGTGCGTCTCCTTTGTCGGTGGTTGCGGTGCCGCCCTGTTCTTCAAGAACGCGGCTGCCAATGGCGGCGACACTTATTTCTACACCGGCATCACGCCATATTTTCGGAAACTCTATTTCGACCAATATGTCATGCTCGATCCCGCCACCACGGGACATTTCTTCGCCGATATCGAGCAACCGGTCGCGATTGAAGACTGCATCTCTTACGACGAATTCCTTGAGACGCGATTCTACCGGGAGTGGGCGCGGCCTCAAGGTCTGGTCGATTTCGTCAGCACCGTGCTGGATAAATCCGATACCAACGTCGCCATGTTTGGCGTTTTCAGACACGAGCGCGACGGGCTCGCCGATGAGGGGGCGCGGCGCAGGATGGCGCTGATCGCGCCTCATATCCGTCGATCGGTGATGATCGGCAAACTGATCGAGCTGAAGCATACCGAGGCAACGTCGTTTGAAGTCCTGGACGGCTTAAGTGCCGGAATATTTCTGGTGAACGGTGATGGCTCTATCATCCATGCCAATCTGGCGGGGAACAACATGCTCGGCGACGGCAACCTGTTGCGCCGCAACGGCGGCCGGCTCACTGTCGAGGACGCGCGGGTAGCTCAAACCATGCGCGAGGGTTTTGCCGCCGCGGAGGCCGGAGATGTCGCGCTCGGAAGCAAAGCCATCATGCTGCCAATGACATCAACCACAGGCGACCGCTACGTCGGTCATCTGCTGCCGTTGAATTCGGGAAAACGCCGCCATGCGGGGATCGGATATGGAGCAGCGGCGGCGCTATTCGTGCGCAAGGCGGCGCTTCAGACCCCATCGGCTCCCGAGGTTATTGCCAAAACGTTCAATCTCACTCCGACAGAACTGCGGGTACTTCTGGCCATTGTTGAAGTCGGTGGTGTCCCGGAGGTGGCGGCGGCACTGGGAATAGCCGTGACCACCGTCAAGAGTCATCTCGGACGCTTGTTCGAAAAGACCGGTGTCACGCGGCAGGCTGAACTGGTGAAGCTGGTGGCCGGCTATTCGACCCCGCTGGCCTGATGCACGTCCCCAACGACGCGGCCCGGATGATCGGCGCCTGACGCTATAATTTTCCCGTAAAACTCATCCGTTCGCAGGACGCCATCGGCGTGCTGATCGCTACAACTCCTGGGAGCCGAGCGCGAACAGATTCGTGCGCTCGCATCCGATGTCTATAGCTATTCACCCACATCGCGGGCGATGCTCGCCGACAAGAAGGTCAGGTCGATATGAAGAATATCTTGAAATTTTTTTGCGTCGCTTCGGTCATTGCGATCGGATTCACAGCGATCGGTTCGGGCGTGAGCGAAGCGGCAACAAAAAAGGGCAAAACGGAAGTCAAGGATACAGATGGCGGACGCACGGCATCGTCATATCGCAAGCCGATCAAACTTAGCGGGATCGGCACCCCTCACCGCCGCGGCTCCAGGCTCCACAAGGAATCCGGGGGAATGCAGCCCGAGAGCGGCGGGCTGAAGAGTGCGCCACTGCAATAAGCATCGGCTTCGACGGTGGCGCGCCCAAACGGCGCGTCGCCGACGTTTTTAGCGAGGCCATAACCAGTATTAATGGAAAGGAAAAATATGCATTTCGGGAGTTGTTTTTGCGGCGCGGTTGAGCTGCAGGTGTCAGGAGAGCCGGAAGCGATGGGCTATTGTCATTGCCGCTCGTGCCGATCCTGGTCGGGTGGTCCGGTTAATGCGTTCAGCCTGTGGAAGCCGGAAGCCGTGATGATCACGTCCGGGGTCGAAAACGTGGCGACCTTCAAGAAGACGCCGCTTAGCGAGCGCCGCTATTGCACCAGATGTGGCGGTCACTTGATGACCAATCATCCGCCGCTAGCGCTTGTCGATGTGTTCACCGCAACGATTCCGAGCCTCAACTTCGTCCCCGGCGTGCATGTCAATTATGAGCAGACGGTGTTGCCTATGCGAGACGGGTTGCCGAAGCTGAAGGATTTTCCGGCCGAATTTGGTGGCTCGGGCGAAGCGATTGCCGAATAGGGACCGTGAACATTATTCCGCATTGCACCGCGTTTCCCGCAGCACTCTTACCGAGGAGTCTGGGAGGTCCGATCCGCAGGGAGGGTAAGCTGAGTGGCACAAATTGCTGGCGCTCGGTAGGTTAACCCAGCGTTTACGGCTGAACGAAAGACGCCAGGACTGCCTGCTGACAGGTCAGCAGCGCTACCATTTTGAGTTGATAGTAGGCATTTTCGTGCTCAGTGCACGGGCATCTCCTCCGATCGGAGGATGACAATCCAGAATCGCTCCGATACCGTGCCCGCCGCCTGAGACCAGCAACATTGCATGGCAGATTGGTCCAATGCGCGACAATATTTCAAGCCTGATCGAGGGCATCTATGATGCGGCGCTCGAGCCCTCCCGATGGGCCGATGTGATCATTGCCATCAACGATTTTGTCGGTGGCCGGGCGTGTGGGATCTTTTCCAAACATTCGATCAGCAAATTCGGCGTCACCCATTATTACTGCGGCGCCGATCCCCATTACATTCAGCTTTACTCGGAAACCCACTGCAAATTCGACCCGCTCGCGAACTTGCCGCCCTATGGCAAGGTCGTCAGCATCCCGGATCTCGTCCCATTTGATGAATACCGCCGCGGGCGTTTTTACCAGGAATGGCTCCGCCCCCAGGGATGTGTCGACGCCGCCAACGTGGTCCTCGAAAAAGCCAAGTCGAGCTTCCCGGTTCTGCTCACGGTGCTCGCGGGCAAACAGATGGTCGACGAGGAAATGCGGCGACGCATTTCGCTGATCGTGCCGCATGCGCATCGCGCCTTGCAGATCAACAAGGCGATTGAACTGAAACACTCTGAAACGGCGACCTTTGCCGACGCGCTCGACGGACTCAGCGCCGGCGTCTTCATTGTCGATGCTAAGTGCCGCATCGTTCACGCCAACTCAGCCGGCCGCGAGATGCTGATTGCCGACGATTTTTTGCGTTCGGTCGCCGGCCAACTGATCGCTCGCAATGTCCAAGCCAATAAAGCGTTGCGTGACATATTCACCGGCCATACCGCGCTTGCGATCGCGGCCAGGGATACGTCTTTCCCGCTGACCGGGCACGACGGTGAACGTTTTGTCGCCCACGTGCTGCCGTTGCGGCCGCTCACCCGCCAGCACGCTGCGACCGCGACCAAGGCGGTCGCGGCTTTGTTTGTGACCAGAGTGGGACTGGACAGCCACGCGAGCGGCGAACTCATTGCGCGGACGTTTGAACTGACTCCGACCGAGCTGCGGGTTTTGATGGCGATCATCGATGTGGGCGGAGTTCCACAAACGGCGGAAAACCTCGGCCTCGCCGAGACAACAGTAAAAACCCATTTGCATCGGGTATTTGCGAAAACCGGCGCCTCGCGTCAGGCAGACCTCGTCAAGATCGCAGCCGGCTATTCAACGCCACTGGCGAGTTGATCGTTTGGAACATCTTCGAGCGAAGTGGACGCCGGCGAGGAAAACGCGTCGGAAGGAGAAGCTCGACGCACTTGTCGAAGAAGGCTTGGCCGTGCTGTCGCTAGCGGTCTAGTTCTTTCGAACTAAGTCAGGAACTCAAGACAACCCTTCCGCGTTGTGCAGGGCTGCTTCGGGGGTTCTGCATGCCGAGTTCAAAGTACCATCGCGATCAAGCCAAGCTTCTGGCCGGGTTGGCGCTTTCAACCAACAGCCAAACACAGGCACAGCGTTTCACGCTCGCAGCGATAGAGCATTTGGAGCAGGCGGAAGCCATGGACGGTGCTTCCCTCGTTCAAACGCAGATGCCCTCCACTAACGAGAAAACGCCCGATCGCGGCTGAACTGCCCGGCAAAGCAGCGGTTGGTGGCGCGCAGCCTCTTGCGTCTGCCCGACATCTGATCTCGGATCATTTTGATGCGCGCGATTGCAACGCCGGCTCGACTGCTTATCTTCAGTTTCACGGCAGGTCAGTCGAGATTCGGTGCAATGGTGCAGAATTTACCTCCTCCGAAACCGGCCAAAGGTGGCTCGCTTACCGGCGGCCAATTCGTTCTGCTTGGTGCGTTAGTGGCGATACTGATCGTCACGATTGTCTGGGCGACGGCGGTATGGACGTCCAGCAACACCGTTCCGATGTCCAAACATGGCTGGATCGCTCTCGGGCTCGGCACGTTTTTCTCGCTTGTCATCGGATGCGGCCTGATGGCGCTTATGTTCTTCAGCAGTCGGAGCGGTCATGACGAGGCGGCGACCCCGAAGTTCGTGCAGCGTCGCGAACCGACGCATGACGAAGAATGAGGCTGCGCGCGGTAGCCTTGGATTTTCGACCTCTTCGACGTGATGGCGCCGAGCGCACCGCCGTTTCAGCAAGGCGATGGATCATCAGTGGCGGAGGCTGACGGAAACAAAGCTTTAAAGCCTTGGTGCTCAATATGTCCGCCAAGGCGGATTCAATTTGAATTTTGAGAATGGGACAGTTCACAGCATTCGCTCGATAAGTCAGCGCGGTTTAGCGCTTGCCTGGGCGAGGCTCGCAAGAGACGGCTTGCCGCCATTCGACCGGTTCAAACCCGATCCGCACATTCACGATCCGAAACAACTTGCGGTGTGGAAAGTCGAGGGCAGGGGCGCCGAAACCGATTTTCGTGGCTTGTACCGTGGAAGCTTGATCGACGAGGCCTTCAACGACGGCTGGACCGGAAAAACGCTGACCGAGATTACTCCGCCATTGCTGCAACCGGCGATCATCGGCGCATCCCGTCAGTGCGCCAATACCGGTTGCGCAGTTTACTCGATCCTGCAAACCTATGATGGCGACGGATTTGCAATCAATCTGGAACGTTTGCTCCTGCCGTTCGGTACAGACGGTCGCGTTCAGGTCATTCTCGCATCTCTGCAACTGATCAGCTTGCATGGCACCGTCAGTCGCCGCGACGTCGTTCGGAAGTTCGAAGCGCATTGTGAAACTGCGGTCTCGATTACGATACCGGCTGCCAGCGTCCTGGTTCGGCACAAGCGGATGACGCCTCAGGCCGCGCGCGATGCGAACGCCGGAATCTAAAGACCGTGACGTCAGGCTTCATAATGTCGCAATGGCCGCAGGGTCGGCCGCGCGGCTTGAACCCGACCGCGTCATATGGCCAGCTTCCTTGAAAGCGCTTGTGAACATCGGAGGGTGTGGCAAGCACGCCACGTCGAATCGCAATAGCTACGAGCCGTTTCGACCGCAAAAGAACGGACGACTGGGGGCTGAACCTGACACAGCCATCTGCCTTGAGCCGCTTGGAAATGTTCCAGGCGGCTCTTTTTTGTGGGGTGAAGCCTGCGGCTTTCCGGGCTTCGCGCAGCGCATCCCCGGCTCCGCAGGATGAAAATGTGCTGCGGATTGGGGATCGGCCACCGAGCAGTCAATGTTCTTATTGTGTTCCCAAAGGCGAATTGCAGTTTGTAAATGAATTTGTCGGATGCTTCGCCGTCGGGCACCGGCGTCGAACTGGCGACGGCGTGAGTTCGCTCTGCAGCTGACCGAGCCGTCGTCGCTGGGTCGCTGCCGTTGGGGCCCTTCGAACGATTTCCTGAGTTGCGAGTTGGCAAAGATGCAGAACGACCTTGACGAACTCGACCAGATCCACATCCGCGCGATAACGGCGGAAGTGGGCGAGAGATTACGGCAAATGCTGGGGGAGCCGCCCCGGCCGTCGCGTTCTCTACAAAATCTCATCGACCGACTACGCGAACTGGACTCACCCCCGCTTGCCCCTGAATAGGGACGTTGAGTTTTCCGGAACTCGCTGTGCAGTCTTCGATAGCTGCATTGTTCTCAGCGCAGTACACGTCTCAACTGTTCCGTGCAGATGCGACGTGATCATCACGCAAGAGAGCGCGTAAAAAAATGGCCCCCGATCAGGGGGCCATTTCTGCTTTCTCAGCCATTCGCGCTAGTAGTCGTCCCAGTAATGATGGTGACGACGGATCACGAAACGGTCCCGATCATGGTGGTACCAACCGCGATGCCATCCTCGGTCGTGGGCGTAAAACTCGGCACGAGGCCCACGGTCACCATAGTAATAGTCCCGGTCGGGACCCACGCTGAAACCGAAACTCTGTGCGCTCGCCACTGTCGGCGCCGCAACTGCGATGGTCGCTAAGGCTGCGAGAACGAAGGAAACCTTCTTCATGCGCTTTCTCCTATCGTTGTTGCGCATGGGAAAACGAATGGGCCATGGGGACGTTCCTGGAACTGCTTCGGAACTTTTTTGAATGGCTGTTCAGCTTGTTCCGCGGAACCCTTATGCAAGGTCAAATCTTCGTTGCTTAGGGCGGCCATGCAAAAGCGTTTTCGAGCGAAGTGGTTGTCCGGTTCGCGTGAAGCAACGCGTTAGAAACAACTGAGGCCCGGCGGTGGAGGCGCAAAACAAACCAAGCGGTACTGACGCGGGTCTCATCGTTCGCGCTTTGCTGGTCGCAGACCGTCTAAATTCAGCCGGCCTTGAAAGCCGCGACCTGATCTCGACAACTCCGGTAGCATTTCGCCTTCATCCATCGGGCGTGGTGGTTCTATTTCGTTACGGCGTCGTCGTCATGATTGGGCTTGGCGCTGACGAACAGACGACGTTCTTGAATGAGCTTAAACCTCGCCTCATTGGGGAATTCGCGCGCTATGAGGAAGAGTTTACTCGCGTCGAACTCTGCGATGATGCCGGTGAAACGGTCCAGCCAGGTGGCCCGATTTGCCTGAAAGAATTCTCAAATGATCGGCTTCTCGTCGTGGCCGATGCGTTGGCCAAGAGTACTGTTCTCGCCCATGATGAGCGCAGAGTCTCGGCGGTATTTGATATAATCGAGCCGTTTGCGCAGGAATTGGCGACACATGGACGAACACCAAGGCGTCGAACTGAGATCCTGAAGCTCATAGGAAACGCACTTCTGGTTCAGCAAAGAGTATCCGGCCGTGTAGCCGTTGCTGAAAAACCTGATGTCCTTTGGGAAAAGCCCGAGTTGGAACGGCTGTATGCAAGACTTGAAGATGAGTACGAATTGAAAGAGAGAGTTGATGCACTGGACCGAAAGCTCACTGTAATTGCCGAAACAGCTAACGCGCTAACTGATATTATCGATACAAGACGCGCGTTGCGTTTAGAGTTGGCGGTCGTTCTGCTTATTATCTTTGAAATTGCAATTGCTCTTTATCAGATCATCACTGCCAACCACTGATACGCGATTACGTCAGGGCCACCCCGGATGCCGGGGCGCTAAAGGACCACAACCACATACAACCCGAAGTCGTGTTTCTGGCCCTTTAGACGTTTGACATCAGAGTAGGGGCTAATTTCAGGCACCGGCTTCGCCTTGCCGGATGCGCGAATATGGGAGTAGCGATAAGGCCGGGTTCGATGATGCCGACACGTCATTGAACCCCTTGATTTCCCGTGCAAGGCAATCGGCCATTGCCTCCTGATGGTCTTCTATGAACCAATACGGTGGCTGAAAAGAATGCCGTCGTGGCGGAAGTACTTTGAAGACCAACCAAAGCCAGAAGCGGGGCGGGACCGATGCTAGGTCAATCTCGACGAGTATTCATCACGTTGCTCGGCAGTGCAGCAGCTGCCCGGCCGCTTGGCGCATGGGCGCAGGAACCGGGACGTATCTATAGAATTGGCAGTTTACACCAGGCGCCGCGCAATGCCGCGCATCACGTCGCGTTCTTTGCCGTTCTGGAGCAAAATGGATTCGTTGAAGATCGTAATCTTGTGGTGGACAGACGCGGATATGGGATGTCCGCCGAGCAGTTCGCTGGATTGGCGAAACAACATGTCGATGACCATGTTGATTTGATTTTGTGCGGCGGCGATGCGGCTGGGCGTGCGGCGCAAGCGGCTAGCAGGACCATTCCCGTCGTTGTCCTTGCAGACGATATGGTCCGCGCTGGCTTGGTTTCATCTTTGCAGAAGCCAGGCGGAAACATTACCGGAGTCAGCATTTTTGCTGCCGAACTTAATGGCAAACGGCTGGAACTCCTGATCGAGGCTGTACCTAGCGCGCGCCGAATCGCAATTTTATCTGATCCGGAATCGACGACCGCGGTCCAACTGCAGGCGCTGCAAGACGTCGCGAAGTCGCACGACGTTGAGCTATTGATCCATCAAGCCGGAAAACGTGAGGCGATCGTTTCGGCTCTCGACGCGGCGAAAGCAACCGGCGCGACCGCCCTGAACGTGCTCGCATCAGCGCTCTTCTTTAACAACCGGCAGAGCATTTTTCGGCAGGTCGCAGCGCTACGGCTGCCAGCCATGTATCAGTGGCCGGAAATGGCGGAAGCAGAAGGCCTCCTAGCCTACGGGCCGCGCATCATTCAGATCTATCGGGACATAATTGCTCGACAAGTCGTCGCCGTAATGCGCGGCACTAAACCCGCCGAGCTGCCGGTCGAACAGCCGACGCGGTTCGATCTTGTAGTGAACCTGAAAGCGGCCGGGGCGATCGGTCTCGAATTGCCCGCCGGTTTGGTTCTTCGTGCTGATAGGCTTATTGAATAAGAGAGCAGCGTGTGTCCTATTGGCCCTTAACGGACTTCCCAACCGCGCCGCCGAATGTCCGCTATCGCCGGCAAAGCGGAAGTGGCGTGGGCGCGGGGCAGTGTCGCTTAGTGACCCAAAGCGGACTTCGTCTCCTCATCACGAGGAGCTATAAGTGTTCTTCGACGGTTTCAACGAAAGATCAACTGGGTGGGTAATGAATAACCTCGGCTCGGATAATGTGCAGTTATTTCGGAAGATTATTGATCGTGGCTTTTGCCAAGGCGACTTGAGCGTGGCTGATGAGATTTGCGCGACGAAGCTTTCGGAGCATGAGTACCTTGCGAAAACTGATGTACCCGGTCCGGAAATACTGAAGGACCAAATCCGCGACGCACGTAGCAGCATAAAGGACCTGATCCTTACCGTTGAAGACATTGTCGAAAGCGGCGGGACAGTCTGGGCGCGCAGCAGAGCGAGGGGTAGTGATCCGCGATCGGGAAAACCTGTCTCGATTTACGTTATCGATATCTGTCGCTTTGAAAACGGGAAGCTGGTTGAACATTGGGGTGTACCGGACCGCTTCGCGCTCCTTCATCAGATTGGAGCGCTTCCACCTAAACCGCCGTCGCCTGTCTAATCGTCTGTGCCGCAACAACTCTTACTCGCCTGAGGATGGCAGCTTCGGGCCTTAGCGGACCTGCGGGGCACGCGCACTAATGTCTGTTCTCGGGGCAAAGCGGAAATGATACGAGGCACCCATCCCCGACTATCAAAAATGGTAAACCCCTGTGAAGACTGTGTGTGCGTGAACCTCGCCGGATTCAGGTGGCAGCGTAGAACTCTTGCACCGTTCCTTATTCGGCTTCGACACCGCATTTAGGGTAATGCACAAGCTGACCTTCTTCATTCACTCGATCACCTCATCGGCGCGGATCAACAATGTCGGGGGCACAGTAAGACCGAGCGCTCTTGCGGCGCTCAAATTGATGACGAACTCGAATTTCGACGGCCGCTCAATCGGAACGTTCTCAACCTTGTCCCCTCGGAGGATCCGATCAGCGATCTGAACGGCTCGCGGGAAGTAATCTTCCTGGTTGGGTCCGTAACTCATCAAGAATCCGGCTTTCGCCGCTGCACGAAGAAACGACATAGCTGGCAGCTGGTATCGTTCTGCGGCCGCCGCAAATTTCTCTGCGACGGTGGTGATTCCGGGAAACGTAAGTTGAATGACACCGGTCTGCTTTGGTCCCCTAAGGCCTGACAGACTCGCCGCGAAGTCATCGGCGACGTCGAATTCCATAACGGTCGCTTCGATATTAAGAGTCTTGGCAACGCCAAGTGCCACATCCAGTTGGCTTCGCCCGGTCGAGGGCTGCCATGCGAATGCAACGCGGTCCAATGATGGAACCATCTCGCGCATCAGTTGAACCCACTTGGTCGCAAGGGCAGGCATGTCTAGGAAAAGGCCTGTCACGTTCCCGCCTGGCCGCGCATAGCTACCAATAAGTCCCGTTTGAACGGGATCGGTTTCCATATCGATCGCAACGATTGGGACGGTCGCCGTAGCTTTTGCGGCGGCACGAACAGCATCAGCTCCGACGACGATGAGAACACCGACCCGCCGGTCAATTAGCTCCTCGACCAACTTGGGTAAAAGACCCGGATCATTCTCACCGGATCGAGCAAAGACGGTCTCTCCATCGACGTAGCCAAGGCGCCGCCATTCCCGCTGGAGCAGCGAAAATGTGATGTGTGTTGGACTAATCGTAATCGGATGCAGATATCCAATCTTGCCGTTGACCGGCTCCGCCAGAGGCGCTCGCGGCCAACCTCCAGCGCCCAACGCGGCAATTAGCGTCAAGAAGTCCCGCCGCCTCATTCGATCACCTCATTGGCACCAAGGCTCAGCCGATGCATCTGATCACAGGCAGTGATTATCGGCCAGCGGATTGGCGGCCGGCGTCAAGCGTCCGCTCTCGGAACAAAGCGGGGCTCGGCCGGGAGGCGACTTCCCTACTGAGCCCGTGCGAGTCTCCGTGGGCTGCGCGCACGCCGTGACTAATCACCGCAGTCGAACTGTGATCCAGTTCACCTCGTGCGCTCCAAAAACTCGGTAGATGGGAGTTAGATGATCAAGCAACGAGGTTCGATCATGCCCGGTTTATTCGATTTTCTCTATCATGA
>NZ_DATEPI010000042.1:0-16031 GCF_035273305.1 Bradyrhizobium sp. | reverse complement strand
TGGACTTCTCCGAACCGGACAAGTCCCGCGAGCGGCCTGCGACGCAAGCGGAAATTGCGCAGAAGATCGCGTCCGCCGAGGCCCGCGCCTATCGAGACGGATACGACGCCGGACAGCGTGAGGCAAAAGCGGAAAGCGATCGACGAGTCGCGTTGGCGCTTGAGGAGATCGGAACCGGCATTAAGGCGATCGAGGCCCGCTTCTGCGGCATCGAGACCAGGATGGAAACCGAAGCCGTTGACGTCGCTGTCGCGGTGGCGCGCAAGCTCTGCAGCGAGTTGCTCATGCGTGAACCGCTTGGCGAAATCACGAGTCTGGTAAGCAATTGCTTCTCGCATCTTGTGTCCACGCCGCATCTGGTCGTGCGCGTCAACGATTCACTTTACGAGATCGCGCGCGACCACGTCGAACGGTTGGCGAAGCAAAGCGGGTTCGATGGTCGAATTGTTATTCTGGCGGAGCCGGAAATCGAAAGCGGCGATTGCAGGATCGAGTGGGCCGACGGCGGCGTCGTGCTGGAGCGCGCGGCCATCGAAGCCAAGATCAACGAACTTGTCGGGCGTTACATGGCGTCTCGCAATCAGGCCGCAAATTAGGCCATGGGGATTAGAACATGAGTGACACCGATGGACAGGTCCCGCTTCCGGACCTCAATGCCGCGGATACCCCCGCGATCGACGATGTCGCCTACCAGGATGACGAGCAGGCGTCGCGCGTCGCGGCCGATCTGGAGGCGGTGTTCGACGTGCCGGTGCAGGTCTCTGCCGTGCTCGGCCGTTCGAAGATGGATGTCGGCGAACTATTGAAACTCGGGCCCGGCACCGTGCTCGAATTGGACCGGCGCGTCGGAGAAGCGATCGACATCTACGTCAACAACCGGTTGGTGGCGCGTGGCGAGGTGGTGCTGGTGGAAGACAAGCTTGGCGTGACCATGACCGAAATCATCAAAGCGGAACGCACCTGAAGGCTTTGCTAGCGATATTGCGCCCGAAATGCGCGAACAGACGAACAGGAGATTGACATGCGGCTTCTCATCGTTGGCACATTGAAAGGCCAGCTTACGACCGCCACCAAAATCGCAATGGATAATGGTGCTTCCGTCACGCATGCGGAGGACCAGGAGCAGGCGATGCGAGTGCTGCGCGGCGGCAAGGGGGCCGATCTGTTGCTGGTCGACGTCGCGCTGGACATCCGAGACCTCGTGATGCGGCTCGAGGCCGAGCACATCCACGTTCCGATTGTTGCTTGCGGCATTTCGAACGACGCCCGGGCCGCCGTCGCGGCGATCCACGCCGGGGCCAAGGAATACATCCCGCTGCCGCCCGACCCGGAATTGATCGCAGCGGTACTTGCAGCAGTGGCCAATGATTCACGCGATCTGATTTACCGTGACGAGGCCATGGCAAAAGTGATCAAGCTGGCGCAGCAGATAGCCGGTTCCGACGCCTCCGTCATGATCACCGGAGAATCCGGTACCGGAAAAGAAGTGTTGGCGCGCTACGTCCATACCCGCTCCAACAGAGCCAAGAGGCCATTCATCAGTATCAATTGCGCTGCGATCCCCGAGCATCTTCTGGAATCCGAACTGTTCGGCCACGAGAAGGGCGCTTTCACCGGCGCGGTCGCACGACGGATCGGAAAATTCGAAGAAGCCACCGGCGGCACCCTGCTGCTGGATGAAATTTCCGAAATGGACGTGCGGTTACAGTCCAAGCTGCTGCGCGCCATTCAGGAACGGGTGATAGATCGAGTCGGCGGCACCCGGCCGGTGCCCGTCGATATCCGCATCATCGCAACGTCCAACCGTAACCTCGCGGACGCCGTTCGCGAAGGCAGCTTCCGCGAAGACCTGCTATTCCGGCTCAACGTGGTCAATCTGAAGATACCGCCGCTGCGTGATCGTCCGGCTGATATTCTCGAACTGGCGCAGCACTTCGCCAAGAAATACGCCGAAGCCAATGGCGTACCGCTGCGGCCGATTTCCGCGGATGCACGGCGCGTGCTGACCGGGAATCGTTGGCAGGGCAACGTCCGCGAACTCGAAAACACCATCCATCGCTCTGTTCTGATGGCACAGGGTGATGAAATCGGGGTCGAAGCCATTTTGTCTCCAGATGGTGATCGGCTCGATTCCCCCAAGACTGTGCCGGCAGTAGCTCACGCTACCTTCGCCGCCGAACAGGTTACACGGGCTTTGGTTGGCCGCACCGTTGCCGACGTAGAGCGCGATCTCATTCTGGAAACGCTGAAGCATTGCCTCGGCAATCGTACCCATGCCGCCAACATTTTGGGCATTTCGATCCGGACCTTGCGCAATAAGCTGAACGAGTACGCCGATGGCGGATTGCCGATCACGCCGGCCGGCGCGGGCGACTATCCCCGCGCTGCCGTCACGGCGAACGGGTGAGCGCAACAATTCTTCAAGCGAACCAAAGCAAGGCGGCGCTCATATCCCAGCCGGATTGCTACGCGACTTTGCTGAGCTGGCCGGCAAGGCCCACGAATAATTTGGTGCGTCCGGCTTGCGAAAGATATGGATGGGATCGCCCGGCTGGAGTTGGCCTCCGGTGATCGCCGAATAAGCGTAGAGCGCGAGATAAACAATCGCGATCGCACCGACAGCGTAAAACGCAAACGCAGCCAGACGTTTCATGGGCCGAAAGCTCCAGCTGCGCGACTGATCTGATTAAGTGCGGCATGCACGCCTGGTCTCCTCATGTTCCCTAGCCGCACAATGCCACCGGCATGCGGCTCAAGCGGGACTAACATTCGAACTCCTTTTATGGCACATCGTGGTTCAGTCCCGTCTGGCAAATCCGGCCGAGTTCAACATGCCCACACCCAAGCCGCCCGATTTCGAGACCTTGAGCCTGCATGCCGGTCAGCACCCCGATCCGGTCACCGGCGCTCGTGCGGTCCCGATCTATCAGACCACGTCTTACCTTTTTCAGGATTCCGACCACGCCGCGGCGTTGTTCAATCTCGAGCGCGCCGGTCATATCTACACCAGGATATCGAACCCCACCACCGCCGTACTTGAAGAGCGGCTTGCGGGGCTTGAGGGTGGCGTCGGCGCGATCTGCACAGCGAGCGGGATGGCTGCCCTTCATCTCGCGATTGCGACGCTGCTCAACGCCGGCGACCACATCGTCGCTTCGTCATCGCTATACGGCGGCAGTATCAATTTGCTTACCCACACCTTGCCGCGGTTTGGGATTACCACCACTTTCGTGAAGCCTCGCGATCTCGACGGGTTCAAATCAGCGACCCGGCCTAACACGCGCATGCTGATCGGCGAAACCATCGGCAATCCCGGCCTGGAGGTGCTCGACATTCCGAAGGTCGCCGAGATCGCGCATCATGCAAAAATCCCGCTGCTGATCGACAACACTTTCGCGACGCCTTATCTCAGCCGTCCGATTGAGCTTGGCGCCGATATCGTGATGAATTCGACCACTAAGTGGATCGGCGGTCATGGCATCGCAATTGGCGGCGTAATCGTCGACGGTGGCCGTTTCGATTGGCGCGGCTCCGGCAAATTCCCGGCGCTGACCGAACCGTATGCCGGATACCATGGCATCGTGTTCGACGAGCAATTCGGACCGGCCGCGTTCATCATGCGCGCACGCACCGAAGGCTTGCGCGATTTCGGTGCGTGTCTCTCGCCATTCAATGCTTTTCAATTGCTGCAGGGTGTCGAGACGCTCGGTATCCGGATGGATCGGCACATCGCAAATACCCATGCAGTGCTCGAATTCCTCTCCGCCAACAAAGCGGTCGAATGGGTGCTGCATCCCTCGCTGGAAAGCCACACGGATTATCAACTGGCAAAAAAACTACTGCCGCGCGGTGCGGGATCGATCGTCAGTTTCGGCATCAAAGGCGGCCGGCCTGCGGGCAAGAAATTCATCGAGTCGTTGCGCATGGTCAGTCACCTGGCAAATGTCGGCGATGCCAAAACCCTCGTCATTCATCCCGCCAGCACCACTCATCAGCAGATGGACTCCGCCCAACTGAAAGCTGCCGGCATCGGCGAGGAATTGGTGCGGCTGTCGGTCGGCATCGAATCGGCCTCCGACATTATCGATGATCTCAGCCAGGCGCTCCGTATCTCGCAGAAGGCTTGAGCGATGAAGCTATCATTGAATGGCGTTGAGACGTTCGTCGCGACCGGAGGCCGGGACTTCGATCGCTCGCAACCCACGCTCGTGCTTCTGCACGGTGCTGGGTTCGATCATACCGCCTGGGCGTTTCACAGCCGGTGGTTTGCGCATCACGGCTTTGGCGTGCTGGCGCCGGACTTGCCGGCGCACGGCCGCTCTTCTGGCGCGCCGCTGCGCACCATCGCGGAGATGGCCGACTGGACCGCAGCCCTGCTGCAGGCGATTGATGTCGCAAGCGCCACACTGGTCGGTCATTCCATGGGTTCGCTAATCGCATTGGAAATCGCCGCGCGTCATCCTCAAAAAGTTTCGGCCCTTGGACTGATTGGCACCGCTGCCGCTATGACCGTTGGCCCCGATCTTCTCAAAGCCGCGGAGGCGAACGATCACGCGGCCGTGGACATGGTTTCGATCTGGGGTCTCGGGTTTCGGGCGGAGCTCGGCGGCAGTCTGGCACCGGGCCTGTGGATGCACAGCGGCGCGCAACGCGTGCTCGAGCAGTGCCGTCCCGGCGTGCTGTTCAGCGATTTGTCGGCCTGCAACGATTATCGTGACGCGCTGGCCGCGGCGGCCACTGTGAAAGTGCCGACCACGGTCATTCTGGGCGAGCGCGACATGATGACCCCGGCGAAGGCCGGCAGTTCCCTCGCAGCCGCGCTGCCGAATTCGCGCCTGGTTGTGCTGCCAGGCGCAGGTCACATGATGATGATGGAAAAGCCCGACGAACTGCTGGCGGCATTACGAGCTTAAGCGCGGCTGCTACCCGGCCACGCTGACGGCTGGCTTCGCGGGCGAAACGTTGACGGCCAGCTTGCCATACCGATCCTTGAAGGCTTCGGTATCGATCTCCTCAAGCTTGATGTTGCCGCTCATGACGCCCGCCTTCCAGGCATCATGCTCGGGATCGTCGCGGAATTCCGGCATGACCTCTCTAGCGAACAGTTCCAGAGAATCGCAGATATGCTCATGGCTGTTTTTGCCGGCCTGATTGAGCAGGATCACCTGGTCGATGTGCGAACTCCGGAATCGCCGCAACTTTCTGCCGATAGTCTCGGGCGATCCAATCAAGCCGCCACGCAGTGCGGCCTCCTGCGCTTCGGGGTTTTCGCGCTTCCATTTGTTGTATTCGTCCCACATGTTCACGGTGCCCGGAGCCGGACGCTGACGGTTCTGCGACGCGCCATAAAAGCGTAGCGCGAACTGGAAGAAAGTCGCGCCGTCGGCGCGCGCTCTCGCTTCCTCGTCGGTTTTCGCGCACATGAAGAACGAGACCAGCGCCATATTCGGGTTGATCTCGTAGTCCGCGAGTTTCTTCAGCCGTTTGGTGATCGCATTGTAATAGGCATGCACCCACGCGTGCGCGGCATCGGCGCTGACGAACTGAAACCCGAGCGCCCCAAACCCGTGCTGGCCCGCGCGCTCTATGGTCGGAAGTTGCGAACAGGCCATCCACAGTGGCGGATGCGGCTTCTGCACCGGCTTCGGAACAACATTGCGCAGAGGAATGTCGAAATACTTGCCGTGGTGTTCGCTGCCTCCGTCCTTGAACATCGGGAAAATCGCGCGCACCGCCTCCTCGAACACTTCTTTTTTGGTTTCCATGTCGCGGCCGAACGGCGTCAGTTCGGTGATTGAAGCGCTCTCGCCCATGCCGAACTCGACGCGCCCATTGCTTAGCAGGTCCAGCACCGCAACGCGCTCGGCAACGCGCGCGGGATGATTGGTGGTGAGCTGAAAAATGCCGTGGCCGAGCCGGATGTTCCTGGTGCGCTGACTGGCGGCGGCGAGAAATGATTCCGGAGACGGCGAGTGCGAATATTCTTCCAGAAAATGATGTTCCACCACCCAGGCATGATCATAGCCAAGCCGGTCGGCGGTCTCCAGTTGCGTCAGCGCATCCTGATAAAGCTTGAGCTCGTCGCCGGCATGCCAGGGACGTGGCAGTTGCAGTTCATAGAAAATGCCGAATTTCATCGCGTCTCTCCCGGCACGGCTTGTTTTCTCCACGCAGTGTATTCTCGTGCGGAGCCGAGTCCAGCCTCGGCCAATTCCGCGCCGCGGAAGCCGGCTTGCGCCGGGCGCGCGAATGGTTAGTTTCGGCTGGCTCGCGAGTCGTCGCCCATGCGAACGACATTTCCCTGCACCGAGAACTCATGCCCACATTCACACCGCATCAGGATTCCGCGCTAAAGGCTGTTGCCGACTGGCTGAAAGCAAAGCCGGGCAAAAAAAGCACCCCGCCGATTTTCCGGTTGTTTGGCTATGCCGGCACCGGCAAGACCACGCTGGCGCGCCACATCGCTGAAGGCGTCGATGGCGAGGTGAAATTCGCAGCCTTCACCGGAAAAGCGGCGCTGGTGATGCGCAACAAGGGTTGCGATAACGCCTCGACGATTCACTCGCTGATCTACCGCGCGCGTGAATCCGGAGTCGAGCAGCCGAGCTTCGAATTGTGGGACGACGCGCCGGCATCAAAAGCAAAGCTGATCGTGATCGACGAATGTTCCATGGTCGATGCGGAGCTTGGCCGAGATTTGATGTCGTTCGATTGCCCGCTGCTTGTGCTCGGCGATCCGGCGCAGCTGCCGCCGATCCAGGGCGGCGGTTTTTTTACCGACTGCGAGCCTGACGCGATGCTGACGGAAGTGCACCGCCAGGCGCAAAACGATCCGATCGTGCGGATGTCCATGGACGTGCGCGAAGGGCGCGAACTCGACATCGGGCGCTACGGCGAAAGCGAGGTGGTCTCGCGCGCCGAGCTGGACCCGGAGCGGGTGATGAACGCCGACCAGGTGCTTGTCGGCCGCAATAACACGCGGCGCGCCTACAACATGCGAGTGCGACAGAAGCAGAAGATCGATGACCCCTTGCCGGTGGCCGGAGACAAACTCGTCTGCCTTCGCAACAATCGCAAGAAAGGCCTGTTTAACGGCGGGCTGTGGCGGGTAAAATCGCGCGCGCAGTCGAAGTCCAAGATCATCACCATGCGGCTTTCGCCGGATGAGGATTTCGGCCACAAGGTCACGAAAGTATCGGTGCGCGGCGACTGTTTTGGGGGTGCGATCGAGAGCATTCCTTGGGAGCAGCGCAAGCCATACGACGAGTTCGACTACGGCTACGTGCTTACCGTGCACAAATCGCAAGGCTCGCAATGGGATGACGTGGTGCTGTTCGACGAGAGCTTCGCGTTTCAGGACAGCCGGGCGCGCTGGCTCTATACCGGGATTACCCGCGCGGCGAAGCGGCTGAGTGTAGTGGTGTAGGCCCTGCCCTAGGCTAGCGCGCTTTCGAGCTAGGTGGACGCCGGTTCGCGTGAAGAAAACGCGTCGGAAGAATAAGCTAGACGCTGTACGCAAATCATTTCGGAGTGGGATCGCGCAGTCCCTCATCGGGTCTTTCGTATTTACCGGCGCGGCTCAATTGCACGGCTCTGCCGAGCGCGCGCGCCGCGTTGCGCGTTTCCTCCTGAAAGGGTTCATCATTGTCCAGCGCCTCGTGGGAGGTCGCATAGGGCTGCATGTAGCCGACGTAACCATCCACTTCGGCGGTCCGGCCGACTTCGACAAGTGACATATCAGTAAGCCAGTCCACTAACGAACGGCGCAACGTTTCGGCGCCTGCGCTATCGGCATGAACGACCACTCCGAAATGCCGTCCATCGAGATGGCGCGGATAGGGCCAGCCTTTCAATTCCAGCGCCTTGGCCTCATCGACTTTCTTGCCGTGGGTCGAGGATGGATCGGGGTTGCCGCCATCGGCGCAGACCAACCGGTCCATCATCGCCTTCAATCCCGTCGGCGCGTGATACCAGTTCACCGGCGTGATGATCATGATCCCGTGGGCTGCGACCCAGAGCGGATAGATCTCGTTCATCCAGTCGTCGGTCTGACCCAGCGCGTAGTTCGGGTAGCAACTGCAAGGCCAATGGCACAGCGCCATCGAGGTTCCAACGCAGGTTTTGCACGTATGAATTTGCTTGCCGAATTCGGACGTAACTCGGCTAAGGTCGAGTATGTCGACCGCCAAGCCCATTTCCTGAAATACAGGTTCGGCAATTTTGACCAACCGCCAAGTCTTCGACATCTCGCCTGGGCAAGTGTGTTCGCTGCGTGAAGACCCGTTGATCACGAGGATGCGCGGTCTCTCGTCGGCATCATCGTGGCGCCGTTGCGCGGTCAGTATGGCCTCGCGCGCGGCAAGCCAATCCACCGAAATCTCATAGTTTGGATCAGCAAATCCAGGACCAGCCTTGCGGGTATTGGGCGCCTTTCTCGAATTGGCATACCCATCCCACGCCGCTTCCACGATTGCGTCGAGTTCTCGCTGCAACCCTTCGAACACCGGATCGGCGAAACGGCTGCGGTATCGCTTGTCGAATTCCTCGCGCGACAATTGGACCGGTGGCATTCCCTTACGAACGTCAACAGACGCCATGACCCAGCTCCCATTGTTGATGATTGAACGATGAGCCCGCTGATCCAATCCCGTGGCGGGATTCGCGGTTCAGCGCCCGTCCTCAGGAAAGGTGCTGTTTTTATTCACGAACTCGTGTCCATTCCGCTGTAACAACGCTCCGTCACCCGCGTATCTTGGAGCAATCCAGACGCGTCAATCGCCCCAGCTCAAGAGGAAGCCCAATGTCTCGCCCCCCCATCAGCCGCGCATCGCTTTACGCCGCCGCCCTCGGCGCACTGGCGATCGCTTTTTTTGGTGCCGCGCCGACGCGCGCATCGGAAGACGCCGTGGTCATCCCTGCTCCCGCACAAGACGTCCAAGGTTCTGATAGCATCCAGACCGCCGTGCTCGCGGGCGGCTGCTTCTGGGGCGTGCAGGGCGTGTTCCAGCACACAGCCGGCGTGGTCAACGCGGTGTCGGGCTATGCGGGCGGCAGCAAGTCAAGCGCCGATTACAACATGGTCTCCACCGGCACCACCGGACATGCCGAGTCCGTTGAGATCAAGTACGACCCGAAGAAGATCAGCTATGGCAAACTGCTGCAGATATTCTTTTCCGTCGTTCACGATCCGACCCAGTTGAACCGCCAGGGGCCGGATAGCGGCACGCAGTACCGTTCCGCTATCTTCACCACAAGTGACGAGCAGAAGAAGGTAGCGGAGGCCTACATCGCCGAGCTCAACAATGCCAAGGTCTTCAAAAAACCGATCGTGACCAAGGTCGCACCGCTGCAAGGGTTTTATCCGGCAGAGGCCTATCACCAGGATTACCTGACGCTGCACCCGACCAGGCCTTATATCGCCTATAATGACATTCCGAAGATTGAGAACCTGAAGAAGCTGTTCGCGGCCAACTATATCGAAAAGCCCACCTTGGTGAGCAGCGCCAAGGTCACCAACTAATAGCGGATGTGATGAGCCCGGGCGCGCTTTGTCGCGCGACCGGCGTTAGGTTTGTTGCGAGGGGCTGCGCAGCTTAAGGAGCAATTGATGTCGGACACCAAGACAGTGGCTGAAAAGGTCGTAAAGAGCGACGCCGAGTGGCGCAACGAACTGACGCCGATGCAATATGCGGTGTTGCGTGAGAAGGCGACCGAGCGGCCATTCTCCGGCGAATACGAGCATGAGCAGCGGCCAGGCACATATGTATGTGCCGGCTGCGGCGAGACGCTGTTTGAGTCGGATGCGAAATTCGATTCCGGCTGTGGCTGGCCGAGTTTCACGGCGCCGGCTGAGCCTGGCCATGTCGACGAGGCACGCGATGTCAGTCACGGCATGATCCGCACTGAAGTCCTGTGTGCGAAGTGCAATGGTCATCTCGGCCACGTATTTGAAGATGGCCCCGCGCCGACCGGGCTGCGCTATTGCATCAACTCCGCCGCCCTGAAACTCCGTCCGAAATAGACCTCACGCCCGGTTCCGCTGCTGGAACCCTGGCTGGCAATGTGCTTCCTTCCAGCGGGGCCGCGGATCGAGTCCGCGTCGGGCCTCCGTTGGGGAGAGTGCGATGTCACTCGGATTGATACTCCTTATTATCGTTATCATTTACCTGCTGGGCGGCTTCAGCGGCCGTTTTGGCGGCTACGGCTATGGCATGGGCCACTCCGGAATGGGCTTGGGCGGCGTCGTTCTGGTCGTATTGATCGTCCTGCTCGTCCTCGGCAAATTATAGATCGCTAAGGCATTGAATTCGAAGCGATAATCCAGATGGGATGGCCTGCGAGGGGCTTATTCATCATCGGGCCGTTCAGGAGTCGCATTTCCGTCAAACGAGCCTATATTAAAGGCTGTCCTGAAATGACGTGTGCCGGCGCGCCTCCAGTTGGCCCGCCCGTGCGATCCGTTCGCGGTCCTTGATCGCGTTCTCACTAAAAAGATCAGAGGTCCCTGACATGGCTTCCTTCAGCTTCAACACCGCTGCCGAGTTGTTTCCCGCCGCGATCCGGAAGAAAAAGCGAGCGGGTTTTGCGTATCGGCGATTTGGCACTGCTGCCGAAGCGGTTCGGTTTGCGATTGAGGAGTTGCCGGCGGATTCGTTGAACGGCGCCTATCTCCAGGTCGATGAAGCACGCTTTGACCAGAGCGGCATCCGCACGCTGTATGAAAGTCAGGACTTCCCGCTGCCGCGCCGTCCACGTGCGCCCGAGCCCGCGCCTGCCAGCGACAAGGCCGACGCCGACGCGGCATAACTTGCCTCTAGTTGCGCTGCCCTCGGGTCAAGGCCCGGGGCATGCGTCGCATGCTCCTGATCTCTCTGAAACTGGAGCGCGCTAGCGCGGCTGTCTATCCAACCAGCGCCTCAGCATGCGCGCGTTGCGCATGTTGGCGCGAAACAGCACGTCGAAGGCGTCACCGGCTACGGGCACGGTGCCCACAACACCCTGGATTGCGACGTTACCAAGCATCCGTGCGGTGATATGCCAGGGCGCGCCCAGCGCACGCGCCTCGCGTACCAGCCATAGCGACAGGGCGGTGGCAATGATGTCGCCGACCACCGGAATCAATCCGATAATGCCATCAATGCCGTAGCGGATGTTCGTGCCTGGGAGGATGAACGCGACATCGAGCAGCTTCGCGACCGCATCGAGCCTCGCCAAGCGCTGCTCTCGTGTGAGATTGCCGAACGGATTGCCCATTCCACCGACGAAATCGAAATGGAAGCCATGGGCTTGCCCGCTCAAGGTTTCCTTCGGGATTTCGCGTCCGTCCTGATCGATGATCGGGCCCTGAAAGCTTGCCCGGGAAGATCCACGACCAGCTTCGCCGCCGGAACGGCGCGCGCGCTCCGGCGCAAGAATTTCTTCGTTCGACATGGGCATGAAATGGTAACGCGGAAGCTCGCCGCAAGTTGCGTCATGCCGTCGCGGCTCAACCGACCGCGCGTCGAGGGCGTCAGACCGAAGCCGCGCGACAGCAATTCAAACATGACAGATCGTCAATACCGCAACGGGATGTCGCTGGTTCCGGCCGAGGCTAGCTGTTTCAAGCGCGCGCCGGCTCATCAATGGCCTCATGGGCAAGCCACGAGCAAACTACACCGGGGATAAATCCAACCAGTCCGTACAGGATGAATTGGATCGCGCCGCTGTCCGGGCCACGCGAGCCATAGAGCAATTCCGCGCCAAAGAACGAGAGCACGCCCACGAACAGCATTCGCAGGACCGGCCGGATACGTTCGACATGGAACAGGATGTCATCAACCGCCGCCATCATCAGCGTCGGCAGAATGCCGAAGAAATAGCTGTATTGCAGGGTCTTGGCGAACACCACGAACAGCTTGCGGACCTCGGCCAGGTCCGTGTGAGTCCAGTAACCGGAGGTGTAGGTGGTGACCAACAGCAGAACGAACCCGCCGAGCAGCGGCGCCAGCGCCGCAAAAATCAGGTATCGCTTCATGCTCCTCCTCGCGAATCCAAGCGAACCCCAGAGATGACCAGATGCAGGCCCGCCGCTATTCCCCCCACGCCGCGAAAGCGTCGTTGAAGGCGCGCTCGCCCGGGGCACCTTTTTCGATGGCGATGATGGCGCGGCGCTGGTTGACATAGACCAGGGGCACGTCAAACCAGGAGCGCTCCTTCAAAAGCTGCACGTTTCGTGCGCGGTCGGTATCGACGTTCGACAGGCCGACAAGGAAGAAGCCATCGGTGACCTTGACCGCAAGCCCAGCGAGCGGCGTGCCGCGCGCCTGCTCGTTCGATTTCATCAGGATGCCCGGCACATTGCCGACACCCCCGCCGGTGAAATCCTGCGGGAGGATAAAGGTCAACTCCGCGGTATGACTCGCCGGGAGCGATGTGTCGGTGTTGCGGCGGAAAGACATCGTCATCTTGAACTTGCGATCGGGAATCTCGATGTCGGCGCGCACAGCTATATCGGGCTTCTGACCGGCCGACGCCTTCACCTGTTCGGTACGCCAGATCACCGAGCCGACATACTGCTTGCCCTTGGGATCGGATGGATCCTCATCATACAGCACTACCCGCTGGGCGACCGGCGCGAGCTGCTCTGAGGGCGTCGGCTGCCCGACGCGATCGGGAATTTTCGGCTTGCTCAGCGCCGAGTTGTCCTTTGGCGCTTCCACCGTCGTGGGCGAGGGCTTCAAAAGTCCGCTGACGCTCGTGACGAGAGACTTGCCCCACAAGATCGCCGCGCCGACCAGGATCAGGACCACGCCAACGGCGATCGCGCTCTTGAAAGGAAACACGACACCGGAGCGGTCGCGTTTCTTTGGCTCGCCATTCGTCGGGGCGCGCGGACGTGCGGGTTGCGGCAGTGATGGGTAGCGCTCGGCTTCCTCCGCGGATTCATCATACGAATATGGCGCTTCGGAATCGCCGCCGCGATTTTCCATGCTCGGCTCAAGTCGCTCGAATTCCGGCGACGGCGAAGGCACATTGGCATAAGTCTTCCGCGCGGAGCGGCTGGCCTGGGCCGCGGCTCGGCCGAGATCGTCAGCATCGGCGGCGATATCGCGGAAGCCGCGCATGCCGGGAGCTTGCTGCCCATTATTATCGGAGCTGCGCCGCGTTCCGCCTGATGCAGCGCCATTCGGCGGCAACTGCGGATCCTGCATCGGTACATGCGGCTGCGTGGACTGCTGACGCGGCGCGGCATCAGTTCGAAGATTGCGGGGGCGCTCCTCCTGTCCGGGCCGATCATTCCGGGAAGGGGGACGCGGACGTGAGGACGGAGCAGCGGCATCGCCCTGTCGCGGGCCTGGGCGCGTGGTGGCACGGAATGCATCGCCCGCGCGGGCACCTCCTGCCGCCGCGCGTGGTACTTCCCGCGCGCGCTGGGCGGCTTCGGATTCGACCTTGCGCACCGCCTCTTCCAACGACAACCGCTCGCGAGTGATCTCTGATTCGCTGAGGGGCGGATCGACGCTGCGCAGTTGCGCGATCAGCGCTGCGCGCGCTCGCTCGTAAAGCGCGCGGCGGCTCTCGCCGGGAGCACTCGGGTCCAATCCGGCGATGGCTCGGGCGATCAGCGGGTAGTAATCAGCCATCTCTGTTCAACATTGCGGACGTTCCAGTCGCATCTCCTTAGGCCTCGAAGGGATTCTGTACCAGAATAGTATCCTCGCGTTCCGGGCTGGTGGAAAGCAGGGCAATGGGACAACCCACGAGTTCCTCGACCCTCCGCACATATTTAATGGCCTGGGCTGGAAGGTCCGCCCACGAGCGGGCGTTCGCCGTCGGCTCTTTCCAACCTTCGATGGTTTCGTAGATCGGTACTACCCGGCCTTGGGCACCCTCGCCTGCCGGCAAATGGTCGATTTCGTTGCCGTCCAATCGATAGCCTACGCAGACCTCGATGGTTTCGAAGCCGTCGAGAATATCAAGCTTCGTCAGCGCGAGCCCATTGATGCCGCACGTCCGCACCGTCTGCCGCACCAGCATGGCGTCGAACCAGCCGCAGCGCCGCTTGCGCCCGGTGTTGACGCCGAATTCCTTGCCCCTGCGACCGATCTCCTCGCCGATCGCATCATGCAGCTCGGTCGGGAACGGTCCTTGGCCGACGCGGGTGGTGTAAGCCTTGCAGATACCTAGCACGTAACCCACGGTGCCCGGCCCCATGCCGGTCCCCGTCGCCGCTTGCGCTGCGACCGTGTTGGAAGAGGTGACGTACGGATATGTCCCGTGGTCCACGTCAAGCAAGGCACCCTGCGCGCCCTCGAACAAAATTCGCTTGCCCTCGCGTCGCTTCAGATCGAGCAGCCGCCACACGGTCTCCGCGTAAGGCAGAAGCTGCGGCGCGAGTTGAGTCAGCTCTTTCAGGATCGCAGCACCGTCGATCTCTTCAAGCTTGAGCCCACGGCGCAACGCGTTGTGATGTGCCAGCAGGCGATCGATCTTGTGCGGCAGCGTATCGAGATCGGCCAGGTCCATCAGCCGGATCGCCCGCCGGCCAACCTTATCTTCGTAAGCCGGGCCAATGCCGCGCCGTGTGGTGCCGATCGCGGTGATCGCGTTCGAAGACTCTCGCAGCGCATCGAGTTCGCGATGCAAGGGCAGGATCAGCGTGACGTTCTCGGCAACACGCAGATTGTCCGGGCTGACGGCGACGCCCTGACTTTTCAGTTTGCTCACCTCATCCAGGAACGCTCGTGGATCGACCACCACGCCGTTGCCGATCACCGACAGCTTGGAAGGGCGCAACACGCCGGACGGCAAAAGCGCCAGCTTGTAAGTCTCGCCGTTGATGACGAGTGTGTGGCCGGCATTGTGACCGCCCTGGAAGCGCACGACGATATCGGCCTGCTCCGATAACCAGTCGACGATCTTGCCCTTCCCTTCGTCGCCCCATTGAGCGCCGACGACGACAACATTGGCCATTCCGGGGTATTCCCTCTGCAACCATCATCACACGAACATCACGAACCGGGAAAGAATCGGTGCCCATTTCCAAATTCGCGCGCCCAGCCCAAATCACGGCCGTGGCCGCTCGCATGCGAGGCACACACCCGATAAAGGAAGCGCCCTATGGACGCAAGCAAGAACGCGTCAGAAACAGGGATCGAAACAGCGTTCAACCCCTTGATATCCCCTAAATTTTTGATGGGAAACGCGGCCTCCAGGTCCAGCCGCGAGCGTGGCCGCTGACGGCTTACAGGATTCGATCATCGCGCTGAGGGTTGGGGCCGAAGGCTGAGGGGGATCGCGTCCGACCCGGCGGCGGCGGGCCGCCGGATGGGCGCTGAGATGCAGCCGTCAGGCTGCGAGCGCTGTCCGCTCGGTCGATCGCAGACGAGCCGGTTTTCCGCCGGGCGGATTCCTCGGCGAATGATCGAGGCTCGACAGTGCCTCCAGAATCTCGTCAATCGAAACCATGCGCTTTGCCCCGGGGATCGCCCGTAGGGATGGGCACGATGTCACCGCCGCTGCATCGGAAGCCCAGGAGGCCAGGATCGCCCGCTTCTCTGCGCGCGACAGCGTCGTGTCGGCCAGGACATCCCGCGGATGATCGAAAACCGAACCGGGATGTAAAATGGCATTCAGGTCGTACACATTTTCATCAAAGCTGCGGTCTAGCTCGGTCATGTTGTCCTCCTAAACTCCTTTCGTTTGGGACGAAAATCCACTTAGAAGAAGGTGACCCAAGTTCAAGATGCTGCCGGAAAATTTTTTTGGCCTGCTTCCGAGTTGCAGGCCGGTCGCCCGCAAATGGCCCCAGCAAAGCGCGGCGGCGCTCGAGGCGTAACAGCCGATTTACCAAAAAATCGCGCTCGGTCTTGAAACCGAAAAGGCGTTTGCTAATTTCTTATGCGCCGCGATACGCGGCCCGGGCGCCTTTCGGGGGCTCGGCTAAGACGGGCGCCGGTGGTGTCCGGCACCTGCTTGTAACCATCTTGCTCAACGGAGGATTTGGCTATGAGAACATACGACTTCGCTCCCCTCTGGCGGTCGACCATCGG
>NZ_DATEPI010000041.1:0-4193 GCF_035273305.1 Bradyrhizobium sp. | reverse complement strand
GACCGTATTTCTCGTGATGGCGGTTGTGTTCGCATTCCTGCGTCGGCTGACGCCAACGGTTGCGGCTGGTGTCTCGGTGCCACTGGCGCTGGCCGGTACCTGTGCCGGCATGTGGTTCGCCGGCTTTTCGATTGACAACCTATCCCTGATGGCACTGGCCATTTCGGTCGGCTTCGTCGTCGATGATGCCATCGTGATGATAGAGAACATGTACCGCAACCTGGAACGCGGCATGCGGCCTTACCAGGCGGCGCTGGAAGGAGCCAGGCAGATCGGTTTCACGGTGTTGTCGATCAGTCTGTCATTGGTTGCGGCCTTTACGCCCCTGATCTTCATGGACGGGATCGTGGGCCGGCTGCTGCGGGAATTTTCGCTGACGTTGACGTTTGCGATCGTGGTTTCCACGGTTGTATCGCTTACCACGACCCCGATGATCTGCGCCCATTACATCAAGGCCACCACTTCCGATACCGCCACATGGTTCGACCGTGTCGTTGAGGGCACGCTCTCGCGCATGGTTGCGTTCTATGCGTCTACATTGCGCGTCGTGCTTGATTTTCCGTTGATGACGCTGATGGTGTTTTTCGCGACCATTGCGCTCACGGTCACTCTCTATATCAAGACCCCAAAAGGGTATTTTCCCGTCGATGACAGCGGCTTCGTGATCGGCTCGACGAGGGCCTCGGCCGACATCTCGTTCCAGTCCATGCTCGGGTTGCAGCAACAACTCGCCGACATCGTCATGGCCGATCCAGCCGTGGCGGGAATCGGATCGGTGCTTGGAGGAGCTGGCGGACCCGGCGGCGGCGGCTCCAACCGCGGCCTGATGTTCATCAGCCTCAAGCCGCCGGGCGAGCGGGCCGGAATGAGCACGGCCCAGGTGATCGATCGTCTGCGCAAAGATCTTTATCGCGTGGCTGGAATTCGTCTTTTCATGTTCGCGGCGCAGGATGTGCGGGCCGGCGGTAGACAAAGCGATGCAGATTATCAGTACACGTTGTCGAGTACCGATCTGGACCTTCTGCAGAAATGGGCGCCGATTGTCGGCAAACGAATGGAGACCGTCGAAGGCATTACCGATGTCTCGAGCAATCGTGATCCCGGCGGTTTGCAATTAACGCTGTCGATCGACCGGCAAAAGGCATCGATCCTCGGCGTCCGTGTCCAGGACATCGATAACGCGCTCAACAACGCGTTCTCGCAACGCCAGATCTCGATCGTTTATACCCAACGCAATCAATACATGGTGGTGCTGGAGACCGATCCAAAATTTCAGAGCGATCCCTCGAACCTCGAACGTGTTTTTGTGGCCGGGGCCGGCGGCGCGCAGATCCCGTTAGCCACGGTGGTTCACTACGAGCGCAGCCTTTCGCCACTCGCGGTGTTTCACTCGCAGTCGATTCCGTCGACGACCGTCTCGTTCAATCTGCTGCCCGATATACCGCTCGAGGTGGCCACCACCAATATTCAGCGGGCGGTTCAGGAGTTGCACATGCCCGAAGGCATTCGCGGCAGCTTCGACGGCAACGCCGGCGACTTCGGCAAGACCACCGGACGGCAGCCGTTGCTGATATTGGGAGCGCTGGTCGCCATGTATATCGTATTGGGCGTGCTCTATGAGAGCCTGGCGCATCCGCTGACCATCATTTCAACATTGCCTTCGGCGGGGCTCGGCGCGCTGTTGGCACTTCAGATCACCAACACTCCGCTGACCATTATCGCGTTTGTCGGGATCATTCTCCTGATCGGAATCGTCAAGAAGAACGGCATCATGATCGTCGACTTCGCGCTTGATGCCGAGCGTCACCGTGGCCTGTCGTCGGCGGAAGCCATTTTCGAGGCTTGCAGCGCTCGATTTCGTCCTATCCTGATGACGACGATGGCAGCGTTGTTCGCCGGAATACCGCTGGTGATTGCGACCGGTCCAGGCACCGAGCTGCGAAGGCCACTCGGCATCACCATCATCGGTGGATTGTTCGTCTCGCAAATCCTCACGCTGTACACGACGCCGGTGATCTATCTCTTGATAGACCGGCTCCGGCGGCGACCCGAACCGGGCGTCGTGGCAGCGCCAGCGGAATAGCGTTGTTGAAGCCCCACGAGGCGAAGCGTATAGCCTGCCCATGTCGAAACAATCTGGTCCTCAAACGATCGCGGCTGCGGCGGCGCCCACAGCGGATTGCCTGCGCTGCCTTAAACCGCTGCCGCTGTGCATCTGCGATGCCATCACGCCAATCCAAAACCGCATATCCCTGCTGATCCTGCAGCATCCGCAGGAGCAGGACAGAGCCTTGGGCACGGCGCGGGTCACCGCGCTACAGCTTAAAAACGCAGTGCTGAAGATCGGGCTCTCGTGGCCGAGCCTTTCCAAGGCGCTGGGACGCCCGATCGCGGACCCGTCGCGCTGGGCGGTGCTCTACCTGGGTTCCGCCAGGCTCAGCGATCTCGACTCCGATAGCGACATTGTCGCTATCAATCGCAAAGGCGAACTCGAGCACGACCAACGCGGCATCCTGAAAGCCGTCGAAGGGGTGGTGGTGCTTGATGGTACCTGGAGCCAGGCCAAGGCACTGTGGTGGCGCAACGCCTGGCTGCTGAAGTGCCAGCGCGTCATTCTCGGTCCGGCTCGCCCGTCGCGCTATGGCAAGCTGCGCCGTGAACCACGCCCCGAGGGCCTGTCGACGATCGAGGCCGCTGCAATGTTGCTTTCCGCTCTGGAGAAGCGGCCGGAGATTTCCGACACACTCGATGCAACATTCGAGCGGATGCTGGCCAAATATCAGGAAGCCCGAACTGCATTGCCCGAACTCGCTCCGAAAGTGCGGCCCAAACGGGACTACCGTCGCCGTAAACGCGGCTGAAGACCTGCCGTGGTTGCCTATCCCCGGCGGGGCGTATATGAGTTCGCCCGATGGGGCCACGTGGCGGAGTGGTTACGCAACGGTCTGCAAAACCGTGTACACCAGTTCAATTCTGGTCGTGGCCTCCACCTGTAAAATCAGACAGTTACGCCGACACCTTTCCCGGTTCCTTCAATCCCTGTCTCCGACTGGGGACCTGAAGCGAACCCCACAGGCTCCTCCGCGAGGCGCCCTTGATCTCGCGCGCTGGTTGAGGTTCTATCCCCATGGGTTGGGGAAAGTGTCATGCGTAAATGGGGCTTCGTGGCGCTTTGCGCTGCGCTAGGCGGTTGCGTTACAGGCAACGAGACGGTGCAGTTTCGACCGTCAAATCCACAGCAACAGAGCCTGATGCGTGATGGGCAACCCGCCCTGGTTTCGCGTCAGAGAAGCTCGGTGGTTCTCGTCCGCCCCGCCTCTCGACAGCTTCAGGCGAATGGCCGGCCGGTGTTCGTCGTGGGTATCAGCAATCTTGGACAGGTTCCGATTGATTTTCGGGTTGCGCAAGTCGAGGCCACACAGCACGTCGCCGGGTCCGATCATGTGATGCAAGTTGTCACGTATGAAATGCTCCTGCAGGAGGAAAAGAACCGCCAGGTGGCGGCCCTGATCGTTGGCGGTCTCGCTGCAGGCGTGAACACATACAGCGCCTCCCAAGCCGGGTACGGGCGCTACACCACAACGAGCGGTCGCACTGGAACGTTCTACAGCCCAACCGCTGCTGTGATAGCTCACAACAATGCCGCGGCTCAAAACGAGGCTATCGTTGCCGCGACCGTCGAGACCGGTCAACGCAACATGTCCTTGCTTGAGCAGTCCGTGATCAAGGACAATACGTTGATGCCGGGCGAGTGGTACGGCGGGCAATTGCATATAGCCCCGCCAACCGAGCAGGCCGGCGGACAAAAGGCCTACACCATCGTGATCACTGTCGGGAACGATCGGCACGTCATCGATATTGCCCAGGCCCCTGCGGGGACCTGACGGCGTCAATTGCCACGACGGCGCGACGCGACCAACCGGTTTAAAGCCGATTGTTCCTGACCTTGCAGTTCCAGGAAACCACAAAGCCGATCCCCCGTTTCAATCCCGCGTCGGGTCTGGCTTGCGGGAGCCGGCAAGCTTTAGCGGCTTGCGGCGCACGCGCTCCTGCCTCCGGCCGCATGCTTTCCCGACGGGCACCAATCACCGGGAGAGGGCTGGGCGGCCCCGGCCGGAGCAAGCTCTTCGAATGCGGGGGGCTGAAGGAAGCCGAGGACTAGTCGGAGAACGCTTGATAGTATGGGGGCGACC
>NZ_DATEPI010000040.1:0-2262 GCF_035273305.1 Bradyrhizobium sp. | reverse complement strand
GCTTTTTGTCCCGATGCCAACCGATCGCGGTGCCCGGCTGGTACTCTGTGATGAGCACTTGCGCTATTCGCCCGTGCTCTGCCTCCGGCAGCGATTCGATGCGTAACATGACGGGATCCATCCAGGAAGGGACGGAAGGGGCCCCCTCCAGGCGCTGGCGGCTGAAATCATAGCTGCGGCCGAACGACAGGACGCGCCGCTTTCCCTGATACGGTCCGAATTGAAAAGGCTTCAGCTCCAGTTCGCAGATGCGGCCAATTAGATATTGCTCTTCCGCCGGACTGATGAACTCCGGCCAATACTGCAGTCCTTTGGGGGCCAATGCCGACGGGGTGAATAGCGGCAATTGGGATGGGTTCATATCACCTCTTCGACTTCTTGATGCGGACTGCCCAGCGTTGCGTGCGTCGACGACGGACTCCCGAAGGCGAGTGAACGAGAAAAATCTGCCGCAGTTCCCGACACAGCAGTTGCTGACCCGCACTGCGCTCATGCTTCGGTCTGGCGAAAAAGCTCTAAGCGCGAACTTTGAACTCGCGAGCCAGTGTTTTGTTTAGGGTTTGGGCAAATCTCGGAGGCCAATCGTGTCAGGCGGCATTTTGAAAACTGGAGCTCCTGACGACACTGATCTGTTGCGTTTGATATTTGAGAGCGTCACCGATTTTGCTCTATTTGCGCAGGACGCCTCGGGAAAAGTGATTAGCTGGAATGTCGGCGCACAGCGCCTGACCGGCTACTCCGAGGACGAGATTCTAGGGCGCAACGGCGACATCATTTTTACGCCGGAGGACAGAGCTGCTGGCGCGCCGGAGCGGGAACGATCGAAAGCGTCGCTTAACGGGCGAAGCGAAGACGAAAGGTGGCATCAACGAAAAGATGGATCCAAATTTTGGGGATCCGGCCTGATGATGCGCCTTCACACCGGCGGCGGGTTTGTGAAAATCATGCGCGACCGAACGGCGCATCACAACAAAGAAGTGGCGCTCGCTGAAAGCGAGGCGCGCTTCCGGATGCTGGCCATCTCGATACCTCAGCTGGTGTTTCGATCCTATAGCGACGGCTCGCGAACCTGGGGCAGCCCACAGTGGGAAGTCTATGCGGGATTGTCCGATGCTAACAGCCGCGGATTCGGATGGCTGGAAGCCGTTCATCCGGATGACCGGGAATTGACCCGCTCACGCTGGGAGCAGGCGCAGCGTTCCCGTGAATATTATGTGGAGCACCGGATCAGGCGCGCTGCAGACGGGCAATATCGCTGGCACCAAACGCGGGCGAAGCCCGCCGCAGAGTCCTCGACGGAGTGGGTAGGCACTTCGGCAGACGTCCATGAGATGCGTGGTCTGCAGGATCGCCAGCAGGTTTTGCTCTCAGAGCTCCAACACCGCACCCGGAACTTGCTGGCCTTGGTGCAGGCGATTGCACGGCAAACCATGAAGTCCAGTGCTTCGTTGCAAGATTTTTCGCGCCAATTTGAGAGCCGGCTGGGCGCGCTGTCACGGGTGCAGAGCGTGTTGGCCCGTACTGACCAGGGACCGATCGATCTCGAGCAAATCATCCGGGCGGAATTGGACGCGCATGGGGCCGGTGAAATCGCGGAGATCGGCGGTCCTTCAGTCGAACTCGCCCCAAACGCGGCTCAAGCCCTAGCGCTAGCCGTGCACGAACTGGCAACCAATGCCGTCAAGTACGGCGCATTGCGCCAGCCACCCGGCAAGCTTGAGATCAACTGGCATCTGCGGGGCAACGACGGCGAGGCGCGGGTCATTCTCAATTGGCTAGAGAGAAACATAGATACCGCCGATGCACCCCTTGTGCCCCGACGAAGCGGATACGGCCGCGAGCTTATCGAGCGCGCGCTTCCTTACCAGTTGAATGCGATCACAAAACTTGAGTTCACGCCCGAAGGCGTGCGCTGCTCGGTGGAATTGCCGCTGGAGCGCACCGAATGAATTCTGCCGCCAATAAGTTATCTGGGCAGCGCGTGCTTATCGTTGAAGACGAATACTTCCTGGCTCAGGACCTTGCGGAATATTTGCATGATCTCGGCGTCGAGGTCGTCGGACCCGTCGGAACCGTCACGGACGCACTTAAACTGCTGCGCTGCGCCGACATTCAAGGCGCGGTCCTCGACATCAACCTGAGGGGCGAGCGCGTCTATCCGGTTGCGGATGTTCTCGAGCAAAAGCAGGTGCCCTTTGTATTCGCCTCGGGTTATGGCGGAGAACTAGAGCCGAACGCTTATACCGACATCCCCCGATGTAT
>NZ_DATEPI010000039.1:0-5247 GCF_035273305.1 Bradyrhizobium sp. | reverse complement strand
CGCCGGTTAACATTATTGCCCGCCAAAAGCCGTGTCGCGGCTACCACATCGCACAGAAAAGACGCGGGACCGCAGCGCCGCGCACCTACGTCCCGGTAGAAATCAAAAGCCGTCCACGGCGGGGGCGCACATGGACGGGCTCGGGAGATAGACACATGCCGACGATTGGCACGCGCCACAATTAGACCTATGCGCCATGGATAATTCTGTCTGCTTCCCGACTCTCTCACCGGCTTGTTACTCGCTCCGCTGTTCACCCTCCAAAGCGGCGTAATAATTCGGAGACATGAGCGACGGGTCGCCGCCGTCGTCCGGACTCACCACCAGTTCAGCGGCGATCCTTGCCATGGTTGCGCAGATCTCGAAAGGGTTACGCGTGAAGCTTGTCCAAGGGCATCACGCTTCCTCCCCTTCGACGTCCGAATCATTGTCGCCATCGTCCCTCGTCGACTTCGGACCATGGAAGAACATAACCTGTCGCCCTGACTTCGTCGGCAAGGCATGAACCCGGCTCGCTCCAACGCGAAAGGCGCGCGCCAACTCAGGCAGTCATGCCTACGCAGCGTATCGATGAATAGGTGCCGAAAGCTTGTCGGGCGGCACTACGACAGTTCGCATAACGGAACTTGTCTGGCCCGTTCGGTGGCAGTTTGGGCAGTGGAATAAATGCGAGATGGTATCCGACGAGACTAGGGCTGAGCGGGTCCATTTCATTTCGATGAGGCAATTAGGGCATATCGGCTGATCGAGGTGCTCTAATGCCCGCTTAAGTTTGTCGACCACGGCCGTTCTACTCGTTCACGCTCGTACCTAACGATAAACTAGGACACTCCAGTATTCAAGTTGGAACACCACGCCGATTCCGCACAAGTTCAAACTGATCATAGAGAGCGATCAGCAACAGTGAGCCGACCCCTGAGTGACGTTCTTGTGTGCTGTTTGGTACGCAAGCCAATTCGGCCGCGGGGCCGACCGTAAAGCTTAACGCGCGAGTTCATTTGCTGAACGCTGTCGCGGTTTTTATCGTGCTCGCAAGTCGCGCGGCCCCGCCCCACGCAACGCGCGACTAGGGGTCGTCGCAGTGTGCCCTGCAGCCACGCGGCGGCCCCGCCCAACGGCGCCGAGAATCGCAAATGGCCAGATATCAAATGTATTTTATTGCAGCCGACGGTGAGTTTCTCCGGGCAATCGAGCTTCTATGTCCGAATGACGACAGTGCCAGGCAGTGCGCGAAGCAGTTCGTTGACGGTCATGATGTCCAACTGTGGGAAGGCGACCGGAAAGTCGAGCGATTCCCTCATTCCCACGAATAGTAATAATGGGGGCTTCTGACATAGAAACGAATTTGCGTCGTCTGGTTTGTCGAGAAGCTATTCGCTCAAGTTCGACGGCCGCCATGTGTGAGAGATGCAAAGAAATCGACAGAAAGATCGAACGCTATCGAGCCCTCGCCAAGCAGATTTTAGACTCGATCACCAATGAGGAAACGGAAAAGCTCGTTCAGGATTTGATCGCCGAAAGGGCCGCGCTTCATTCAGATCGGCAGAACTAACGCCAGGATTCCTTCAAGGTTTGGATCAATTTCAAAAGCCGCGTCCTACCATTTGTAGGTGCCTGTGACGGTCAGGCCCGCTAAAAGGACAAACTTGCTCTTGGGAGTGGCGATTGGGCTCTTCACTGTCATTCTGATCGTGCGGTACATTACTATTGTCGTGGCGGGTTAATTTAATTCCGGAAAGGGTCCGTGACGCGGCCCCACGACGTGAAAAGGGCCGGCTCCCCGGCGGAAGCGGGCCGCCCGGCTTTAAAATAGCTTTGCCGCCGGTGATAACGTCGGGCGTTATCTATATTTCGAAGTCCAATTAACCCAAGTTAATACCATCTAATTCATTTTATGTGGACGCGTCCGAAATTCTGTGAATAATCCAAATGGGAGGGGTTGACTGTTGTATTTGGAGCACAGTTTTAAACATGAGTAAAAAGTCGCGTTCACTTCTCACATTAACAGCCGCGGCGCTTTTGCTCGGTATGGGTCCTGCCAGTGCTGCGTTGTTTACCGCGGCCGGTTCTAATGCTGATGGAGCATTATTAGGGACAGCGGATATAACGGTGAGTAACGGAAGCCTAACAGTGGTTCTCACCGACACCGGCATCGGACAAATCTCGTCCGGGCAGACTATCAGCGATGTTGCTTTTACGGTCTCGGGATTAGGGACGGTTAGCACATTCACCCAAGCCGGTTCGCTGGTGAACGTTAACGACAACGGGACGGTAACCCCGGTTCCGGGTTCTCCCACGCACTGGACGGATATTATATCCGGAGATAGCGTGCACCTGACGACATTAAGTGGAGGACAGCCCTTCGATCTGATTGTGGGACTCAATCCCAACCAGAACAACGGCTTTGATAATTTCAACCCGTACATCAATCATACCGGCACGTTTACACTCGCTTGTACTGGTTGCTCGACAACCGACACTATTTCCGGCGTTTCGATCAGCTTTGGAACGGAGGGCTTCAGCGTACCCGCCAACGTGAGGGCAGTCCCAGAACCAGCGACGTGGGCGATGATGATCTTGGGCTTTATCGGCGTTGGATTCGTGGCCTATCGACGCAAGAACACCGCCGCGTTCCGCTTCGCGTAGTTCTAGTCTTCGGATGTTAAATTTGGAAAGGCCGCCTTCGGGCGGCTTTTCTGTTTTTTATTTAAATTAGTCGCGCCCTTCAATTTGGCAGCGATGACAAAATTAGATTTGACGGCACCCTGCTGAAACAAACATCTATGACCGGTGGTCGACGAGCAATGGTCCGGCACTCTCGCTCGCGGCCCCTATTAGCGCCGCCCTCATTCGGCTGGTATTCGCACAGCGTTGATCTATCAACTTGGTAACGAAGGGCCCTGTCTAGTCGATCCCGCTGTTTCAGCTCAACGGTTTGGATTTGCGATCGCGTGAGGCCAATTGCACGCCGGAGCTATTTTGGCGCGCACAGCATCAAGTCCGATCAATGAAAACGTTGCGCGTCGAGCGGCTCCCCCGCGCAATCCAATGTCCACAACTAGTTCACCATCGCTTCGAACCGACTGGAAAAAAGCGCCGGGCTCGATTTTGAGTGCGACTCCGGCTCCGAAGGCAGGCTTTACCCCATCGATACGGACCGGCGGGCCTCCTCTCGCGCTGTAGGAAATCGCGTAATCCTCACCGCGCCCAGAGATAGTCGGCCCGGAGATCGCGAATTCACTTCGTCCGCCTCGGCAACGCATCGATAACTGAAACGGCGAGCCGTCCAAGACCTCCCGCGACGAGGCCGTGGCGCTGGCGATCGGTGCATAGTCAACCGGCGATGTCGTCTGACTGATGATCCACGGGTTTGCCGTCGAGGCGGGCTGCGCTTGGCGCGCCACAGAGCGCGCAAGCTCGTCCAGGCACGGCAGCCGTTCCTCAGGCCGCATCAGACTACAAGTACGGAGTTGATTCAGTGGATCCTCTGAACCATCGGCGGCCCCCATCCCGGCAAGGACGGCGAATGAAATGACGGCAAAGGCAGCGGGGTTCACTGCGACACCTGCATTGAGCGAGCGTGGTTATCCAACCAGTTCTGGGCTGCTGGGAAGCGCGCGAGCCCGGGAACCGTCGCGCCAAGGTTGATTGATTTCCATTTGGGATCAAAACCGGGGCCCTGCAACTTGTCGATACTCGAGAACAGGTGATCGACGAAGCGCGCCACGCGTTGATAACGTTGCGAACTGGTCGACCAGTTGAAGGCGACCAATGCGGTAGGCACGGCGACAGTGTCGACCCGCGCGCCTTCGTGAATCAGATTAGGGTAATCGGACGAATCGAGAGAGGCTGGAAGATAGTAGTCCTCCAGCTTGCTTTCGTATGGAACCGGCAAAAACTTAAATCCGGGGTCCCAGCGTCCACGCACGAACGCTTCGACTGGCTTGGACGTGATGAATACGACTGCGGACATATCCCCCTTGCGCATCTGTTCCAGCGCCACTTGATGCGGAATGAACGTCTGCTCGACGTCCAGACCTAGTCGGCTGAAGATCAGCGGACCGGAATAAGCGGCTGCTGTGCCTTGGTTGTTGAAGTTTACCTTTTTGCCGACCAAATCGTTGAGGCTCTGAATTTCCGGTCGAACAAAAACGTGCAATTCGGAGGGAAAGAGATTTAGCACGTAGGCAAGTCGATGTTGGACGTCAGGTACCTGCCTCTTATATTCGTCCAGCACGTCCGCATTGATAATAGCTGCGTCAATGCCGCGCAGATACAATAGCGAGTTCACGTTTTCAGCGGCTCCTCGTGTCACCACAGGCACGACATGAAGATTATCCCCGTCGTCAACTACGCGCGCAATCTCTGCGGCCAAGCGGATCGGTGCACCTTCGAGGAGGCCTCCGGCGAGGCCCACAGTCCACGCGTTCATGGTCGTTTTCGGTGCCGGAACAGCGGGCTTGGTGGAAAAAGCGGTTTTGGTTCGGGCAGCTTTTGCCTGTGCGTCCATGGCAGTTGGCTGCAGCAGCAACAAAAGAGCCGGGGCGACGGACAACAGTTGCTGCCGAAATGAGCTTTGCATTCAGTTCTCCTCTACCTGCGAGATAACGGCTTATCCCGGTCCTGCGGATCCCTTCATCGGAGCGCATCCAAGCGCTGCTTCGCCTGGTTGTTTCCGACTGCCTCAGCCTTCGCGTATAGCTCCCGCGCCTTGTCCACGTCACCGCGAGTGCCGAACGTTCCCCATTTAGGAAGGATAAGCGGGTCATAAGTCTCCGCCAGCGCGAAGGTTGCTTTTGCGCTACCGCTTTCGGCAGCGCGCTCAAGCACAATTCTGGCCGAGCCAATGTCTCCTTGTCCGAGCAAGGCGCTCGCACGCAGGAACAACCTTTCGACGGCCGGACCGTCATCAGAATTGTTCGGCGCTTCTCTGGCCGGTGCTAGGTTGACCCGGTCTGGTAGAACCGCCTCCGTTCCGCGGGTCCGCGTGATCAGGCCTGCGGACGCAACCCCTCCAGTTATAGGCGCCTGCGTCTGGGTTCGTTCGGAGACGAGATCCCGCTGCTCTGCCCCCGCCTGCTCTTGTTGCGCCGACTTGCGCAGCTCCGCTGCGTTCCTTGCGCCTGGTTTCTTGAGCTCATCGGCTTGCGCCGAGGCGTTAGACTGCCATGCCTCGACCTCGGTTAGCTTGGCGCGCACCGTTCCGAGCTCTCGAGACAGCGCCTCCGACCTCTCATGCTCCTGCTG
>NZ_DATEPI010000038.1:0-2827 GCF_035273305.1 Bradyrhizobium sp. | reverse complement strand
GCCCAGCATTAGGCTAAGCATGATCTGTATGCCGATATTCCAGGGAAACGTGGCGATGCCTGCATAGGCGGTGATGGTGCCGATCACCATCACCCAGCCCTTGACGTTGATCCACTGGAACATCGCCGCGCCCCAGAATGTCATCGGCCCTCGGCGATCATCGCCCTCTTCCTTCACTGGTCCGGACATCGCGATGACGGCCGCGAGATAGATCAGGTAGGCAACACCGGCATATTTCAGGATGCTCTGCAGTATTGGGTAGGCGATAAAGATCGCCCCAAAGCCGAGACCGACTGCGCCGATCATAAAGGCGAAGCCAATCGTCACGCCGGCGATGTGGGGGAGCGTCGGGCGGAAGCCATGCGTCAAGCCCGACGAGAGCAGCATGACGTTATTCGGCCCCGGAGTGAAAAACATCACGGTGGCGAACACGATAAAGGCGAAAAGAAGTGACTGCGACATGCCGGGCTCACACGATCTCTGGCACAACTTGCGACCGCTTCGACAGCAGCATAATAGCTATCCCGCACACGACGATGAGCATGCCCGAGAGGCGGAGTGGGCCGAACCGCTCCCCGAACACGATGCTCGAGGCGGCGGCGCCGACGAACGGCACCAGTAACGCAAACGGAACCACTTGGGCCGCCGTGTAGTCCCTGAGTAATCTTCCCCATAGCCAATAGGCGATGCTGGTCGAAATCAGACCCAATGCCACCGTACATGCAAGGGCGGTCCGCGATATGTGGATCAGCGAATTTAGGCTCGCCTGCGCCCCATCGGTGACAAGGGCCAACGCCAGCAACGGCAAGGGCGGCACCAGGCAAAGCCAGGCGAACAGGTCGAACATCGGCACGTTTCGTGCGCGACGAAGCAGGAGATTGCCGATCGCAAAGGTGATCGGCGAACCCATCAGCACGAGGAAAGCGCCGGCGCTGAAGTCGTAGCCAACCGTGCCGCAAATCATCAACAGACCCGTCGTGGCGACCGCAATCCCAACACCCTGCACGCGAGTCGGGATCTCACGAAACGCGACCACGGAAAACGCGATCGTGAACAGCGCCTGGCTTTGCACGATCACGCTGGTCAGGCCGACCGGCACGCCGTGCGCAAGGCCATAGGCCTGCGCCAGAAACTGCCCCAGGAACAGCGTTCCGCTGATCGCGATCAACAGCGGCCAGGACACATCGGGCTTGCGCACAAACAGGCAAGGCACCGCGGCGACGACAAACCGAAGCGCCGTCATCAGCGCCGGAGAAAATTCCTCGAGCGCGATCCGGCTTGCGACAAAGGCAAGGCCCCAGATCACCGCCACCAGGATGGCGAGGCCGATATCAACTGGCTTCATTTGTGCGCTAGCCCTGCTCGCCGGATTTCGGTTTGCGCAAACGATACGTGCCATGCAGCGGCGCATCGTAGTCCGCCGAGACCAGCGTGAAGCCGGCTTCGGTGAGCAGGCGTTCGATCACCCAGCCGAATGTGGAATACTCATCGCGCATGTGGGTAATCACGCTTTCGCGGGTGAACCGGTGATTTTTGATGATGAAATCAGCCCATGCCTCGACGCCACGCTCGGGGCCATCGGGCATGCTGGCGAACACGATGTCGCGCAAATAGAAGCAGGCGCCCGGCTTGAGCGCGCGAAAGATCCGCGCCAAAGCAACAGCTTTCCAGAAATCCGGCAGGTGATGCAGCGCGAATTCGCTGACAACCAGATCATAGGAATTGGGCTGGTAGGCGAAACTCAACAGCCCGGCCGATTGGAATCGGACTGCAACCTTGCGGTCGCGGGCCTGGATTTCCGCCAGCGCCAGCATGGCCGGCGAAATATCGATGGCGTCTACGTCCGCGCCCATCAGCGCCGCCTCACAGGCGAGCACGCCGGTGCCGCAGCCGATGTCGGCCACGCGCCAGCCGCGCTGAACGCCGAGCATCGTCAGCGCGGCGCGGGCGCGCAGGTCGCTGTCGTCCTGACCATCGTAGATCGATGCCACGGTGGAATCGATGCCGATACTTCGCCGCTCATTGTAGTACCAGTCTCGCGCCAGCATGGCTTTACATTCCCTCGGGTCCGCGCCCGATTGCGGCCACGCCCGTGCGCGAGACTTCGACCAGCCCGAGAGGACGCATCAAGTCGATGAACTGGTTGATCTTGGCGGAGTTGCCGGTGATTTCGAACACGAAGCTTTCAATGGTAGCATCAATGACGCGGGCGCGGAACGCTTCCGCCAGGCGCAACGCCTCGACGCGATGCTCGCCTGTGCCGCGCAGCTTCACCATCGCAAGCTCCCGCTCGATCGAGCCGCCGGTCAAGGTCATGTCGACGACGCTAAAGACCGGGACCATGCGATCGAGCTGGTGCTTGATCTGCTCGATCACCATCGGCGTACCGGTGGTGACGATGGTGATGCGGGAGACGTGCTTCTGGCTTTCGGTCTCCGAAACCGTGAGGCTCTCGATATTATAGCCGCGGCCGGAGAACAGTCCGATGACGCGAGCGAGCACGCCCGGCTCGTTCTGCACGAGAACCGAAAGCGTATGGGAATCGGCGGCCTCATGGCGCTCTTCCATGAAGTAGGCTGATGCGGGCTGGTTCATCTCTTCCCCCGAAAATTCGCGCTCACGCCGGTACCCTTCTCTCCGCGAACGCCACGGCCTGCGGAATCCATCGGGTGAACAGATCGAAATCGATGTTGCCGCCGCTCAGAATAAGCCCTACCCGCCTGTCGCGGAGCTTGTCTTTTTCCTGCACGGCGGCAGCGAGCGCGGCGGCGCCGGCGCCCTCAGCAAGATTGTGTGTGTCGGTCCAGTACGCCCGGATCGCCGTGGC
>NZ_DATEPI010000037.1:0-50539 GCF_035273305.1 Bradyrhizobium sp. | reverse complement strand
GACTGCTGCCCCATGCCAAACGACAAAAAAAATTCGCCGTCAAGTTCGTCCAGAACGAAATGCGTTTACGGCAACGCGCGGCAACGAAAGGGCGTGAACGGAGTGCGAAAAGCGCGAACAACATTCAAGAAAATCGTAAATGTCTCAACGCTATGGGCTTCAAGCACCTCGTTGACATCGAGGGGGTCACAGGTTCGATCCCTGTCGCGCCCACCACGCGCGCTCTAAAGTTGTATAGAATACGAGACACTCGCAACAGCGCCGTAGTCTCAAAGACATGTCTGCCAATTTTCCCGGTGAGTACGGTCTCTGCTCCTGTAATCACGGCAAATCAGCCCATTCTGCCGCCCCGTCTCTACAACAAAAAATTCCGTTCCTGACTCAAGTTTCGGAGAGTGGTTCGACGTGACTGCAAGGAGAGTTGGCTAGTTTGGTGCCCTTCACCATCGCAGCCGTTGTGGAGACCGACGACTGTTGGGCGCGCAGTAAGGCCACCGGCACCGATCCGCGTTCCGGCAAGGCGGTAGCGATAGACTTAATCGATATCTGCCGCTTCAAGGACGGGAAACTTGTTGAACATAGGGGGCGTGCGGGATCGGTTTGCGCTATTGCATCAGATAGGCGCATTGCCAGCACCTCTGCGTGGGAGGGCTTAGTCGAGGAAGTTACCGATTGATCGCCGCTAGAGAATGCCTAGCGAGGCTGCGCTGTCCCGCTCAGCTTGCTTTGTCGAAAAATCGCCAACTCTTGGCTGCACAAAGCAAACTCGCTGCTCCCTGCGCGCATTCCGAACTTCTCGCAGAATGCAAGATTTTCATCTGATGTTGTCTGAGCAAGTTGCTGATGCGCGGCCGCGCGCATGTCGGGACCGGTGACAAAGATCGCATAGAGACCACATGCCACCATTACGGCAACAAACAATGAAATAATGGGTGAAGCTGGACTGTATTTGGCGATTACAGAAGCGGTTGTAGCTTGCGTCATTGCAACATCCTTTCGAATATTCGTCGAAAATCACTCGTAGGCGCGGGAAGAAGCTAAAAAGGCATGTAAACGGTCGAACGTTAGCTTACGTCTGTCTCAGGAGTGTTTCGTCGGTAAAGAATTTTCGGAGCCTAAAGATTGGATCTTGCGGCTTTCCTGCCCCGCTGATTGGCTATGGACCTTAATGGTGGGCTCTGCGGCGGCAAACGTGACGTCCTGGAAAAAACAGTTTTATTGGGTGTCGGGGACCGTCCTCCTAACGGCCGTGTGGCTCGCATTCGTCTTCTACTTTGAGCCCGATCTTGTAGGGAAGCTGGCAACTGCGGCGGCTACGGCGTGCGTGATTGCTTTGATCCAGTCTCGATTGAAAGCCTAGGCCATTGCCCAAACCAAATTAGCCGACTGAGGCTCAAAACACGGCAGTATTCTAGTTGGGGCGAGTATTGGGCACCACCATTTGCTCTTCGCAACTGCATTTGTACGTGCGGACCCTCCGACCCAGAGTTGGGATCGAGAAATGAATACAGCAGCCACATGGTTCGGCTGCAGCGCTCGCACTTTGGCGGCGGCTGCTTATTCAGCGAATCTTCGCACATTGAACCGAGTCACCGCGCGGCCGTTTAGGCCCCAGCCGTCCTTGCCCCGTAAATGGATGTTCGGATGAAATGGCGGTAAATCGAATTGAGGATCAGGGTAAACATGACGCACCCCATCGTTTGATCGAAGCAGTAGCCTAGGCCGCCTTTGTTTCCGTAGATGGGGAGCCGCCTGTACCGAGATCGAAAACGCCGCAAAAAGTGGCCCTACTTCTTCTTGCCCGCCCGGCCTCTTGAACGGACCACCGCGCACGTTACTGCCTTTGATCAAGCTGCTATTTTGCTAGCATACGATCCAGCGAGAAACGGCCGCCACCAGTGACGAAGATTGCCAGAGCTCCGCCCATGATGGAGATATTTTTCAGAAAATTGATGTACTGCCCGGTCTGCTGCGCCGCAGGGTATTCCCAATAGCGATGTCCGATCGCGGTCGCGACCAGCACAAACATGAACGCCAGGATCGCGCAATAACGTGTGCCGATGCCCAGTATCAAACCTGCCGATAACAGCAGTTCGGTCACGAGAGTCAACCATGTGAACAGGAGCGGCGCAGGAACTTTCAGTGAAGTGAAATACCCGATCGAGCCAGCGAAGTTGGTGATTGCACCATACGCGCTCCCGACGAATATCCACGCCAGCATTATGCGTGCGACGAGAATCAGGGTGTCAGAGCTTTTGGTAGCGAACCCGTCGGTTCTCGACAGCAGTGAGTAAGAAGTGGATTGCATGCTCATTTCCCCCGTCTATTGCTCTACCCACGTCGCGATTGCGCCCGATCTGCAACATCCGCTCATTTTGTAGCTTGCAAATTAGCAGCCATTCATGGCGCTGACGTGCCCCTTTATGAGCCGTCCACAGTCATCGGTAACGGAAATGGCCTGTATACTCAATCACCCGACGGACCGGGCGAGCAAGCAGGCGGTCCGCATGATCGGGTACTAGCTCAATTGACAGTCGCGCCGGACGCCCGGATGATGTCGGGCACTTCACGATGTCGGCACAAAGGAATTTTCCAAACGCCTCCGCCGGAAACTGGTTCGACGGCTGCGAGGGGAGTTAGCAGTTTGGTCCCTTCCGCCTCCACCATCCAGTCCATCCAAACCGCCGCGATAGTACACCTAATTAAAAAGGGGCTTTTTGGCGGGAGATTCGATGTTGTTCTATTAGCTATTCCGTCTCTGCGGAAAGCTATCGCGTCTCCTCAGTCCATTTTTCAATCAGTCTCTGCAGCAGAAAATTACGTTCCTGGCGGCTGAGTTCAGCGCGGAAAAAGAAACCGTTGGCTTCTCGGAAATCAGCGCTTAGAGCGAGGGAGGTCCAGCTCCCTTCATTGCGCGTTCAGCCCAAGCGCTTCGAACCGCCCGCTCCATTCTGCGGAAGAATCGCGAAGTCGCTCGACACCGATGCCGCGGGGCTGGCGACCTTCGAGCGCTGCCCGTACCAGATCGGGCGCAAGGAATGCGAGCGAGATCGTCATATTGACCTGACGCGCGCTGCACTTTTCGCGCTTTCCGATTTGTTCGACATCGATCACAGACCCAGAAAGGATTTCATCAAGCCAGCGTCGACCTCGTGCAATGGCGCTGACAAGGCGGACTCTACGTTCGATCCGCGTCGGGCGAACTTCGCTATTGGGAATGGCATGAGGGAGGGGGATTTGTCTGGCCCTCCTGGATGGTGGCTTTTGCGAAGGGATCGATAGTGAAAGCGCCCCCGCCGCTGCCGCCCTCAAATCAATTTTGATTCACCAGCAGTTCTTCGCAATTGGCCCTCACTCCAGAACAAGCGCCGCCGCGGTACGGCTCAAGACGGCCGCTAGATGGTTGCCCCGGGAACATTGAGTGATGAAGCCAGCGTCTACGGGCCACCTTTACGAAACTCATACTTTGCCGCAGCCTCCATTGGTCCACGCTGTCACGTCCTCGGCGACGGCCAGAGATAGCTCGGCAAACAAAAAACCGCCCCCGTTAGGAGGCGGCTTTCTCATCAGTAACTATGCTGGAGGATCAAGCAATTATAGCCAAGCCGTTCTTCTTCTTTCGATACGCCATGAAGCCGACGCCCGTGAACCCGACAATCATCATGGCCCACGTTGAAAGCTCCGGGACGGCGGAGACATTCTCCCCGAAAACGGCAATGCAGCCATTGGGACAGACCGAGTTCGTTGGATCGGCCCCGAACGGCACAAACACCTGTCCTGAGATCGGATCGACTGCGACTGAATGATCACCAGCCGTTGTGGCAATATTTTGCAGGAACGTATCGGTATTGCTGTCGATCACGCCCAGAACTGGTCCACCTGGATTGGTTCGGGCAGCAAGAAACCAGCGACCGGTCGTTGGATCGAACCACACCTGGTCTTCACCACTGACTTGGCTGAACGCTGCCACGACCTTCACGTTGCCACTAGCACCCGTTGGATCGATGACGATGGTCTGCCCCGGGTTGGCGTTGCCGACCAAGATTTGGCCATTACTGGCTACGGCAAGTCCCGAGGGCGAATAGTTGTTAAAGCCCAATGCGGCAAGATCGAACACTCGCAACACCGCGCCTGTTTGTGGATTGATTTCGGCGACCCCGCCTGAGGTACCGTTTGCACCCAGCTGAGGAATAGAGAGGTAGAACTTGCCAGTTTTTTGGCTGAAGTCCGAAGCCTCAATACCATTTCCTGCAACCGGCGCACCGTTCGTACCGTTGAAGAAAATCTTCGTGATGATCGAGTTGGTCTTAGTATCAATCAATGTTGCAAACGGCACAGGAGCCGCATTGTTGGCAACCAAAAGATGGCGAGTGTTTGGATCAAACGACATCTCGTCGACCCGATTTTGGTCTGGCGTTCCGGTCGGCAGAGTGAGGAATTGCGGGTTGGTTGTGGGGTTAACAATGTTGAAGCCTAGCAGCGTGCTGTTGCCATTGCCGGCATAAACCTGATGCTGACCGGTTAGATTTACGACCTGCACTCCATCCGGACCGGACGTATCATTCGATGTGGTCTGACCCGAGAATAGATGGCCCGTACCGCCTATCCTCGTCACAAACGTATCAGTCTTCGCGGAAAACACGTCGACAGCGGCGTTGGATCGATCCGCGACATAATCAAGCTGGGTAACTGGATCGAAATAGCTGATATCATAGGTTTTGAACAAGCCGCCCACATTGTTGTCGGGACTGGCAGGTACCGCGATCGTATTTTGTAAAACGTAGTCTGCTTGCGCGGACGTGATGGTCGCTGCGACTGCGAGGGTGATTGCACTGACAGTCGCCAAACTTTTTAGCGTCATGTGCGAGCTCCTTGAAACAGAGCTGCCCCGCCGGCATTAATCGCGCAGGTCGAAAATTCTTCAACAATGTTCGTTCATCGAAATCCGAGAAACTCCCATGCAGAAAAGCGCGAAATGCTGCTCTGCAAGCATTAGGTCGGATACCGCACTAAATGGATGAGCTGGCAGCGGATCACAGTTCGACGATGTTCGCGTAGCTTATTGGACTGTTCTTCCCGGAAAACGCCGGCATCGGCGCAGTGGCGCGGAAAGCAATCCAAACTGCGGATCGTCGATCTCGATCCACCGCTATTGGCGATGAAGATAGACGAGATGCCAGATGCCGCCTTCCGTCTGTCGCCCGGTTGCCTTTTCGATTTCAGGTCCCGATCAAATAGCGGACGTCCCCGGGCGGCTGAGATGTCGCTAAGTGCCACAAGGGACCAACGTCGCCGCATCAAAAAAGGCCGAGGCAATCGACCAACGTGAGCGTGAAGCCTTTCGTTATTGCTTTCTCAGCTCCTGCCCGTTCCCAGGTCGTCCGAACGCCCGGCGTTCAGCGGAGGCCACTGCACGATGGGATGGCCGTCAGTCCGGTAATTGTGCTCGCCTTCCGGCCATTTCGGCCACCCGGCTGGCGAGTCCTCCCAGCGCTCCTGTCGCCCATAGACCGTCAAGTCGAGTAACGCGTAGCTATTGCCCATCACCTCCACGCCGCGCCCCGTCGTCCAGTAGGTCTCGAAGACATCGGATGCCTGCCGCAGGTAGCAAACGATATGCATCCTGCCCACCCGACGTCCTACCAGGAGGGTGTCGAGCGAGTCCCGCGGGGCCGAGTACCACGGCATTTTCCAGCCCATGAAGTCGCGATAGCGTGCGCTCTCCTGATATGGACCTTGGCAAAACACAGCGAACGTGACGTCGCGTGAATGAATGAAGGCCAGCTCACCCACCTGCGATACAACGTGCACCCCTCGCACTGCTCCGGCGCCGGCTGACCGGGGTGCCACATGAAGTAGTAAGCGATGAGCATACGGCGTCCCTCAAACGCCTCCAAGAGTGTGACCCTCACGCTCGCCAATGAGCGGGGTCGCACCATCCACCGCAACCATGGGCAGACGCCGGCGCGCGGCCGCAATAGCATCGCCGTCTCCTGTGTGAGCCTTCTCTCGAATCCGCAACGCGTCCAACTCGGCCTGGAACATGCTCCGATCGACGACCTTCGGAGCTCCACGTTCAGCTTTCCCTGAGCCACTGTTCAGGCGTTCCAGTGCTGCGCGTTTTGTCATCGCGTCCTCTCCCTCGCCTTACCCGACAGACGGCCTACACGTGTGTGAACGCGCGACAGATTTCAAGTTTCCGAGTCCCTAGGCCCGAAGGTCTTCGGCCATGATCTCGCGGCCCAGCAACTCTTGTCATGGTCTCCATCCAGATGCGGCCCCCCGGCGGGCGGCGCCGGGCGCGCTAACCCGACCGGGTTGTCCTCCGGCTGCTGGGATTTGAACCAGCTCAGCGAGGCGCTTCAATTCGGGCGCCTCTATTCTGCTTGCAGACAAGAGACCGTTCGCGGTGGCTCGCTTGGGGCGTCGTTCTTTTGACAGCTGATGACGGCCAGGAGCTCTACAGGACCGGACTGCGGCCTTCCCTCACATCGGTGCTCGCCCAAAGCGCTATTCACAGCGCGGAGGGCTCCAAGGACCGGTTGGCCTTTGCGCGGTTCGCAGCACTGAAAGCCAACTCTGGAACGATTCGTCTTTGAAATCGTTTTGACGCCCAAGAACCTGGAGGCCCAGATATGAAAACACTGCTCAGTTTGGCAGCCGTTTTGACGGTATCCGCGCTCGGTGGCTCAGCTTCCGCATTCCCGGCAGCGCCGCTTAGTCAGGGAGCCGCGCCCATCGAGGAAGTCCGCTTGGTCTGTAACGAGTGGGGCCGCTGCTGGCGCACAGGCCCGCGTTACTATCGATACGGCTACTATGGTCCGCGCCCCTATTACGGACCGGGATATGGCTACTATGGTGGACCCTACGGCTACTATGGGGGTCCCGGCGTTACAGTAGGTGGACCTGGTTTTGGCTTCCGGTTCGGCTTCTGAAAAGGGCTTACTTTAGCGGCTGCGTAGCGTGTGTATGGACACTAACGCTTCGGGCCATATGGCAGTGGCACGGCTGCGCGTAGAGCGTAGCGAAATAAATGTAAAGCAACATCAGAAGCCTCCTCTTGGAGGGAAGAAGCAGGTCGGCTTGCCATTTATGGCAAACAAAGCCGCCTCTCCTGTCGGCGAGTGCTCGTCCCACCAGATAATGTCGTCCGGCATTTTGATCCATTCGCCGCCCTGCAGGTAGAACCATTCGTCGTTGCCGTGGCTTTGTCGACCTTGAACTGGGTTTCGACTTTGTCGGAGCAGGTCACAACAGCTGCTGAACGCAAACCTACTTTGGCCGGCTTCGGTCAGTCTGCGGGACTTGTACCAGTTTTGAATTTCTGGCGATGCTGCAGCGTACTGCGGCTTCCACTTGGCATAGCGTTGCGCACCGACAAAGCTATCCTGTATCGAAGCACCAAGGAAAAGGACTGATAGCCGGAGCGCTGCCTGTTGTACGCGGCTCGTCGATACAGCGCCGTACCACTTCGCGCCTTAGTGAAGCGGTGCGCCCTGGTTTCGAAAAAGTAGGTTTGGGCTTTGCCTAACCGCTCGGCACAAGCGATGAAATTCAGAATTCGAATCGCGTAGATGCTTGGTGCGGGCATCAGCGTCCAGTTAGGCAGTCCACCGGCGCGCCCCCGGCCAGTTTTTACCTGACGAGGAGGCCGATCAGCGCATCTGAAAATCTAATTTGCCGATGGCGTGTTTGCCGCCGAATTCGGGCGAGTCATGATCTCTTGCGGCTCTGGCTGCATTCGCACGTCGGCGGCAGCGAGAGAACGCAGGCACCGACCTCAACGTCGAGACTGCGCTAGGCAATGGAGCCCGAGTGACAATCAAATTCACGCATGAGGTGGTCGTCCCCCAATCGAACTGACCAGTGACCAGCCGCTGCGTCGATCTCCTCACCGCGATTGCTGTCGCGCGAACGCGGTGAGGATCGATCCCTAGATGAACTCTAACGGTAGAGATTACGCACTTCACCGCTCCTGGCGTCGATATAAAGCGTCATGAATCGACCCGACGTATCCTTTCCCTGGATTTCCCATTGGTCGCCATTGAGCTCAGTATAGGAGACCGTCGAGAGGCCGAGGTCGCTCGCCACCCTCAATGCGATCTGCATCGAAATCGGGTCGGCCTCATAGGCCATGGCCGATTGCGTGAGCCCCAGCGCAGCGGCTGCAACGATTGCCATCATGTATTTTCGCATTGTTTATTCCTCGTCGTGATCCCAAGCCGCTCCGTTCCCTGTGGTCGCAACGGACGGCTGGAGGTTCCTGATTGACCTTTGCGGGCCTTTTTTGGCCTGAAAGCGCGCTACTCGTTGCGCGTTGGAACGGCGCAACCTTCCCTAAAAACTGTTGAGCGCGGTTCGCGTTCCGGATTTGAGCGCGACGAAACTGCGCCAACTTTCGCGGTGCTTGCGCGCTTTCGCGCGAATGATGGAACTAGGCAAATGCTTCATGGCGCGGGTCCTTCGCGGCAGCCCCCAATGTGACGACGAAACTTCACGCGAAGCTCGGACTTATCGGAATGGGAGAACTGCAAGGGCCTGGGCTTAGGAAGGCATCGGGTCGATTACGGCTGCCTGCGAGGGAAAAGACGGCTTGAGACTCACCAGGAGGACTGCTGACAAGGTGGCGCAATGGAACTGCATACATCTTCGATATCTCGACTCAACTCCGCCGTTGAGAGGTCCAAGCTCGGCCTTCATACGATCGAACAATACGAGCCGTTGATCGGCTCTGCCGTGGCGGAACGGATAGCCAGGAAGGCTGATCGTGTCAGCGGGATGCGTGTCGCCCACGTCAGTTCCACGTTCTACGGAGGCGGTGTCACCGAACTGCTCACGCCCCTGACGCTGATGATGAATGCAATGGGCATCGACACCGACTGGCATCTCATTCAAGGGACGCCAGGGTTCTTCGGCTGCACAAAGAAGCTGCATAACACCTTGCAGGGGGAGAAGCTGAGTTTGTCTGACGCCGAGAGGGCCATATACGAAGAAGTCGTGTCGGAGAATGCAGCCAGGCTTCATCTCGAAGATGACGACGCAATCATTGTTCACGATCCTCAGCCGTTGCCGCTTATCTCGCATTTTCCTGCACGGGAGACGCCATGGCTCTGGCAATGCCACGTCGATCTCTCATCGCCATTTGCACCCGTGTGGAGTTACCTGCGCGGCTTCGTCGACCAATACAACACGGCTATCTTTTCTCTTCCCGAATATGCTCAGGATCTCGGCACAACTCAGCATTTCGTCCCGCCGGCAATTGATCCGTTTTCCCCGAAGAATGGAGAATTGTCTGAGAAAGAGACGGGAGAATTTCTCGCCAATTACAAAATCCCGACCGATCGACCGCTTGTTGTGCAGATTTCCAGATTTGATCGATGGAAGGATCCCCAAGGCGTTATTCATGCTTTCCGCAAGGCGAGAGAACAGGTGGATTGTACGCTCGTGTTGGTCGGTAACAACGCTTCCGACGATCCGGAGGGCGAGGCGATCCTTGAAGAGCTCAAAAATTCGATCGAGGAGGGGATTGTCATCATCGCGGTGGATGACCCGATCCTGGTGAATGCGTTGCAGCGACGGGCCGCGGTGGTGCTGCAGAAATCGTTGCGCGAGGGGTTCGGCCTTACCGTCACAGAAGCCATGTGGAAAGGAGCAGCTGTCATCGGCGGGGATGTGGGCGGGATTCGTCATCAGATCAAGGACGGGTGGAACGGCTTTCTAGTCAAAACGTCGGATGAAGCTGCGGCAAGAATAGTGGAGGTCTTGAAGGACCCTCAGCTTCGAGAGCAACTCGGTTCGCGGGCGAGGGCGACGGTGCGCGAGAAGTTTCTGATGAGCCGTCTGCTGGAAGACTGGCTGGATCTGCTGATTCGATTCGGCCGGCCGGAGGTCTGACAATTAGCGGACAAAAACAGAAACAGCGGAAAACATTGCGGATCGCGCAAATAGCACCTCTGGCGGAAAGTGTGCCCCCGAAGCTTTACGGCGGAACTGAGCGGGTGGTCGCGTGGCTGGTCGATGAGCTCGTCAGTTTGGGCCATGACGTCACGCTTTTCGCAAGCGGCGATTCGGGGACTAAGGCTAGGCTCAACGTGGTATGGCCTCGCGCCCTTCGCCTTGGTCGTCCGCGTACAGATCCATTGGCAGCGCAAGCAGCGTTATTGGAAGAGATCGCGCGAACAGCGGCTGAATTCGACGTAATCCACGCGCATATCGATTGGCTTCACCTGCCATTGCTCGGTCGGCTCGGGGTGCCATTTTTGACGACGTGTCACGGGCGAATGGATTTGCCGGGTTTCAGCGACGTCATCCGCCGGTTTTCTGGCGCTCCCTTTGCATCGATATCGGACAATCAACGCCTCCCAGTGCCGAATGCGAACTGGATAGGCACTGTATATCACGGTCTGCCGCTCGATTTGTATCAGCCGTCGTTCGAGCCTGGCTCGTACCTGGCTTTCCTCGGTCGGCTCACCGCCGAGAAAGGACCGGAAGCGGCAATCCGCATCGCACGTGCGGCTGGAATGCCACTGCGCATCGCGGCCAAGGTGCCGCGAGGCGAGCGGGGCTATTTCAAGGAGCGGCTTGAGCCCCAGGTCGATGGAAATGACATCCAACTTAACGGCGAAGTAAATGATGAAACGAAGCGACGATTTCTTGCCGGCGCGGCAGCGCTGCTGTTTCCGATCGATTGGCCCGAGCCGTTTGGTCTCGTGATGATCGAGGCCATGGCGTGCGGAACGCCGGTCATTGCCTTCAAGGCCGGCTCCGTGCCGGAAGTGATTGATGACGGGATAACGGGCTTTGTTGTCTCAAGTGAAGAAGAAGCGGTTAAGGCTATTGGACGCCTCGGTGAACTCGACCGACACCGGGTGCGCGCGCATTTCGAGAAGCGGTTTTCCGCAAAGCGGATGGCGGAGGAATATCTGCGCCATTACCAGGAGCTCTGTAAGAGTTCTGGTAGGGTTCAGAGCGCCCGCTGATACTGCTCGGTGTCCCCGATGCTCATTCGGATTTAGGGTGACGGCGCGCGCGTGCCTTCGTGCCCAGCGTGAGGCAGCGGCGAAAGTGCCACGTGTCACGCGGAACCATCGATACAGCCGATTGTTCTCTGGTTTTTTGGAGGATGATTTGTGAAGTTCAAACAGTTTGCGGCTCTCCCATATCGAACAAGCGATGCTAGTCTAAAGATCCTTTTGATAACTACTCGGAAGAAGCGCCGCTGGTCGGTGCCCAAGGGGTGGCCGATCAAACGATGCGCGCCTTACGAAACCGCAGCCACCGAGGCCTACGAAGAGGCCGGCGTGCGCGGAGCGGTCGACAGGAAGCAGATTGGTCAATTCAAAAAACGCCGGACCAAGAAAAAGCGCTCGGTGCTCTGCGCCGTTGGCATTTTTCCGCTTCAAGTAAAACGCACGCAACGAAACTGGCCAGAGAAGTTTGAGCGAAGCCGGATCTGGGTCGCGCCCCACGAGGCAGCCAGGCTCGTCAATAAGCGCGGCCTGCGAAGGGCCATTATGGACTTCGAACGCGTGCAGCTACGCGATCGGCTTCCCCCGAAGTGAACCGATTGTGAAAGCCTCCCAGAATAGCTCGCAATGGTGGAAGTCGGCGGTTATCTACGAGATTGCTCCGCTTTCATTCCAGGATAGCAATGGGGATGGCAAAGGAGACTTGAAGGGAATCGAGAGCCGTATCGATTATCTTTGCTGGCTTGGCATAGACGTCGTGTGGTTGACGCCCTTTTTTGTCTCTCCCATGCTGGATTTCGGCTACGACATTGCCGACTACTGCGCGGTTGACCCTGCATTCGGGACGATGGAAGACTTTGATCGCCTGAGCCAAGCGCTGCAGCGGCGCGGCATCAGAGTGATTCTGGACTTCGTGCCAAACCATACCTCAGATCAACATCCCTGGTTTCTGGAAAGTCGATCGTCGCGCAACAGCGCTAAACGTGATTGGTATGTCTGGTCCGACCCGGCCGTCTCTGGCGGACCGCCGAATAACTGGCTCAGCCGCTTCGGTGGGAGCGCGTGGTGCTGGGATGAGGCAACCGGCCAGTATTACTATCATGCGTTCCTGAAGGAGCAGCCCGACCTGAACTGGCGCAATCCGCAAGTGCGTGCGGCCATGGCAGAGGTGCTGCGCTTCTGGATGCGCCGTGGCGTCGATGGCTTCCGCATCGATGCAAGCGCGGTGCTCGCGGAAGATCACCTGCTGCGCGATGATCCGGTAGATCCGGAGGCGGGCGACACCAAGCCGCCGCCGCAAAGATTGAAGCACGTGTTTTCCGATGATCGTCCTGAATCGCTGGGCTATCTTGAGGAGGTGCGGCAGGTCGTCGACGAATTCGAGCAGCGAGTGCTCTGCGGTGAAGTTCAGGGCAAGATTGACCGGATCGGGAATTTCTACGGGAACGCACGTCCTCGCCTGCATTTGCCATTGAATTTCGCCCTTCTCGACAGCCCATGGGACGCTCTTTCGCTGCAAGGTACGATCGACGCCTATCTCAATGCCATTCCCGAGGGCGCCTGGCCCGACTGGGTCATCGGCGGCCACGACAAACAGCGAGTCGCGGGGAAGGTGGGGCAGGCGCAGGCTCGAATATTGGCTATGCTGTTTCTAACCCTCAGGGGAACGCCGTTCTTTTTCGCCGGCGACGAACTCGGTCGGGAGCCGGGCGAGATCCCGAAGGATACGGTACAGGACATTTTCGAAAAGCTGGTTCCGGGCTATGGCCTGAACAGAGATCCTGAGCGGGTGCCAATGGCATGGGATGCAAGCCAGCACCACGGCTTCACGACCGGCGAACCCTGGCTGCCGATGAAGGGCATCGGTACTCGCAACGTTGCCGATCTACAGAAAGACGATCGATCGATCTTGCACCTGTACAGGGAGCTGATCCGAATCCGGAAAAAAGTGCCTGCGCTTTGTATCGGTGACTATCGGCCGCTGCGCAGTCGTAATGACATTCTGGCCTATGAGCGTTTCACTAGCACGGACCGATTCACGATCGCGCTCAATTTGACGCATGAGGGGCGGCTCCTGGAACAAATAGGCAAGGGCAGCATCGTGCTTTCAACGCGGCTCGATCGAACGACGGCGCCGGTGTCGGGCCAGCACCTGTTGCGACCCGACGAGGGCATCATCATCCAAATGGACTGATTGATCGTCTCGATTCCATATCCTGCGAAGTCACTGCAGCCCGCGATCGCGGCCACGTTCCTGAAGTTCTTCCGTGACCAACCGTTCCGAAGTAAACGGTTGCCTTCCACAGCGAAGCGCCATTCCTGCTCGCACAGCTGCCTGACCTTTCTTCGCATCAGCTTGCGCGGCTTGCGTCAAAACTCGACTGCGACGAGGAACGATAAACTCGCAAGATGTTTCTCCGCTGATCAAAAACAGTGGAGATGTACATGCGGAAACTTCTATTCAGGTCAGCGCTCGCGGTGCTGCTTGCCGGAACGTCGATCGGAGCCTCGTTCGCTCAAGGAGCCGGCGGCGGCGCTGGAGGTGGAGCTGGTGGCGGAGCCGGCGGTGGTGGTGCTGGCGCAGGAGCCGGTGGCGGCGCTGGTGCCGGAGCCGGTGCTGGTGCGGGCGGCGCCGGTGGTGCTGCCGGTGGCGCTGGTGCTGGCGGCGGTAGTGCAGGTGCTTCCGGTGCTGGCGGAGCCGGTGCGGGTGGCGGCCCGGAGAATTGCGCCACAACGGGGCGTCCTGGACCGTGTCGGTGAGCTAGCGCACGCGCGGCGCTACTGCTCGACAAAGACACCTCAGCCGAACGGCGGCGAAACGGGAAGCCGCGGCTCACGTTGAGCGAAGCGGTGACGTAACCGATTGCGATTCGTTGAACGTCAGGCGAGTTATTGGCGCTGGCTGCGTTGGCCGTATGTATGCCAGCGCGAGCTACGAGCTAAGAGGCTCCGGACCAATCTATGTTCGGAGCCTCTTTGAAGGAAATCGCTGGTGCCTACGCATCGCTGTGCCGAGATGTGCCAGGAAAGCGTTCGACATTGATCACAAACTCTCTCGATCGATTTTTCTCCAACCAGAAAAGGAAATCTGATGAATCTTACGATGACGACGTTAGCGGTGACCTTCGCGTTGACGGATTTGAAGCACCGGGCCAATACGTCGCAGGTCCAAATGAAGGCCGCTGCGATCACATAGGAACGAGCGAGGTACTCTTCCGTTGTGGGGTTTCGAGGCGGTTCAGTCCGCCGACAAATCATGGAGAGCGGATATGACATCGAAAGCGCGAGATATTTTTATAGATGGGCTTCGCAATGCGCACGCGATGGAGGCCCAGGCAAGAGAACTAATGGAGCGGCAGTCAGAGCGGCTGACGGACTATCCGGACGTGAAGGCCCGCGTGCAGGTGCACCTGCGCGAAACGCAGGAGCAGCTGGATCGGCTCGAACAATGCCTTGCCTCTCTGGGAGAGACCACCTCATCGATCAAGGACACCGCGCAGTCCTTCATGGGAAACCTGATGGCGATGGGCCATTCAATGGCCGGCGACGAAATCCTCAAGAATACCTTCGCAAACAATGCTTTCGAACATTTTGAGATCGCTGCGTACAAGTCATTGCTGACCCTGTGCGGCCCCGCCGGCGCCAACAATGCTCGCGGGGTGCTTGAGCAATCGCTCAAGGAGGAACAGGAGATGGCGTCCTGGGTCGACCAGAACATCGGAAAAGTGACAATGGACTATCTCAACAAAGAGGAACGGGCCGCTGCTTGATGCGACGCAGACGCGATCTCCTGCCTGATCGACAGGAGATCGTCGCTGAGCCAGCAAGAGCCACCTACGAGAACCGTTAGCTCAGGTGCCGGCTAATTCTGGTTCCGCCGAACCGCCCTACGTAGCTCAAGGACGCGTCAGGCCACGCCCGGAACGATTGCGACCACGGGTTGGCTGTGCTGCTCCACAAACACGAGCTCAGTCCTGCACGAAAAGCTGCCCGCTCGATTTAAGAGTGGCGACTTCGCCGCAAGAGTCGGATGCGCTCAATCCTGCTACAATGAGGGCAACGATACTGAACGATGTCGCCGCCCTCAGTGGGATCGCTTTTCTCAATCCTCATTATTTCGGTGCAAACAATGCAGACGAGGAGATCTGGCAGAGGGCTTTGATTGTCGTTCGACAAAGGAGACCTGGTTTTCGGCTCTCTGACCCTGGATGGTTCGGACATCACGCTCGATATCGCTGAGCTCAGTGAATTTCTCGAGTGCTCGCTTTACCCCGTAGGCGCCTCGAACTTGCAATCGCAAATCGCCAACATCCACTCTGAACGAGACCGCTCGCGCAGCATTCGTCAGCCGCCCGCAACAAATCGAATGAGGTAATTCACCGCTGTCGCCGTTGGAGAACTCCGCCCAAGCATGAACCTTTTACAACATGGGACGTTCCATTTCGGACGCCTCTGGCGACATCACAGGGACGGCAGATTAGGACAGACGACGAGGTTTTTCGCTCACCATGAAAGTCATTTTTCTGGATATTGACGGCGTACTGAATTGCGCTCACACACCCAATCCTCGCAATTTCCCCTATATTATTGATCCGGTTTTGCTTGCGCGCTTTAGGAAGCTTGTCACTGATAGCGGGGCGCAAGTGGTTCTGTCATCGACGTGGCGAGTGGATCCGGTCGGGCTTTTTGCCGCCAAATACTATGAGGTCCCGTTCGATGATGTCTGTCCCGACATGCCGAACGCCCCCCGATGTGAAGAGATGCAGGTATGGCTCCGCAATCATGAGGACGCCACACGCTATGCCGTTCTGGATGACGAAGACGATTGCCTTGATGAATTGCCGTTGTTTCAGCCTAGCTCGAAGACTGGTTTGACGCCTGAGATAGCAAAGGGCGTGGAAGAGTTCCTGGCCGGCAGGTCTGACAAGGACATGCGCGCGAACGCCCTGACGCGGTTTGGTCAGAACATTCATGCCTTGTTCGAGCGTGACAAGAGTTAGAGCTCGTTCGAGCATTTTTCAGGGATGACTATTCAGGGCCCCACTACCTCCCGACTACCTTATCATAGGGCGAGTGACCGTCGCATTTGGGTTGCGACGTCGCCGAGGAGTTTTTCTGTCGGACGGGTAAAATCATCGACCCGTTTGGGGAGGCAGGTGCGAAGCTGCCTATCCTCGGGTGAGCACGATGTCGAAATTGAAAATCCGATGTTGGGTTGGATGGTCGGGTGAGACGAGCCTTGCGATCAAAAGATCCGGGCGCGGCGCCGACATAAGGGCTCGGTCTTTGGCGTTAAGCGGCTCGCCCGGAAAATACATTTGCGTCACAAGCCGTTCAAACTGGCCTTGAACTTCGATATGAATGTGAGGTGGCCTCATCCAGTCCGGCCCCACCGAATAGGCACCGGGCTTCACAGTCTTGATCCGATATTCACCGTCTTCGCCAGACCGCATGGTCACGGACCCGACGAAGTTTGGATCTGGCGGTTCAGAACTGGGGTCGTTTGGATGGGCGTAGCGGCCGAATGTATCGGCCTGCCAGATTGTGAGTCTTACGCCCCCAACAGGTTTACCACGGAGATCGAGCACCCGCCCCCTGACTTCGATAATCTCTCCTAGCGCGCGGCCCTCGTTTTCGTTGATGCTAGTGAGATCGTCTCGCGCCAAAAGTCTGTGCTCGGCCGGGAAGTAAGGACCAAGAATTTGGTCCGGTGTTCGATGCCTGTCCGGCGATCCGCAAACTTCGGTGATGCATACAGATTCAGTGGCGCGCGTCACGGCAGGGCTCCTGTCGCCATCGCAATCAATCGTCTGGCGTAAAGCCGGAAGCGTGCACGATCGGACGCCAGCGCTCGAAGTCGGATTTCATGATTCGAGTAAATTCTTCTGGCGTGGCGCTTGTTGCGTCAATGGACAGCTTGTTCAGGCCGGCAATGAAGGTGTCGCTCGTCACCACAGCGCGAATGGCGCCGTTGAGCCGGTTAACGCTCTCAGCCGGTGTTTTTGCCGGAACGAAGACCCCGAACCATTCAACTGTTTCCAAAGCGGGATATCCGCCCTCCCGAACGGTCGGAACGTCGGGAAGCAGCGGACTCCGCTGTTCGCCAGTGGTTGCCAGTGCGCGAATAGCTTTGGCTTGCACGTGCGGAATGGCGGTGCCGATCGGGTAAATCGTTGCGGCAATTCGACCCCCGATCAGATCCTGAATGCCGCCGGGGCCTCCGTATGGCAGATGTACGAATTCAAAACCCGCCGTCCGAGCCAGAGACAGCCCGGTGAAATGCAGCATCGATCCCGCAGCAGCCGTACCGAAAGTCGCCTGCTTGGGATTTTCCTTACACCATTGCACGAAATCCGAGAGCGTTCGTACGTGATCGGGCACCAACGGCCCGACCGTGAGCAGAAAGGGAAAGGAGCAGACCGTTGTGACGGGGATGAAGTCCTTGAAGGCATCATAACCAAGTGCCTTGTAGACGTGCGGGAAGACCACAAAATTGGACGCCGGGGCCAAGGCCATCACGGAGCCGTCACCCGGGCTATTTTTCAGAGCGCCAAGTGCAAGACGGCCGCCAGCGCCGGGGCGGTTGTCCACGATGAACGAAGTGGAATAGCTCTTCATCCCCTCGACGACGGTCCTTGCAACGACATCGATCGCGCCCCCGGGGCCGAAGCCAACGAGCATCCGTGCCATGCTGTGGCCGGCCTGAGCTGTGGCTTCCGCTCGGATGCCAGGCAGCAAGGGCGCGACAGCACCGGCACCTATCAAAGAACAGAACCTTCGCTTGGTGATCATGAGGATTCCTCCCGGCTGAGCTGGTTCCACTCTGGTCCAAACCACCGTAGTCTAGTAGACCTGAAATCGCGGCACCCCTTTAGCTATTTGGCTTACGCAGATGGACTGGTCAGATCGAATTGGTCGCCGCATTAAGCTGCGAGACTTACATATCCTCATGGCAATAGCTGATACCGGGAGCATGGCCAAAGCCGCAGCCAAACTGCGGATTTCCACCCCAGTGGTTTCCAAGACAATGCTGGGCCTTGAGCACACATTGGCGGTGAAGCTGCTGGATCGCGGGTCGCGGGGTGTCGAGTTGACGCCTTACGGGCGAGCCCTTCTTCAATGCGGGATAAATGTATTCGATGACATGCGGCAAGCTGTTCGCGCTATCGCAAACCTGGCCGATCCAAGCTCGGGAGAAGTGCGAATTGGATGCACCGAGATCGTCATGTCGAACTTGGTGCCGGTTATTGCGGGGAAGTTTTTGCGGCAACATCCTCAGGTACGGCTCGATGTAAGTCTTACCAATCCTGGCGAACAACAGATCCAGGAATTGCAAGATCGAAAAATTGACCTGCTGATAACGAGAGGCTTGGGAGAGTTCGCAGAGAGCGATTTCAACACCGAGATCTTGTTCGATGAACCCTTCGTCGTCGTCGCGGGAGACCGAAGCCCATGGGCCAAGAAGCGCAGCTTCGGGCTTGCCCATCTCATCAAAGAACCGTGGGTGTTGCCGCCATATCACACCGCGCCGGGCGCGCTGATCGCGGAAATGTTTCGCGATGCTGGATTGCAGCCACCCCAACCGAGCCTCTCAACGATATCCAGTCAGTGTACAATCGCGCTGATTTCAACCGGACAATTCGTCGGCTTCTTGCCGGCGTCTATCGCGTCGCTCAACGCTCGTGGCGGCGCACTGAAAATACTGCCACTACGGCTTGCCAGCCCCCGCGTTCCACTCGCCATTGCCTGGGTCAAAAATCGCACGATGAGCCCGGCCGTCGACTTGTTTATCTCGTGCACACGCGACGTGGTTACATCGCTCGCCCGCCCGCAAAACGCAGCTAGCTAGCAGCAGCTTTCAGTACGTGCGTCCCTTTCGTCTTTTTCAGGGGTCAGTCTTCTGGTGATGGACTGCCGAACGGCAGACCGCTGGTACGTCTCGCTGAAGCAAGCCGCCGAACCGACAAGGCAACTTCGAGAGAGGCTTGCAAAATGCTATTATTCGCCAACGCCGGGCCAACAGCGCGTCGCAACGTCAATCGCCAACCCGACCAAGTGGAACCGAATAATGGTTTTAGATCTTATGATCGCCGCAGCGCTGCTTGTAACGGGAATCGTGTTTTTCTTCCCACGCAAAGTCAAGAAACGACCAGAGGAGCTCGCCGGGACCGTCATCTGCAAAAAATGTGGGTCCCGAATCAGTATCGCAAATCCCTCGAAAGTTCTGGACGAGTTCAGCGTGACGTGCAGCGCCTGTGAAACCCGCAAGCTCTACAGTCGGGCCGATCTTAAGCGCTAGCACCAACGCTACGGAAAACAGGAGGTCGCGGAGATCGGGATGACAAATGTCCTAAAGCCCACATCCATCGAGTAGCTGATCGAGCCGGTCACCGAGTTGCCGCAGGCGGCGGCAGCATAGACGAAATTGGGTGAGACGTTGGGCCCGAAGTAGCGAGTTTGAGTGTAGGCAACAGTACTCGCCGCATCGGTGCAAATCGTGCTCTTGACAGAAGCGCAGCGTGCTCCGTCCTCTACTGCAAAATGAAGGCTGCCGATCAGAAAAAGAGCGACACAAAGCGCGAGCGTACCAAGGAGCATCGCGATGAAAACCGGCGCAACAATTGCAAACTCGACAGCCGTGGTGCCCTGCCGGTCGCCGTATAAGGATTTGATTTGATTTAGCACGGTCAACCCAATCGCATCATGGCCGTTCTATTGATGGGCGTGGGGAAAGTGCTGGCGACACTTAGGCCCGGGAATAACGGGGCGTAGGTAAAGGTCGTTTGCACCTGGATGTAATCACCAGGCTGAAGGCTCGGCGTGCCCGCAGCTGTGCAGTCGGCCGGCCTCGACGAAACGTCACTGACGCGTTGAAGCGCATTGGAAGCATTGACGCAGTAATATCCCTCTGACGGCGAACCAGCGACTAGAGTAATACTCGTCCCCAGCGAAGTACTCTGAATTGCATTCTGGAGGGCGGTCGTTAAGCCGGCGCAGTTTGTGGTGGCGGGTAACTTCGAGGGATCGCAAGCTTTCCAAGCCGCTTGAACGGCGACCTGGGTCGCGTTCTCGACCTGCATGCGTTGGTAGATGTAAATTGAGGTGTCAGTAACGTTCGCGAGTGCTACCGCCAGCAAGATGGCGAACAGCCCGAATTCGACGGCAGCCACTCCGCGCTGATCCGACCACATCGCCTGGCCTTCTGCGGCAAAGTGACGGGTCACCGTCGTGAGCGAAGGTGCTCTCACTCGTTTTCTGGCCGGCATTTTCATTGGACCAGCGCTGTCCTGCTGGGAGCTGTCGCATTAGGCATGGTCAACCCCGCTTGAGCGCACCGCCCAATATCCGTCTGCAGGATTCCGGCAGTGCCGCTGATCTGGAAATTGTCGGCGACCATCACCACACAGGATTCGCCGGCATTCGATTTATCAATCGCCCCCTTAAGCGTAACACTCGCATGGGGCATATAGACCAACCCGCTAATTCTCCAAGTTGGACTGTTGCCGGCTGCCGCAACGTCCAAACCAGATGTCAAGCTTGGGTCCTGATAAATCGCGACGCCTGACCAAGGTCCTGTTTTGGGACCAGCGATGTCAAGAACACCCCCGCTGCCATTGGTATTATCAGTGGGTGCGTGCTTGTAGGCTCCACTGGTTCCGGAAAAGACCAGCGTAACTGCCGAACCCGTAGAGGTTCGCAGCGTGTGACCATTGAGGTCGAGCTGGCCGTTTTCGATTACGAGTACGGCGGGGCCGCCATTGGTGTTGATAACTGTATCTGCGGTCAGCAGCTGATCGCCGCAGAGGAAATTGTTGGAAATGGAATTGGTGCTCCCGCTCAAGTTCAGCGAGCCGGACAGCTGGTTGTGAGAATCTACCGAGTAACTGTTTCCATGGCTGGTTTCCTGGTATGAGTTTGCAGCCGTACAGGGGCTGGAGCTATAACGTGGAATGTTCACAGCCAGAGAAGCGTAAGGGTCTGTAACTACCGGCACGTTCGATACCGGTGTGACTCCACAGTTACTGCTGGTTCCGTGAGCAAAACCAAACCCTGCTCCCAGATTGGAGCCGTTGCACTGAGCGCCCGTGTTTGACATCACGTTGCAGCCGTTCATATTCGCAACGGGCGCTCCATTGGTGCGGATGCCTTGGGCGACGCCACTCCCCGCAAGCGCCAACATACAGAGATTTTGAGGTTGCGTAGCTGGCGTTGCCACCGCGACAGAGCTTATTCTCTTTTGTAGCGCGCCATTCAAAGTGGTGTCGCCCCGGAACCCGACCACTTGAGACAAGAGCAGCGGCACAAACCCGGTAATCGATACGCTGTAGCAAGTGTTGGTGCCATTCGGGCAGGCCGCAGTGTTCGAAACCGCTATGCTGATGTTGTTAGTGCCATCAATAAAGCCGTACTGAGCCGCCACCGCTTTGGCTTCGACGGCATAGTTAGCGCCAGCATTGGTTGCTGCGGCTATGGCGGCGGTATCCGCAGCGTTCTGCATGCCTCGAGTGGTTAAAAACCAGTTTGAGACCTCGAAACCGACCGCCAGTGCACCTACCAGCGGGATTATGAGCACGCCCATGATCACGCTGACGGCGCCGCGCTCATCCGAGCGTAATCGGTCGACCAACGCCACAATCGATGAAATGATTCCGAACGATCTCATTCGAGGTTCCTGCGATAGCAACATGGCGGCCCCTACGCTCGCATGAGTTATTTAAGAATACCTGATGAGGATCACTAAAAAGCGGCATAATGTTCGCGGTGATCGACGGTTTCCCTCCGCAGATCGAGCGTATGGTATGCCTCGGAATTGGGGCTCGTCTTGTAAGCTGCGCGCCTGCTGGTGAGTGCACCCGCTAACGTCGCCTGGCCGTACGAAAGGGCCGCCGTTGGGTTGAGTCAGCGGCGGCCCTTCCCGGTTTCACACGGACTCAGTACAATCCGCGCAGTCACCGTTTTCTATTTTAGTGACGAGTTGATGGAGGTGAACTTCGTATTCAGGTTAGTACCAAGGCCGTTGACCGCGACAATAATCGCGATCGATATACCGGCGGCGATCAATCCGTATTCAATAGCGGTCGCGCCACTCTCATCTTTGAAAAAGCGCCTGACGAGATGCATTTCCTGCTCCCAAGTCTCAAGGGAGAAGCAGGTTACGGCTTTACGAATTTCGAGGGCGTTAACTTAATCGATCGAATGCCACGGATTATCAAGAAGCAAGACTGCCGCGGGCATAACTGGGACGCCCGGAGATGGCGCGCTACCAGATCGACGGCCGGGAAATCATCAGCCAGAAAACCATCATGACAGCGCCGAAGGCCGGGAAGCCGAAGGCAAACCAAACCCGAAACAAGGTCTGGTATCGCGCCGGAAGCGGCTTTCCGTCAGTTGCCGCAGCGCTCGCGAGGTCGCGCATCTGCATTTGCATCCACACTACCGGAAGCCAAAAGGCTCCGGTCACCATGTAGAGGACGATCGAGAGCACGATCCAGCTCTCGCGCAGCGAATACCCTGCCTCGTATGCAAGGGCAATCCCGGTCAGCGGCTGAGCCACTACCGCGGTCGCGGTAAACAGAAAGTCGGCGAGCACGACAATGCGCGCGACTGCGGCCACGATAGCCGCTTCGCCGGTCAGATGCGCGCGCAGCATGAAGAACGCAATTCCGGCGCCCGTGCCGAGTAACACCGCCGCGCCGATGACGTGCAGATATTTCAACGCGAAGTAAAGCATCAGCGTTCTTCCAGGATTGCCAGCGCGATCAGGTGCAATACGAAGATGGGCAGGATCTTCACAAGTGGACCAAGTGGCTCGAGCCAAAGATCAGGCCGGAGGATCGTGCCGGCGACGGCATAGAACAGCGACAACGCAAGCGCACCGTAGAGTCCGAATACGGTTAGGCGTCGCCAGGCAATGCAGGCTCCAACCGCGATATCCGCGAGCGCCCCGACCACCACCGCGGGTCCAGACAGCAGGCCCGCGCCCGTGCTGCGCATGAGCTCCAGTCCGCTCGGGTATCCCACTGTCAGCGAAATCACGCCGGTGGCGACCCAGAACGCCGGCAACACCACGAACGTAACCGCCTTCAGCAAATACAGGCGCGCGAACCATTTCTCCTGAATTGTCGTCGGCTCAGCCGCTAGCGCCTGCTTAATTGATTGTGGTCGGATGCCGGTTACGGAAGTCCACGGCGCCGGATCGCCAACCGCTCCTCTTGCAATTTCGCGAGCGGCATTGGTTCGCATCGGCGGACGCCAGCCGAGCGCACCGGCAAAATCACCGAGCCGGTACAGGATATGGGCGAGCCAATGCGGAATAATATGCGTGCGCGCCGGGGACCAGCCATACCAGTCGCGATATTCGGCGATCATCTCCCCCAACTGCAATCTGTCGGGTCCAGCAAGTTCAAGCTCCAGGCGCGAGGGAGCATCTGGGTTGAGAAAGAATGAAATGGTGGTGACGAGATCCGCAAGCTGAACAGGCTGGATAGGTTGCGTGTCAGGCATCAGCGGCAGCACAGGCAGGCTGGCAAGTCCGCGGATCATCGCGCTTGCGCCGAACACCGGGCGGCCAAGAACGACAGACGGCCTCAAGATCACCCAGTCGAGATCTGTTGCCATCAGCTGCCGGTCGCCCGCGTATTTTGTGGCTGAAAAACGCGAAGGCTGCGCCCGATCAACCCCGATGGCCGACAAATGTATGACACGTCGGATGCCGATCTGTTCACAGGCGGCAAACAAAGCGGCCACCCCGCTCGAGTGAACCGCCTCGGTATTCTCGCCCGCGCTGTCCTGCAGCACTCCCGCGCAGTTAACGACTGCATCCACGCCATCCAGATGGACCAGCCAGTTTTCAGAGTGAACCGCTAATGAGATGTCGAGAGTGACCCAGCGATGTACGTTGTCCTGTTTGCCAGTCCGACGACCTATCCCAACGATCTGATGCCCTTCGTGCGTCAGGCGAGTCGCGAGCGAGGACCCGATCAGGCCGGTCACTCCCGTTATCAGAACTCTCATCATTCCCTCACGACTGAGCCAGGAACGTAATGGAATAATGGATGTTTGACACCCATCTCTGAGGGGCGCGTTCGGGTTTTATGTCTGGGAGTATGATGTGAAAGCCGATCCAGTCTACCCGCCGCTGGACGTCCTGAAGCCTGTTGCCGAATCTGTTTGGGTCGTGGATAGCGGGCCGATCACAGTGATGGGCGTAGTTCCGCTTCCTGTCCGTATGACGATTCTCCGTCTTCAGGATGGATCGTTGATCCTGCACTCGCCGACACGGTTCGATAGTGCGCTTCACCGATCGATCGAAACCATCGGAGTTATCAAATATCTTGTGGCTCCAAACATCGCGCACTGGATGTTCGTCAAGCAGTGGCAAGAGCATTGCCCTGCGGTCCAGACGTGGGCGGCGCCGGGTGTCGCAAAGCGCGCACCCGTGAGGCGCGCCGGCGTCCGCGTGGATCATGAATTATGTTCCGACGTACCGGTACCTTGGTCTGCGGAAATCGATCAGATCCTGGTCGAGGGTGTTGGCTTCGCGGAGGTCGCCTTCCTCCACAAGCGTTCCAAATCGATTGTCCTCACGGACTTGGCCCAAAATCTCGAGATCGCAAAGATTCCTGCCCTGCTTAGGCCGGCTGCTCGCATGATCGGCGTTGTGGGGCCAAATGCGAGAGCGCCGATTTATCTTCGTGCGATCATTAGAATGAAAGGCAAACAAGCTTCAGCGGCCGCCAAGCAGCTGGTCAGCTTTCAGCCGGAGTTCGTGATTTTTAGTCACGGCCAGTGGTACGCTGAACGCGCAACTGAACGCCTGACAGAATCGCTTCGCTGGTTGCTCGACTAACGGACACCACTCAACTTTGCAGCCAACCATGGGCGCGATCCGCTTCCTGCCCTCACGCGCGCGCAGTTTGTACAGCTTGCAAACGCCAGCTGGCCGGTGCACCCGGTTAAGCCTTCACATCTTATTGTTCGGCGCGAACCTTCCCGGGCCGCATTTCTTTTGGACCGTGAGCTGAAGCACTTTCCATTGCGGAGTTCCGCAGGTTCGAAGGGATGGGACATGCGAGCACATCGGGCCATTAGTTTTGCAATTTCGATCTGCGGCGGCATCGCCGTTCAGAACACCGCATATTCGGAGGAGTATCGCGGAACTTGGGAACAACAAATGGCGTGCACATCCGATGTGTGGCGACTATGCGGCGCGCATGTGCCCGATGTGGATCGGATCGTGGCATGCCTACGCCGAAACACCCCGCATCTCAGCGCGCCGTGCCGTGCGGTGTTCAAACAGGGCGCCCATCGCGACGACGACCAGCCGCGCTACGATCAGGAGTATCGACGCGAGCGCGATTATGGATCGAGACGCGATCGTGATTATGATCGCCCCAGACCTTACGAAGATGACGAGTAGCGGCCACCGGATGGGAAGGTCTGCTTCATGGCAGCGCGAACACCCAGCTCAGGCATCGTCGGATGACTCTACCGCCAAATATTTGCAGGGACGCATTGGACGGTTGCGTGGTTCGAGCGCAGCCCCCAGAGACGTGCGAGAGTTCCCTCACTGCACGTTTTTGGGCGTGAACGCTGAATTTATTCTGAAGACAGGTGGACGATCTGCCGTCCGCCATTCATCGCCTTGAGGCTGTTGACGTACTCCTCAGGACGCTGCCAGCGATGAGGAACTTTCAAGCCCATGAAATTTGCGACGTCGCCGATAAACGCTGTGCAATTGGAAATTTCCGCATTCCAGACCGGTGAGCTCGCCTGCAATTTCTTGATGTAGGCGAAAACTCTCTTTGCGTCCGGCTCATTCAGGTAAACGCGATAGCTCGCGGTCAGGTATTGCGGATCAAGATCGCCGTAGCTTGCGCCGGTCTCGGACGGCACCCAAGTCAAATAGCCAAGCACATAAGAGAAGGTGTCGCCCGCGGGTGTAAGGCCCGCAACCTCCACCTTTCGCTCACTTGTCTTTCCAAACCAGATGAAAGCGTGCCCCCAACTCGCCGCGGTCCTGGCTCTGAAATCGACATAGTACGGGCCCTTTGCTGACGGGGACCCCAAGGTTCGAGTGGACTGCAGCGCCCGTTTTGATTCAACGGGCGCCTCACTGGTAACAGACGCATTCGCTTCAGAGGTGCGTCGGTGGACCTCGCGCCGCTCGGAAGTACGCTCCGAACCGGCGCGAGTATCGATCGCATGTGCAGCAGCGGACTGGATTGTGCACTGGAGCAAAACTGCGAGCGTGAATCCCGCAAGCAAGCACAGTCCTGATCTCCGCGGTGTATTTGCCACGCTTCGCCCCTCAATCGTCGACGATAACGGTCAGATCGGCGAGAGCTGAATCAATACCGCGCCGCGATGGGCGACTTGCCGACCGGGCTCTTCCCGATGGGGGACTTGCCGATTGGGCTTTTGCCGATCGGCATCTTGCCGACCTGAGCCTCTTGATAGACGGGCTGTCGGTGCGGAAGATCCGCAGCGACGGCGGCAGTCAGCATGGTAAGCGTTGCACCGGCTACGATTGCGATTTTCAACAATGTAGTTCTCCCTCAGGTTAATAGAACAGGCAAAGCCCCGCCGACTCTGCCTCCGACTCAGTTTGAGCATGAACGCCGGAATACGACCAGAGTGCGGCAAATTGCGCAAGTTGCGGGAACTGCGCTGACTGAGGCAGATATGCCACATGCGGTGCGTCTGTTCCGGCTGTGTCAATCGAGCGACACCCGACGCATCGTCGTGCGATCGAAGGCCAAAGCGGTGCTTGCAGTGAGATTGTCTCCTTGATTCAACAGGTGACATTCATTGCAAACACGGTCAGCGATTATCCCCATGAACTTAAATCCAGCGATTTGATCCACTGGGTGAACGGTGTCAGGGTTCTCCGATCAAGAGCGCACGCCGATGAAGCAGAGTGGCGCGACGTTATGTTCGCACCATGCCGCCGTGCCTACCACCGCAACCGAACAGAGCGGTTCCAATGGCTGACGACACTATTGCTTCCATCATTGCCCTGCACCAACCGAGAAGGCCCAAGACCGGCCCCCAACGCTCCCGTGCGTACAGGCCGCGCAAACGAAAAACGACAAAGGCTGCCGTCTCGTCTGATGCCGACGCTCCGTCTTCCGAAACACTGATACCGATAGATTTCTCGTCGTCCAATCCGGCATTGCCAGAGTCGTCCGTCATCTCGCCGTCCACAACCACGTCACGCGGCGTCACTCCGTCATACCGGCCGGTCGCCTCGATCTTCCTGCTGTTCGCTGCGTTCGCGCTCGCGGGAGTCGGCGTCACCACTAACGGCTGGTTCGCCCGATCGCTTGGATCGAGCGATATCGCTGGATGGTTGTTTCTGGCGATTGGTGTAGCTGCAGATCTCGTCGCGCTGGTCATGCCCTCGTGTGCGGCTGGGCTTTGGCACAGCCGTCAGCGCGCCACTTCTCTTGCCGGATGGGCGGTGTGGGCGATGACGTTTGTGTTTGCGGTCACCGCCGGCATCGGCTTCGCATCGGTTAACATCACCGATGTTACGGCTGCGCGGGCGGCGCGCGTAACGACAGCGGTCACGGCGGCTCAATCGGCGTTGAGTGACGCCATGTCAGCGCGGGATCGGGAATGCATGCACGGCGTTGGCAAGTTCTGTCGCGAACGCGAAGCGACGGTGGCCGAACGCCGCCAGATCCTCGACACCGCTATGGCATCGGTCGGGCAGGCGGCGGATCCTCAAACCGGTGCCGCTATCAAGCTCGTTGCGTGGGTTACCCATGGCGCGCTGCAGCCATCGGCCCACGATTTCGTCATGCTTCGCCTTATCCTGCTGGCGTTGCTGCCGCAGATTGGCGGGATATTGCTGATGGTCAGCCGGCTAGCGATGCGGCCGAGCTGATCCCCAGCACTCCAAGCATTCGCGGGCTTAGTCCGTCGATGGCACTGAGTGATGTTCGTGCGCGATGCGCCAGGCCCCATCCACGTTGCGCAGCCCAATTGTCAGCCTGAACAGGAATCCGCCTTCCTCGGGAGGACCGCTCAACGTATCAGAGCCGCACCGCATGATGGCGGCGGCAAAGGCGACGTCCTTGCCAGCCGTTATTGCGAGTTCCTCAATGTCGAACGCTTGTGACGGCTTGTGATATTTGAAGAAGAGATCCCACGTCTTCTTGTACTCATCCATTCCTCGCGACTGCAGCGGGGGCGGGACATCGAACATCAGAATGTCCTGCTCATGATGGGCAAGAATGCCTGAAAGATCATGCCGGCGAACTGCGTCCGCCCACGCCTCGATAATTGCTTTGATTTCGTTTTCGGGCTTTCTGCTTTGCTGCACCACGGCTGCCGCTCCTGTTCCTGTCCGATCTGTCCCTAGGACGAACGTGGAGGCGCATATCCGACACGTCGGCGCCGCGGACACGTGCCGGAAAGCTATGGCGGGACGGCGGAGTACGACTTCGGCGGCGCGGGCGAGCACCGCGGCAGGTCAAACCGAATGCCTTGCCGGCGTCGGTCTAAGATAGCCTCTCGGCCTGACGAACCGCCGCTTTGTCCATCGCCGCCAGAATGGCGGCGAACCGGGCCTCCAGCTCGCCACGCCAATCCGCATCGTGGTGAGTGAACACATAAAGTTCGTTTTCCCGGATTGCTGTCAGCACTTGTGCAGCGACATCGTCCGGATCGAGCCCGGACTTGATCATCTCGGCAATTTGCGCGGCCAGTGTGCCTGCTGAGCTCGCCGGGTCCGGCTTCTGTGATGGACCGTACCGCGCCGGCCTGTTGCGGCCACTCTCGGTAATGCGCGTCCGAACAAAGCCGGGACAAAGCACTGTCACTCCAATGCCGAAAGGTTTGATCCGTGTAGCCAGTCCCTCGGACATATTTACCACTGCAAATTTGCTCGCTGAATATGCACTGAACCCCATGCCGCTGTTCAACCCGGCCATCGAGGCTGTGTTGACGATGTGGCCGCCTTCACCGTGGGCGCGAATGTGCGGAAGGAAGGTGCGGATACCATGAAGCACGCCCATCAAGTTGACGTCCAGCACCCATCGCCAATTTTCGAGCGAGATGTCGTCGATGCCACTGCCGCCGCCAACACCGGCATTATTGCAGACTACATGGATATTTCCGAACGCATCAAATGATGCCTTGGCCGCCATTTCGACGCTGACGGGATCGGTAACGTCACATGCTACCCCGCGCACTTCCGGTCCGATATTGCGCAGATTTTCGACGGCAGCTTTCAAGGCATCTACCTCGATGTCCGCAAGCATTACCTTCATTCCGGCTTCGGCAAGTCTCCGTCCCAGAGCAAAACCGATGCCGCTCGCCCCGCCTGTCACGAATGCCGCCCTGCCTGCCAGCTCACGCATGATTCTCCAAACCTCCAGATTGCGCGCTGAACATAGCAGCCGTCACCGGTTCGTTGGCAGTTTTTTCATCCATTTTGCTGTTGCCGAACTCGCCGATAAACGCGCCGGCAGCGAAAGCGTGCTGACCAGGCTCAGCGAACTGATGTTCATTGATGTGGTTCGGTGTTATAGCGAGGAAACATGCATCGTTGGTGATGGGGCCGGACTGCAGCACTCCGACGTTGGATCTCGCCAAGTTCGCCGTCGCCGTTTAGCTTATCACAACAGGAGCCTCTTCGGAGAACGCCCGGAGCGCCAACGAAAGGTTTGCGAATTCGTCAGCCCGCGCGATGTGACGCGCAATGTCGGGATTGATAGACAAGGCATGCGACATCGCCAGCATGTGACCTGCGGCGGGCAGGTACTTCGTCTCAGCTCCGGGTATCGTTGCTGCGAGCCGCCCCACCACCCGCTGAGTGAGATAGGGGGATAGTCCGCCGGAGATCAAAAGTGTTGGGACCCGGATGGCGGCGGCCGCCGAGGTAACATTCTGTTCGGCAAGCACCGAGGCGAAATCAAAAGCAAGCTTTTCAGCCTGCTCCGCCAGCCGCACGAACGCATTCGATGACAGCCTCTCTTCAGGTCCGGATCCTCTCCAGAAGGTCAGAAACTTTTCAATCGCCTCCATGGAAGAGCCCTTCCAGAGGTCTTCGTAGATGGCATATGCCAGCCGAGCGAAATGCTCATACAATCGCCGATCCGCTCCGCTTTCCATCAGGATGGTCGGCAGAACGGGTTCGATGAGCGTTAGGCTTCGAATACGGCTTCTGTACCGCGGATCGGTCGCAATTTTGAAAGCAAGCGCACCGCCATAGGAATGGCCGATGATGTGCAGGGGATCGCCGTCCTCGCTGAGCCGAGGGCTCAATGCGTCGATCTCTTCCGTCAAGGTGGTTGGCAACGCGAAGCACGTCGCATTACCGCCATAACCGGAGATATCAGGCGCAATCACCTGGTGTCTGCCTCCAAGCTCCTGAGCAAGACGATCCCATTGACGGCCGGAGCTCAGCGAACAATGAAGCGCGATGACAGAACCGCTAGTCCCTGCCTGAGATGAAATCTTGAAATGATCGTTCATCGTTCTATTTCCAATGGTGCCCGTCAGGAAATTCAGGAAGTCGTTGGATGACCTGGTCCTCAGTCTCTTATGATTTGGTGATCACCACTTCGAGGTACTCGCTCGGCACAAGCATCGTGCCGTCGTTTCCCCGGTTCATGCGCACGATCAGCGCGTGCAAGTCGTTCCTCAATTCCGTTCGCCGCGGCAGGTCGAGGGTGGCAAAAGCCCTGTTGATGGGGCCGTAGTAGGTCTCGAACACCTCAATGAAATGTTTTGGCGAGCGGTAGCGAAAGTTGAAGTAACGGCTCTCGGTCCTGATGTCGCTTGCGGCGTCTCCGAACATTTCGGCGAGACGCGCGCGTGTTCCCCAAAGCGCAGGGGATTTAGCGCTGGCCGGCGGCGGCAGATATCTCCCAAGTGTCTTGAAGATCTGTCCTATGAAGCCATCTGGCGTCCAATTCGCCAGGCCGATCTGGCCTTTGGGTTTGCAGACCCGCAGGAGCTCACCAGCCGCTAGGTCCTGATTTGGCGTAAACATCACGCCGAAGGTGGAAAGCACGGTATCGAAATCGCCGTTATCGAACGGGAGAGCTTCCGCATCCGCTTCGATAAACTCGATCGAATGGCCTTCGGCTTCTGCTCGGGCCCGGCCGTTCTGCAGCAGTGCCGGCACGTAATCGGTCGAGGTAACGTCGGCCCACCGTCTTGCCGCCGCCAGGCTAGCCATGCCATTGCCGGCCGCAACGTCAAGCACCTTCGACCCCGGGCGCAGATTCAGCGTCTCGCAAAGCTGTTCGCCGACAATCTGCAGCGTTACGCCGACAACGGCGTAGTTGCCGGACGACCATGCCGCCTGCTGGCGGATTTTAAGTGCTGTCAGATCGGATGTCGCTGAGGGCGTGCTACTCTGTTTCACCGAGGTCGAGGTCGCGTTGGCCATGGCCTTTCCTTTCGGTATGCTACGCGGTCAATGCATGCGACCGCGATGAACCGAACATGGGCTTGCGCGCACCAAAGTCTCTGAGAGGCGCTTGATTTGTGCTTTAGGCTGGCCTGATTATTCCTTTAGACGACGCAGGAAGCGTGGAAATACTATGCAATTTGTCTTTTCCGATCAGACGCTTGATACGGAGCGACGCGAGCTGTGCCGCGGCTCTGAACGCATTGCTGTTGAACCGCAAGTGTTCGATTTGCTTGTCTATCTGCTGGACAATTGCGATCGGGTCGTCAGCAAGGACGATTTGATCGAGGCAATCTGGGACGGTCGGATCGTATCCGAATCGACGCTGACCAGCCGGATCAATGCTGCACGCAAGGCGATCGGCGACACTGGTCGGGATCAGAAACTGATCCGTACGATTGCCCGCAAAGGCTTCCGCTTCGTCGGTCCATTGCGATCACAGCAAATCGCCCATCGGCCGCAGAATGCCGCGCGTCAGTCGGAAGAGGCCGTCGAAGCACCGCGTCCTGTTTTATCGCCGCTCGACAAGCCAGCGATTGCGGTTCTGCCGTTCACGAACATGAGCGACGAACCTGAACAGGAATACTTTTCAGAAGGCATCAGCGAGGACATCATCACCGCGCTGTCCAAGCTGCGTTGGTTCTATGTGATCGCCCGAAACTCCTCCTTTATCTACAAAGCGAAAGCGGTGCACATCAAGGAGATCGGCGAGGAATTGGGCGTCGGGTACGTCGTCGAGGGAAGCGTACGCAAGGAGGGAAATCGGGTAAGGATCACGGCGCAGCTTAACGATGTCGCCACCGGTGTACACATCTGGTCTGAGCACTACGACCGCAGCCTCGCCGATGTTTTCACGGTACAGGACGAAATCACGCAGGCCATCGTGGCCGCGATAGAACCCCAGCTATACGCCGCCGAAAGTTTTCGTGCCCAGCGCAAAGCGCCCGACAGCATGGACGCGTGGGATTTGGTCATGCGGGCGTTATCTCATTATTGGCGCGTGACCCGGCAGGACAACATGGTTGCGCAGGCACTGCTTGAGAAAGCCATCAGTATTGATCCTGAGTATGGTCAGGCGCTCGGCCTGCTCGCCGCGAGTTACATGTTCAGCGCGCACATGGGTTGGGCGGACATGGCAACGGCAATCCCGATTGCAGAGCGCGCCGCGCTCGCGGCGATCCGTGCCGATAGCGAAGATCCCTGGGCGCATTACGCGCTGGCGAGCGTCTATCTGTTCACGCGCTGTTTCGAGGATTCTTTGGCGGAGTTCGAGCTGGCGCTACGGCTCAATCCGAGTTTTTCACCGGCCCGCGGCATTTATGGGGTCGCGTTGACGTATTGCGGCCGCTGGGAAGATGGCGACCTTGCCGCGCGTCAGGCGCTGCGGCTAAGCCCGCGCGATCCCTTTGCCGCGGTCTATTGCGGTGTCGTCGCTTATGCCCAGTTCGTCGGCGGCAATTACGACGAAGCGATTCGCATGTCGCGCGAAGGTTTGAGACAGCGAAACGATTTTGTTGGGGCGCATCGCGTGCTGGCCGCATCGGCGGGGATGACCGGCAAGATGGAAATCGCAGAGGCCGCGATTTCGGAGTTGCGTCGTGCCCAGCCCAATATCTCGCTGGCGTGGATTGCCAAAGAAATACCGTTCAAACTGGATGTCGACCGCGACCGCTATCTCGAGGGTTTTCGGCGCGCCGGTCTGGAGTAGCGGCGCTGACGACCGGATCAGGTCAGGCCTGCGCGTCGCAGGCCCTCCAGGTAATGATCGCGATCGGCGTCCAGGTTCCAGGGAATCTGGTTGGCGATCCACGCGAGCGAAATATTCGGTTGAGTGCGATGAAGTTCTTGCAACGAGCTCGCCCCAATTTCGGCATAGCCGGCCATGCCAGCCGCTGCCGTCATAACCCTCAGGGCTCCGACGAAGTCGCCGCGCTCTCGAATCGCCTCGCGCGAAGCAGCGATGGCCTCGTCATAGTTGCGTCCTGTGAACTGAGCATAGGCCGCGACACCATGATAAATGGCGGAGAACGGGTCACGCGGACTGAGCCGCAGCGCGCGACGGACCGCGGCGTCGGCCTCCCGCCACCTGCCGGTATAGATCAAGGCCAAGCCATAGAAGCCTTGAGCCAGTGAGAAGTTGGGATTGAGTTGCAGCGCCACCTCGAATTCGGCCAGCGAATCCTCGATTCGACGCATCGCCAAATATGCGCCGCCGAGGGCGCTGTGCGCCCAGGGATCTTCGCTGTCGATCTGGATCGCCGCCAGCGCCGCACGCTCCGCGAGTGGCAAGGCGCTCGCCATATCTTCCCAACCCATATGAGCGCCAAATGAATGGCTGGTCGCGAGCACGCCGAGCGCCTTGCCGTAATCAGGATCAATGGCGATTGACTTATCGAGCAATGCTTGTGCCACCACGTTGTCCTGCTTCGTCACACGCCAGAAATGCGACAGCGCGCGCATCAACAAATCCCACGCGTCGAGGCTGTTCGGCGGCTTGCGCCGGGCCCGAAAGCTTTCCGCTGCGTAAAGTTGCGGTTCAATAGCGGCAACGATGGCATTGGTTATTTCGTCCTGAACCGCGAACACATCCACAAGATCGCGGTCATAGTGCTCCGCCCAGATATGACCGCCTGTAGCGGCGTCGTTGAGTTGCGCTGTAATGCGCACCCGGTCGCCGGCCCTCCGCACACTTCCCTCGATGACATAGCGGACGCCGAGTTGTTCGGCCACGTTCTTTATGTCGACGGATTTGCCCTTGTAGAGGAATGATGAATTTCGGCCGATCACAAAGAACCAGCGCTGCTTTGAGAGCGCCGATATGATGTCTTCGCTGATACCGTCCGAGAAATATTCCTGCTGCCGGTCGTCGCTCATATTCGTAAACGGAAGGACAGCAATCGCTCGGCGTTCACTCGAACCAAGAGCATCTGAATCACCCGCGCCCGCCTTTGCGGCTCCGCTGCTTGGCAAGCCAATCGCCGGTTTCGCTTCTACGGCTTCGATGAACCGAAATCCCTTGCGTGCGATCGTTCGGATCAGCTTTTGGCTCTTGCCGGTATCGCCGATCGCCTTGCGTGCAGCGTTGATACGGCTGGTCAATGTCGAATCAGAAATGATCCTGTCGCCCCAAACCGAACCGATCAGATCGTCCCTGGTGACGACCCGGTCGCGGTTATTCAGAAGGTAAACCAGCAGGTCGAATACCTGCGGCTCGACGTGAAGCGCTGCGCCTCGATGCCTTAGTTCGCGCCGCTCAACATCAAGTCTGCAGTCTCCGAAGTTGAAAATCATTTGCCGTTCCGAAAGTATCGATTTTGTCGCCCATCAAGGCTGGAAAATTCATCAGGCCACTCAACGACATTGCCAAAAAGTGGAGTTTCTAACGCGCATCTCAAGTCAATCTGGAGAATAAATCGAAGTTCTCTGAAAGTCTTGGGAGATCGGAAGGTGCATGGTGCAAACGGGGGAGGGGGAAGCACCACCCTTTGAAGGAAATACCAATGACGTTTCTAAATGATACTTCAAACTTTTCCGCGACTCCGGCCGCCATTCGAAGAGCCTTCGGGTATTTCGCAAGGCGAGTCGGCCGTCTCATCAATAACTGGATTGCTGCTCTAATCGCACATCGTGAATACCAGGCAAATCTGGCTCTCCTGCGAAGCCTGAGCGAACGGGATTTGCGAGATATGGGCCTGGATCGCAGCCAGATCGGTGACGGCTTGGCCGAGGCCGCCAAGCTTCGGTCGCGCTGGCAACAATCCAGGCGTTCGGATTTCACCTGAGAGCACTCCAAACCATTGCCGATCAAATCCGGCTGCCCGATCGAAAGCGAGCGCTAGCGACAAACATTGGAAGGATGATTGACTATGAACAATATCGATAGCAACAAACTGAACGGATTAGTTGGAAAGATGCTCGGCGATCTTGGCGGCGCGTTTAGCGTGCCGACCGGGAGCATCGGCTATAAGCTGGGATTGTTTCAGGCTCTGCACAAGCATGGCGCCGCAACGTCAGATGAACTCGCCGGTCGCACCGGCCTGGCGAAGCGATATGTAAAGGAATGGGCGCTTGCTCAGGCATCGAACGGCTATATCGACTTCGATTCGGCCACAGATCAGTTCAGCCTCTCGCCTGAACAGGCAATGGTGTTCGCGGTAAAGGACAGCCCGGTCTACCTGGAAGGCGCGTTCGATTTGGCCGCGGAGATGATCAAGGGCCAGCCAAAGGTGGAGAGCGCTTTTCGGACCGGCGAGGGAGTCGCATGGGGCGAAAGCAGCGGCTGCCTTTTCTGCGCCGTCGGCGCGTTCTTCCGGCCGGGATACGTCAATGCGATCGGGCAGGCGTGGCTGCCGGCGCTGGATGGCGTCGCACCCAAGCTGGAAGCGGGCGCGAAGGTCGCCGACATCGGCTGCGGTGTGGGCTTCTCGACCTTGTTGATGGCGGAGGCGTTCCCGAAAAGTTCATTCATCGGATACGACTTTCATGCCCCCTCAATCGAGCAGGCCAATGCCCATGCAAAAAAGCACGGCATCGCGGACCGCGTGCGTTTCGAGACTGCCCCTGCCAAGGCCATCGCCGAGAAAAATTTCGATCTCATTACGACGTTCGACTGCCTTCATGACATGGGAGACCCGCGCGGTTGCGCCTCGCATCTCCGTACTCTGATGAAGCCGGATGGCACCTGGATGATTGTGGAGCCGATTGCCGGAGACAAGGCCGGCGACAATGTCACTAATCCGGTCAGCCGGCTCTACTACAACGCGTCGACCATGATCTGTGTCCCAACTTCGCTGGCACAGGAAGTGGGCGAGGCGCTCGGAGCCCAAGCGGGCGAGGCAAAGCTGAGAGAGGTGCTCAAGGGCGCGGGCTTCACGCGCGTGCGCCGCGCCACGGAAGGTCCGTTCAGCATGGTGCTGGAAGCACGGCCTTAACTTGATTGGTGTGGGTCCCGATCGCGGCGCGCTCGGGACCCCACAACTTGATGATCAGATCACCCATGACGAACAATTTTGCGGCACGCTCGGTTTGAGGGCCTGCCTGCCCGAGCGATCAGCTCAATCCCTACTCAGGAACCGCTATTCCCGATCCGCCCAGCTCGGCGGGGAAGTCCTTCAACTTGGGAAGCCCGTCCTTCATCGGCAGCACGGTTTCGGAATAATTGACGTGGACCCCCGGGCTGAATTTCAGCGTGGGTATGGTTGCCGCATACACGTCGACAAGCCCGAGCGGCGGATGATTGGTCATGAGGTGGCCACCGCATTTCTTGCAAAACTGGCGGTCGCTTGTCTCGGTTTTCTGAAAGTGTCCGAGGTGCTCTTCGCCTCGGATGACTCTTACGTTCTGAGGCTGCCACAGCGTAAACGCGTTGACTGGGCCCGCGGACCAAGAGCGGCATGATTCGCAATGGCAGTAACCCATTCCCTCAGGTGAGCCCTGAACCTCAATCTCGACGGATCCGCAGAAACATTTGCCTTTATGTGAAGTCATGATGAAATCTCCTGGTTATGAAATATTGGTGTTTATTGGTCTTTTGCGTGAAACGCGAGCTTAGTCCCCATACATGGGAAGTTTTTCAGGCGACAGATCGATCTGGTCTGTCGCGTGTATCTCATGCAATGCGTAGCCGTGAGCTACAAGGAACAGAGCGATCGTTGCCGCCACCAGAATTCGCTTGGTCATTTTTTTGGTCCCGCCGACAGGGTTGACGATCCAGCTTGAGGTGGAGTCGGGACCTCTGCACATGAGCTCAGGAGATGCTGGTTGAGGCGGATAATCTTTTTAGCTTCTCGATATCTCGAGTCATGAAGAGCCATCAGTATCCAATTCCAGAATCCTGTTCGCGGCTTTTCGCGGACCCTTGTGATCGGCAAGATAGAACAGGAAGGAAACGCGAGGCCCTCACGATCATGACAAGAAGACATGCGACCAATCCCGAAAGAGCTGCCAGGAAACTAGCCGCTCAACCGATTGATAGGGATTGCCCGACCGAAAAGCGCGACTTGTGATGAGATAAAGCGCGCCTTTGCCGCAAAAAGCTTTGAGGTCGCCTTCTATTATTCTTGCGGCGAGCTTGAGAATTTATGGAGACGGACTCCTTTGGCTTGGCTGCGCTGCGCAAAAGCGGGCATTTGCGCGCTAATGCAAGCCTGCCCGCCGAAAACCTTCCAGGTAGTGTTCACGATCACTGTCGCGCTTGAACGGCACGTGTTCGGTGATCCAAGCAAGCGAAATGTTGGGTTGCGCGCGGCGAAGATCGTTTAATGCGCCTGTGGCGGCTTGTCCGTCGCCTGACATCCCGGCCGCAGCCGCCAGCACGCGGTACGCGGCGGCATAGTCGGCCCGAAGGCGTATGGCAATTCGCGCCAGGCGCATCGCTTCCTCGTAATTGCCCCCGATGTATTGGGCGAGGCAGGCGGAACCATAGTAGAGAGCGGAGAACGGGTCGCGGGGGCTTAATTGAATTGCCCGGCTGACGGCTTCAAGGCTTTCTTCCCACCGGCCGCAAAAACTCAACGCGGTGGCATAATAATTCTGCGCTTGCAAAAAGCTTGGGTTGAGGCGCAGCGCCAGCTCGAACTCGGCCAGGGAATCGTCGAACCGCCGTGTAATCAGATAGAAAGCCCCGAGCGCATGATGCGCCCATGGGTCCTCGCTGTCAGCTCTGACTGCTGCCAGCGCCGTGCGCTCGGCGATATCCGAGATTGTTTGCATGTCCGCCCAACCCATATGGGCGCCGAATGTATAACTCGCCGCAAGCACGCCGAGGGCCTGGCCGTAATCCGGGTCGATGGCAATCGCCTGCTCCAGGAGCGTCTGCGCCAATTCATTATCCTGCCGGGTGACCCGCCAATAATGGGACAGCGCACGCACTACCAACTCCCACGCATCCATGCTGCTGGGGTGCTTGCGGCGTACGCGAAGGTTTTCCGCCGCATAGAGCTGCGGTTCGATTGCCGCGACAACGGCCTCGGTAATTTCATCCTGCACGGCGAACACGTCAGCGAAGTCGCGATCGTAGCGTTCGGCCCAGAGATGGCTGCCGGTCGTTACATCGTTTAACTGCGCGGTGATGCGGAGGCGTCCTCCGCTTTTGCGTACGCTGCCCTCGACGACATAACCCACCCCAAGCTCTTCACCGACCTGCCTGACGTGGACGGACCTGCCTTTATAAACAAAGGTGGAATTGCGCGCGATAACCAGGAACCAGCGCAGCTTGGATAGCCCTGTAATGATGTCTTCGCTGATTCCGTCGGAAAAATAATCCTGCCCCGGATCACCGCTCATGTTGCTGAACGGAAGTACCGCGATCGCAGGACGATCGAGCACCGGGGTCCGCTGCAACAGCTTGAACGCAACCTCCGCGGGCGGAATTCCCTTGTCGCTCAGATCGTCATCATCTCGAGTACGCACCCCACCGACGAAGCGGATGCCCTTGCGGGGAAAGGTGCGGATCAGCTTCTGGTTGCGGCCGGTTTCGCCGATCGCTTTTCGAGCCGCGGAGATGCGGCTGGTTAGCGTCGTATCTTCCACGATCCGGCCGCCCCACACCGAGGCAATCAGATCGTCCTTGGTGACGACACGATTCGTGTTCTGGACCAGAAAAATCAATAGATCGAGCACCTGCGGCTCTACCGGTATGGTTTCCGATCCACGACGGAGTTCGCGACGGCTCGCATTGAGTTCGTAATCTGCAAACAGAAACAGCAAAATTCGCACCCCGGATGTCGGCGGTCGACTAAAATAGCTGCTCGGACATAATCGGGGAGTATTGAAGGCAAACGCTGCCACAATTCAAGGTCGAATACCCTATCCAGGCAGCCGCCAGGCAAAACCTTCGTTAACTCTTTGCGGGTTATTGTTTTTTGTCGCGGACCTAGTTCTGCGTACCGCGACCAAAGGCACGGCCATGCTAGACGATAAGATCAAGATCAAATGCTCTAAGTGCTCCAGGATTTTCAGAGAGCGGTTTCAGAAGATTCGCAGCGGGTTTCAGATGCAGTGCCCGCATTGCCTCAAGCTGCTCACGTTCGACGGCAGCTCGGATGACAACAATATCCGGCGTGCCCTCAAGAGCGCAAAAGAAATGAGAACTGCCCATGAAGAGGCGCGCCAGGAAGCCCCGGCGCGGACTGCCACGCCGGCTGACCACTGACGCTCGGGTCTGAGATTGCCAAACCCACGCCGATGCTCATCGCCGGAGATCGCCGCATTGAGCGATCATTTCAGGCGCGCATTAGCTTTCATTCGCCTTCGTACTTGAACGAGACATTGATTTTCGCGCGGTACGACTCGACCTTTCCGCTGTCGTCCATCTGCATGTCCAGTTGGACCACTTCCGCCACTCGCAAGTCTCTCAAGCTCTTCGCGGCGCGCTCGACCGCCGCCTTGGCAGCGTCTTCCCAGGACTTGCTGCTTGTTCCAACCAACTCGATGACTTTGTAAACGCTGTCAGCCATGACTTTTCTCCCTGGTGCGGTTTTTTATTCCAGCATTGATTTGTCGGTGAACCGGACAATGCAGCCCGATCACCGCGCTCAAAACGCTTGCCTTCAGAGGTCCCGATTCAAGTAAGACCCACCTCGCTTTCACTCGAAAGTGCCGGTCAGCTCGCCTTGGTGGAAATTTGGCGAGCAGTGTTGTTTCCGATGCCGGTCGCGTCGATGAAGTTCTCGAAAAGCATTGCTCCGGTCTCTCGCATCAGTTCCCTGGCACGTTCCAGCTCCTGCATGCCTTCTGCTCTCTGATCGGCGGATGCGGACTGCAGCAACAGATCCGCTCGCACAATGCGGGCCAGGCATTCAGGAATACGGGCATGACGTCCGGTCGCAACCTTGATCGCCTCATCGACAGTAATGAGCGCCATCGCAGTATCGCCATTCAATCGGTACGCGTTCGCCAAATCGGCGAGAATACGAGGCTCGTTCTCAAGGCCGGCCTTTCGAGATCGAGCGAAGCTGAGCGCATCGGACAAATCGTCGATGGCCGAAGTGAGCCTCCCCGCCACGATGTGAGAGAGACCACGAAGGGCTTGGGCGTAGACTCGCAGGTAGGGGTTTCCGGTCTTCACGGCGATAGAAAACGCCCGTTCGGCATGTTCTTGAGCCAGTGTGATGTTTCCCTCAGCCCAGGCAAGGTCCACATATGCCATACTTGGCATGACGTCATGGATCGGGTCGACCTGGCTACCTTCCCGCTGAAGGATTCGATCGAGGAAGGGGCGCGCTTCTTCCTTCCGATCGAGCATAATCAAGGTTCGACCGCGCAAAACGGTCAACCAGATCTCGATGTCAAAACCCAGCGTTTGGCGATCGAATTGTACGATTTCGTGAGCTCGGTCGGTTGCTGCAACGTTCATTTCCAGCGCTTCTCTCATGCGACCCGATAACCACAGCGCATGACAGAGTACGGCCTTGAGGATTGTTTGAACGCTCGGGTCGTTGCCTTGCTCGGCGATAGCCTTGGCTTCCTGGATTTTTTCGACATACTCATCCGCCGATCCGCCATTCGCCAATATCCTTCCGTAAGCGGCGTGAATCAGCGCATTGGCCCGGATATCGCCCAGCGCCAGCGCCAGCTGTTTGGCTTCTTCGAAGTAGAGCTGAGCGTCGGACGCCGGGATTCCTTCGCGCCAGGCAAAGTTTACGATTTGGCCCGAGGCCATCATCTTCAAGTAGTCTATTGGTTGCGACGATGGCAGCTGAGACAACAGCTCGCGGACCTTCTTCCAACTGCGCAGGGCTTGACTTGGATCGTTGGTCCCGATCCAGACCGCGGCCCGCATATTCTGTTGAGCCGCTTTGAGATTCTCACCAGCTTGTTCCAGGTGATAGGCCAAGAGGGACGCCCGCTCTTCCGCACGATCCTTGAATAGATTCTCGATTGCCTGCGCTACCTTTGCATGCAGCTCGCGGCAACGCTCGTGCATCAGTGATCGATAGGCAACCTCCTGGATGAGCGGGTGACGGAAGGCAAGAAGTCGCTGTTCAAAAGGCGGTACATCGTAAAGCAGTTCAGCTTGCCTCAAATGCTGGGCCGCGTCCGAAAGTTCGGCGGGCGCCAATCCAGCGACCGCATCCAGAATTGATGTCGAAATCTCGCGTCCGACGACTGAGGCAATCTCGAGAACCTTTTTCGCATTCTCTTCAAGACGGTCGATGCGGGCGGCCACGACCGCTTGCACGGTTGAGGGCAGAGGAATTGAATCGATCCCGCCCTTCAGCCGGTACGCGCCCTTCTCACCTTCGAAATCTCCGCGTTCTACGAGCGCGTGGATCAATTCCTCCAGGAAGAACGGATTTCCTTGGGCGCGCTCGATGATGTTCCTGCTCAGCAAGGCCAATGAGGGGTCGTTCCCGAAGTGATCCTGTACCAGCATCGCCGCCTGCGCCGGCGGGAGCGGAGGCATGTTGATCTGCCGATAATGCGAACGCTGCATCAGAGGCGCGGTAAAGCCCGGCCTGAAGTTGACGACCAGAAGAGTGGTGGTGCCCACCACGGCGTCTGCCAGTGCCTCCACAAACTCTTCGCTTGCAGCATCGATCCAATGCAGATCTTCGATTATGACGACCGTCGTAGATTGCCCGGGTGACCGCGGTAGCGTTCTTACAAAATCGAGGAGCTGTGTTTTGCGCGTCTTTGGGTCCAGCTTGATCGGTGTCCTCTGGGGGTCGGCCAGGCCTAAAAAGTCCAGCAATACCGACGCCAAATCCTCAGAAACCGGGAGAGCGGCCAATTTATCAAGTACGTGACGACGAGAAACATCGACCGCTTCCTTGACGCGAAGTCCAAAGAAATCGCGCAGCAATTCCAGCACGGGCTGAAATGGCGTTGCCTTACCATGAGCGAGGACACGCGCCTCATAGACGCGAATTCCCTTTTGACGGCAGCTTTCCGCAAATTCGAAACACAGACGGCTCTTGCCGATGCCGGCCTCGCCGACGACACCGACCACGCGTCCTTCACCGTTGATCGTATTTTGGAGTTCAAGCACAAGCGCTGAAAATTGGCCAGTGCGGCCGGTGAGAGGACTCAAGCGCCTGCCGCTCCGAAAGACTCCGCTGGAGGGGGCGTGCTGAAGGCCCCGCAGTTTCAATATCTCAGTCGGCGTGGCGATCCCGCGAATGGTCTGAACGCCCAGCGGCTCGACTTCGACGAACTGTTTTGCGGCGCTGTAAGTCTCTTTCGAAATCAGAATCGTACCTGAGTCAGCCATTTGCTCCAGGCGATTGGCGAGATGCACATTTGCCCCTGCGGCGTCATAGGTCTGGTAAATGCCGTGCTCTATCGCTTGAACGACAACTTCACCGGTGTGAACGCCAACCCTGATCTGCAAATCGGGATCGCCGAAGCGCCTTACTCCATCTTGCATGGCGAGCGCCGCAAGGCAGCCACGGACGGCATGATCCTCATGGGGTTGGGGCGCGCCAAACAGCGCCATGACGCCATCGCCTTGAGATTTGTTGACGACGCCCTCGTAACGAACAACGGCTTCATTCATGAGATCGAGAACGGGTTTCAGGCGCTTCATGCCCGCTTCGGGATCGCCCAAGCGATCCATGAGGCCGGTCGAATTACGAATGTCCGCAAATAGAATGGTGACGCGCTTTCGCTCTCCACCCTTCGCGTTCAATGATCTCAGGACATGCTGCCAGGACTGGTTAGAAACGTCGGGAGGCCCCAGGCTTAATGCCGCGCTGCACCGTCCGCAGAAACGAGCTGTCGCTCCGTTGAGATGTCCGCACGCGCTGCACTTGGCACCAAGAGAAGTACCGCACGCCTCGCAATACTCGTTGGTCGCCCTATTCTGGCAACCGCAACGCAGACACTGCATTGGTAGCCCCTAGACAACAGCGGACGCTTGGCTGCATCCGCAATACGTATAGCTCTAGAAGCCAAGCAATTCTACGGCACTATCCGAGAAGAAGTTCTCAAATAATCTCGGAAATGTGTGATCGGTTGCACATTTCCGCGGCGGGTAAGCGGTATGGTGGCAATCATCCGCACCGGCGCCGGGCTGATTGGCGGCGGTTCAAGCTCCGCATTACGTCCCGGCCAGAGCGCTGGCTGCAGGTTGCTCAAACCTGAGAATGGAGGCAAGTTCCGAAATCGATTGCTGCAAGCTGAATGAGGTGCATTTCAATTCAAAGGAGATAAAAATGGGCTCATTGATTCCCAATCCGATGGATCAAGAAATAGTATTTCGACTCAACACTATTTTTTCCGGTAACGCATTCACGGCAGTAGCCAGCCATAATGATGCTGACGGCCTCAAGCTCTTTGATCCTTCCAAAAGGCTATCTAGGATCGCACGACGAATTGGAGCCTATCCGCAATCACAAAACGATACGGACCCAAGCAACCCGACACAGCCTGGTCGACGAAATCCTCGCGCGCGATGGTACTTTTTTCTCGAGTCGCTGGAAACGCTCCACGATCCCTCAGGAACCGGATCGCCGACCACTGCGGACGCGATCAAGAACGCGCTACAAAACGCGATTACCAATTCGTATCCCGGCAAGAACATCGTCGGCGTGGTATTCAACGCAACGTACGCCACGACTCCCGGAGGACATCCGTCGACGGTTTATCTTGAGCCGAACAATACAAACCCTGGACACATCTGGCAGATCGGCGGCACTAACAATCACGTGTTATGCCTGACCCTGATTTGTCAACATCACATCAAGGGAGGGCCGATTAGCCATCAAAACAATCCGGGGGCTAGCGAAACGCCAATCGCCAACCTGCCCTGGCCGGTGGACGATCAGGACCAGAACCAGCCTTAGCTCGTTGCGGCGGCGTCTCGGGCAGCGTTGCTCATTGTGCGCGAAATTGCGCGAATGATCGAGAACCCTTGTTTCGGCTAACGCAGTGGACTTGACGCCGACAACATCAACTCGGCCAAAGGACACGCGCCAGTATCGACACACCGATTGATGAGAATCGACTTTTTGCGGTCCTCCCAGTTCATTGCCCAACAATTGGGAGAATGACCGGACGAAGCAGGCGATTCGATTTGACCGGAGCCAATCTGCTGCTGGATGGCGCGATTCAGATCGTTAAGCGCGTTTGCGATGTCGACGGAGCGGCCGGTTCTCTCCAGAAGAGTTGCTGCTCCCTCGTTGATCGCCCAAAGATCCGAGGCGCATTCGCAGGCGAGGCGAGGATTCAAGACCAGTCGAGATCCGGTTGCGAAGTGATGCCCGGTTTCATGAAGCAGCGCGAACATCAATGCATCCTCCCCGATGGCGAAATTGAAAGCCAAACCGCCATAAAGTTTTACGAGCTTTCTGGAGCCGAAATGCAGGGCCTGCGCATTGAGAAAATTGAACTCAGGCACCAGCGAAAAATCTATCACCGGATAGGCTCGCCGAAAGTCAGCGAGCAGCGCCTCGACAAGCAGCTGCCGCTCGGGCGAGGCGGAGAGCGTCGAATTATCGGCGGGCCGCAGTTCCTCGAAAAGCATCGCGTCATCCTTGCCCGACCAAACTAATATGTCCATGTCCCCTGACCAAGCCTTGCGCTCGGCCATCATCGGCGTCACATTTGAACGCAGGCGGCAAGCCGCCAAAACGAAACGCAGGAAACGCGCATGGCCGCGACGCGGATTGATTGCGACATCCATCCCGCGGTGGGCGGAACCCGCACCACGCTGTTGCCTTATCTCGACGATCACTGGAAGGAACAGGTGGTGAGCCGGGCCATTGATGGCCTCGATCTTACCAGCTATCCGCCCGATATGCCGTTATCCGGCCGCGCCGACTGGCGTCCCGCCAAGGGCAAGCCCGGAAGCGATCTCAAGATGGTGCAGCGCGGCGCATTCGATCAGCTCGGTGCCAGTCACGCGATCTGCAACGTGCTCTATGGTGCGCAAGCGGTGTATGATCCCTATATGGCATCCGCGTTCTGCAAGGCGATCAATGACTGGATCGCGGCCGAATGGCTGGCGCGGGATTCGCGCCTGCGCGCCTCGATCGTCATTCCATTGCAGGCGCCAGATCTCGCGATCGAGGAAATCGAGCGCCGCGCCGGGGATCACCGGTTCGTGTCGGTACTGGTGCTTGCGCAAGGCGAGAGCCTGCTGGGACGGCGGCATTATTGGCCGGTTTGGCAGGCTGCCGAGAAGCACAAGCTGCCGATCGCAATCCATGCCGGCAGCGAGTACCGCGGCGCGCCGAGTTCGGTCGGCTGGCCCTCCTATCGTTATGAATATTATCTGGCGGAGGCGCAGGCCTTTCAGGCCCAGGTGCTCAGCCTGATTTACGAGGGCGTGTTCGTCAAATTCCCCACACTCAAAGTGGTGCTGATGGAGTCCGGCATAAGCTGGCTACCAGCTTTCATGTGGCGGGCCAACAAGACCTGGCGCGGCGTCCGCGTCGAGGTGCCTTGGATCGAGCGCGAGCCGGCGGCCATCATGCGTGACCATATTCGCCTGACCACGCAGCCGTTTGATAGTCCGCCGGATGCCAGGGGCGTCGCCGAGATCATTGACATGATCGACTGCGACAAGATGTTCCTGTTCTCGTCGGATTATCCGCATTGGCAATTCGACGGCGACGACGCGATCCCGCCGCATCTGCCTGCCAGCATCGTTTCGCGCATGTGCGCCGACAATCCGCTAGAGACGTTTCCGCGGCTATCTCTCGCCGCATGAACCTGATCCGAAGGAGGATCGCATGAGCGACGTCATCGACCGCCCACTGCTTGAGCAGGAAGCCCCGGCGAAGAGCCGACTGCGCATCATCGATTGCGACGTGCATCCGAGCCTGCATTCGCGCGCCGATCTCAATCCATTCCTGACGAAGCGATGGCAGGAGCATCTGCGCACCTACGGCGATCATCTCCGCACGCCGTATATCGGCACCACGCCATATCCGCGCTCTTCACCCTTGATCGCGCGGCGCGATGCATGGCCGCCGACCGGCGGACCACCGGGATCCGATCTCGCCTTCATGCGCAAGCAGCACCTGGACCCGCTCGACATCGAATTCGGCATCCTGCAGGTGCTCGATCTCTTCATCTTCTCGCAGCAGAATCTCGATTTCGGCGCAGCGATCCAGCGCGCCATCAACGAGTGGCAGCTCGCCAACTGGACCAGTCGCGAGCCACGGCTGAAGGCCTCGATCCTGGTCGGGCAGGACGATACCGAGGCGGCGATCGCCGAGATCGAGCGTTGCGCCAAGCTCGGGCAATATGTTCAGATCAATGTGTCACCACGCGCCAACGAGCCGCTCGGCCGCCATCGCTACTGGCCGATCTATGCCTGCGCCGAGGAACTCGGGCTGCCGCTTGGCATTCACGTGGGCGGATATGGTGGTCACGCGCCCAGCGGCGGCGGTTGGCCGTCCTACTACGCCGAGGAGCATCAATCCAACGCGCATTCGATGGCGGCGACGCTTACAAGTTTTGTGATCGAAGGCGTGCCGGAGCGGTTCCCGCGGCTGAAGATCGTTTTCATCGAAGGCGGCTTCGGCTGGATTTCATCGACGATGTGGCGAATGGACCAGCATTTCGAGCGTTTCCGCAGCGAGGTGCCGCATCTCAAGCGTCGTCCGTCCGAATATGTGCGAGAACACTTCTGGTTCACCACTCAACCTATCGACGAGCCGGACGAGGCGAGGCACCTGCGATCGCTGATCGATTGGGTTGGCGTCGATCGTCTGCTGTTCTCCTCGGATTATCCGCATTGGGATTTTGACGATCCGCGTTTTGCCTTCAGGACTCCGCTGAGCGAAACCGAGCGGGCGAAAATCTTTAACGGCAACGCCCGCGCGCTGTACAAACTCTGATTCCATGCCACGTCACATCGTCGCGCGCACCACGGAGATCCCGCCCGGCAGCAACAAGGTGGTTAGCGTGGACGGCCGCGACATCGTCGTGTTCCATGTTAATGGCGAGTTCTTTGCACTGCTCAATCGATGTCCGCATGCGGGCGCGCCGCTGGACAAGGCGGCTTGCGTCGCGCGGCTGACTTCGCCGGAGCCCGGCGTCTATCAGCGTTCGCGGGTCGGCGAACTGCTCCGTTGCGCCTGGCACGGATGGGAGTTCGACATGCGAACCGGGCAATCCTGGTTCGATCCGGCTCGCGTCAAGGTGCGGACTTATCCTGTCGTAATCGAGGATGGGGAAACGCTTGCCAAGGGACCTTACGTCGCCGAGACGTTCCCGGTTCATGTCGAGGACAGCTATGTGGTGATCGAGACCAACACATAACGTCGACAGGTCACGTTGTTATCAACCCTGTGCGATTTGCCTGACGGGCAAATCGGCAATTCCGCTGTCCATCGCAATTGGCAAAAATATATTCGTTCTCCTTTGCCCCAAATCAAATCCATAACCTGCTCCGTCCTGTTCCAAACGAGGGGCGTTGCGCAACGTCACGAAACGTGGTGCGGGATGCGATGGACGCTGACGTGCCGCTGACGAATGGCATGTGAAGCGGACGGCGAAGTCGTGTGGTTCTGATGCCTCGACGCTGGCGTCAAGTCGGCGAATTAATTTCGCAGGCGACGGTGACAACAAAGCCCGATCACCGGGAAGATCACGTATAAGTCGTAAAACATCGCGCGGGGAATGCCGGATGATTTCGGTGAACCTGTGGTGACTACCTCGTGTGCTGTCTATTTTTTGCACGCGAGACTGCGGGTGCATTGAGCGCCCGGCATTCCCTGCGCCCTCTGAGTTTCAGATGCGCTTCAGATCAAGCAAAACTCGCGCGACCTGCGCGGCGAGATCGCGGAGGTATGGGTTTTGCGCGACGAAATTGGAGAGATATGTGGGAAGGCTGCGGCGCACTCCATCCCTTCCCCTTTTGTGGGGAGGGCGGACACATCGTGAGCGGAGCGAACGATGTGACGGGTGGGGGCTGCTTCCTCATGCGAGGAACGACCCCACCCGGCGCTTCGCGCCACCCCAGAGCGAGCTTTGCTCGTCTCGACCCCACAAGTGGAGGGATAAGGGAGCGCGGGGTGGGGGTCGCCAACGAAGGAATCCACTTTTGCTGTTGCCGCCATGGATGGCTTCGCCAAAGGCTTTTGCCGCGACGCCGAACCGGCTAAACATTGCCGTCCGCAATCTTCGGGGCAGAGATGAATTGTCCGTCGTTGTTTTCGCCGTTGCAAATAGGGCCTTACAGGCTTGAGCATCGCGTCGTCATGGCGCCGCTGACGCGGATGCGAGCCGATCGCGCCAGTCTGGCGCCGCGGCCGCTGAACGCCGAGTATTACGGCCAGCGCGCGACATCGGGCGGCCTAATCATCGCCGAAGCCTCGCCGGTGATGGCGAGCGGATATGGAAATCCCGGTGTGCCGGGAATCTACTCGGACGCGCAAATCCGCGGATGGCAAGAGGTGGTCGAGGCGGTGCACGCCAAAGGTGGCTTCATCTTCCTTCAGCTATGGCACGTCGGTCGCGTTTCGCACTCCTCGTTCCAGCCTGGAGGTGCATTGCCGATTTCGGCCTCGGCGGTCGCGATCTCTCCGGAATTAAAGACTATGACGGCGGATCGAAAAGTGACGCCGTATGAAACGCCGCGCGCGCTTGCCACCAGCGAAATCGCGGACGTGATCGAAAGCTTCCGACAGGCCGCGATCAACGCGCTAAAGGCCGGATTCGATGGCGTCGAGATCCATGGCGCCAATGGCTATCTGATCGAGCAGTTCCTGCAATCACGAACAAATTTGCGCACCGACCAATATGGCGGCTCGATCGAAAATCGCGCCCGATTTCTGATGGAGATCACGCAAGCTGTCGTGGGCGTGTGGGGAGCAAATCGCGTCGGCGTGCGGCTATCTCCTTATGGGATCGCCAATGATAGCGGCGAGGCCGATCCGATGCCGCTTTACAGCCATGTCATCCGTTCACTCAATCTGCTCGGCCTGGCCTATCTGCATTTCATCGAGCCGCGGTCAAGCGGCGCTGGCCGCGCCGAGGTCAACCATCAGAATGTGCCGTCAGCGATGGTGCTATTCCGGCCGATCTGGCGGGGCGTGTTGATCACTGCTGGCGGCTTTACGGGTGAGAGCGCCGAAGCCGCGATTGCCGCCGGCCACGCCGACGCCATAGCGTTCGGCCGCATCTTCATTTCCAATCCCGATCTGCCGCGACGCTTGCGAGAAGGATGGCCGCTGACGCCATACAACCGGTCAACGTTTTATGGCGGAGAAGAGAGCGGCTACACCGACTATCCGGTTTACGGCGAACTGGAGCGGGCCTGAGCGTCATGACGCGCGCAAACGAAGCACGATCAACGGAGCGCCCGATGACCAGGGCAGCGAAAGCGGGAGCAATCTCAACCGGCATCGCAACCGGCAAATGCCTGTGCGGAAGCGTTTGCTTCGAGATCGATGTCCCCGCGCGCTGGGCATGGCATGATCATTCGGCGGCGAGCCGGCGTGCCCATGGCGCGGCGTACGCAACGTATGTCGGGAGCTGGCGCAAGCGTTTCCGGATCACCAGCGGCAGTGACGGCATCACAAGGTACGATGACGGTGCCACGAAAACGGTGCGCAGTTTCTGTGCGCGCTGCGGCACCCCGATTTGCTACGAACGACCACGCTCGCCGCACATGGTGAATATTCCGCGCGCGCTTTTCTCCAGCCGGACCGGCCGGCAGCCGCTCTATCATGTTGCGATCGAAGAGTCGCAGGACTGGGCCTACAGTGGCGAGCCGCTGGTGCCGCTCAAGGGTTTTCCCGGTGTGGTGTGGCAGCGCTCCAAAAAGAAGAAGAGCCGCGATCGCGACGGGATGTTCTGATGCCGCGCGCGGGGTCGGGACACCGACAGGGCAGCCATGATAGCACTTCCTTGGTCTCAACCTTCTCGATCCGCCATGATGATAATCCCGATGGCAACGGCCGCGGGGCAGGGAGGACTTTCATGAATCGCATCACCGGGCGTTCGGCATTTCTCGCATTGCTCAAGGACGAGGGCATCACGCACCTGTTCGGCAATCCCGGCACCACCGAATTGCCGATCATGCACGCGCTCAAGGACCATCCCGATCTAACCTATGTCATGGCTATGCAGGAAAGCCTGGTGGTCGCGATTGCCGATGGTTTCAGCCGCGCCTCGGGGCGCCTCGTTGCCTGCAACGTCCACGTTGCGCCCGGGCTCGGCAATGCGATGGGCTCACTCTATAATGCAA
>NZ_DATEPI010000036.1:0-2519 GCF_035273305.1 Bradyrhizobium sp. | reverse complement strand
ATTCGGCGCGCAATTAACAGCAGACGGCGCCACGTTTCATTTTTGGGCGCCAGCAGCAAAGCACGTGGACGTAGTGCTGCCAACTCCGCAACCAATGCGACGCCAAGAGAATGGCTGGTTTCGCGCCGATATCGCAGGGGTTAAGGCTGGCGCGCTCTATAAATTCAGGATCGATGACGAGATCGACGTTCCCGATCCGGCTTCCGCCTTCCAGCCTGATGATGTTTCGGGGCCCAGCGAAGTTGTCGATCACTCAAGCTATCGCTGGCGCGCGTCGGAATGGCGCGGAAGGCCTTGGCACGAAGCCGTCCTGATCGAAACTCATGTAGGTACGTTCACAGAAGAAGGTACCTACAAAGCCATGATCGGCAAGCTCGATCATCTGGTAGCAGTTGGCATCACCGCACTGGAGTTGATGCCGTTGGCGGATTTCGCCGGAACGCGCAACTGGGGATATGACGGCGTGCTGTGGTACGCACCCGACAGCGTCTACGGCCGTCCCGATGATCTGAAGATGCTGATCGACGAAGCGCATCTGCGCGGGATGATGGTCTTCCTGGACGTCGTCTATAATCACTTCGGCCCGGAGGGAAATTATCTCGGCCGCTACGCGCCATCCTTCTTCACGGAGGCGCAGACCCCCTGGGGTAGCGCGATCGATTACCGGGTAAAAGAGGTGCGCGCCTTCGCCATTGAGAACGCGCTATACTGGCTGCGTGAGTATCGCTTCGACGGCCTGAGGCTCGATGCCGTGCACGCGATCACAGAGCCGGGCGAGGTTTCCATGCTGCGCGATCTTAGCCTCGCCGCCGGCGATCTGGCTGCGAGAACAAGACGACACATTCACCTTGTGCTTGAGAACGACGACAACCGGGTGAGCGTTCTGGATCCTGGGGAAGATCCGCCGCGCGGCAAATATCGTGCACAATGGAACGATGATTACCATCACGCATGGCATGTAGCGCTAAGTGGCGAGACGCAGGGCTATTACCGCGATTATGAGCGCTCGCCGCTTAAAGACATCGCGCGCGCGCTCGGCTCAGGCTTTGTCTATCAGGGCGAGCCATCGCCGTATCGGGATGGGCAGCCGCGCGGCGAAGCCAGCGGCGAGCTTGCTCCCACCGCCTTTGTCAATTTCCTGGAAAATCACGACCAGATCGGCAACCGCGCTCTCGGCGACCGAATTGAAAGCAATGTAGCCGCGGATGCGATTGAGGCTGCGCTGGCGGTCCTGTTGATCGCTCCGGGGATTCCGATGCTGTTCATGGGAGAGGAATGGGGCTGCAAAGCGCCCTTCCCGTTCTTCTGCGGATTTGAGGGCGAACTCGCGGAGGCCGTACGCAACGGGCGGCGTAAGGAATATGCCTGGGCTTACGCTAAATATGGCGATGACGTGCCCGACCCTCTGGCCGCTTCAACTTTTCAGTCAGCGGTGTTGGATTGGAAATCGATCAACGAAGCGCCAGGCAAACAGCGGCTAGCGCTGGTGCGCGAACTGCTGGCGATACGCCAGCGCGAAATCATTCCGCGGCTGGCGGGTGCCACATTTGGCAAAGCAAATGCGGCGGAGAATGGATTGCTGCAAGCTCACTGGCGGATGGGCGATGGCGCAAGCTTAGTGCTACACGCCAATCTCGCGAAAGCTGAAGTTCCGCGTGAGCCGTGCGATGGCGCCACAATCTGGGGCAACGACAGCGGGAATATTATGCCGCCATGGTCGGTGGTCTGGCGTATTGGAGCACGCTAATGCCGCCGGCCATTCCGCTCGCAACCTACCGCCTGCAGCTGACTGCGGATTTTGGCTTCGACGCTGCGGCGGCAATTCTCCCTTATCTGAAGTCCCTCGGCATCACGCACCTCTACGCATCGCCGTTCATGAAGGCACGCCACGGCTCGTCTCATGGCTACGATGTCGTCGATCACACTCAGCTTAATCCGGAACTCGGTGGTGAAGAGGCGTTTGAGCGTTTGAGCGAAACGCTAAAGGCGCACGACCTCGGCCTCATTCTGGATTTCGTTCCGAACCATGTCGGTGTGCACTTCGCCGACAATCCGTGGTGGCTCGACGTGCTGGAATGGGGTCCGGCGTCCCCGCATGCCGTCTCATTCGATATCGATTGGGACATCCTGCCTTTTCGGTCACGCCCTGGCGTGCTGCTGCCGATCCTTGGCGCCTCCTATGGACAGTCTCTCGAAAAAGGCGAAATCGAACTTCGATACGATCCGGATCACGGCAGTCTCTCGGTGTGGTATTTCGAGCATCGCCTGCCCATTGCGCCCGAGCGCTACGGCGAGATTCTGCGTCACGCTGTAAAGGAAGCAGGCGCCGAAGACAGCACGGCAGGGAAACACATCATTGAACTGGCGTCGCGCTACCAGGGCTTGCGTCATCCGAATCGAAAAGAGGCGCCGAGCTTCAAGGCGGAGCTGAAGAGCATCGTTGGGGGTAGCGAGATCATTGCACGGGGGCTCGAGGCCTATCGGGCGGGACCGGATCGCCCGACCCAGATTCTGGCGCT
>NZ_DATEPI010000035.1:0-12708 GCF_035273305.1 Bradyrhizobium sp. | reverse complement strand
CTAGCGCATCATGCGGTTCGAGTGAGACAGCGGTGATGTGGCGACGATTTCCCGCTCCGCTGCTGATCGCGGCACTCGGCCTTCTGGTGCTGCCGCCGCTGCTGCTCGCGCTCGGGCTCACCATGACCTCGGCTACCGAAGTCGTGGTCTATGCGATGGCTTGCATGGCCCTGAACATTCTGGTCGGTCACACCGGCCTGGTCTCGTTCGGTCACGGCGCGTGGTTTGGACTTGCGGCCTATGCGGCGGCGCTAATTCAGCGCAACCTCATGCACGATTCGTTTTTCGGCCCGACCATTGCGGGCGTTTTGATCGTCGCCGTGATTGCGACGGCATTTGGCTATCTGATCCTGCGTCGTCGCGGCGTGTATTTTTCTTTGCTGACGCTCGCGTTGGCGGCGATGCTCTATGCGGTATCGTTTCGCTGGACCGAAGTCACCGGCGGCGAGAACGGGCTTGGCGGGATCACGCGGCCGACGCTACTCGGGTTTAACCTGGAATCCTCGACCGACTATTACTGGCTGGTGGCGGCAATCGCGTTTGCCGTGCTCGTGCTGCTATGGCGCTTCCACAACTCGAGCGTCGGCAGCGTATTGGTGGCGATCCGCGAGAACGAGCAGCGTGCGCGCTTTCTTGGTTATCCTACCGACCGCTACAAGCTCACCGCGTTCGTTTTGTCAGCGTCCATCACCGGGCTCGCCGGGATCCTTCTGCTTTACCAGAATCGCATGACTTCGGCCGATCCGATTTCGGTCTCCTTCTCGGGTGATCTTCTGGCGATGGTCGTGATCGGCGGGATGCGCAGCTTCCTCGGCCCTGCGCTTGGTGCGTTGTTCTTTATCTTGTTTCGCGAATTTCTGGGCATCTACACCGAGAACTGGCTGTTCTGGTTCGGCCTCGTGTTCGTCGCGTTCATCGTGTTCTCACCGACCGGCCTGGTCGGAGTAGGCCAGCGGTTGATCGCGCCCTTCCGCAAGAAGATGGTTGAAGACGCCGCGATGTCCGCGCGCCGCATCGAAGTGCTGCCGCTGCCGGAATTCCTGCGTCCGAAATCTCACGTCGAGCGCACGGTGCTTGCGGCGCGGCATATCGTCAAGAGCTTTGGCGGTATCCGCGCGGTGCAAGGCATCGATATCTCGATCGCGGACCGCACGCTGCACGCGCTGATCGGTCCCAACGGCGCCGGCAAGACAACGGCATTCAACCTGTTATCCGGCATGTTCCCGCCCGACGAGGGCACCGTATCGCTGATGGGAAAATCGATCGCCGGACATACGCCGGAGGAGATAGCGCGCGCCGGGATCGGCCGCTCGTTCCAGATTACCAATCTGTTTCCTGCCCTGACCGTGGGCGAAAACATTCGTCTGGCGGTGCAGGCGCGCCATCCCCGCCGGTTTGATCCCTTTACCAACGCATTGTCGATTCAAGCGATCAATTCCGAAACTGATGCCGTCATTCGCTATCTTGGCCTGGCCGGCATTGAAAAGGCCGAAGCAGGCATGCTGTCATATGGCGGCCAGCGCCTGCTCGATATGGGTGTGGCGCTCGCCACGGCGCCGCGCGTGCTGCTGCTCGACGAGCCGCTCGCAGGCCTCGCCGCCGCCGAGCGCGAACGCATCGGCGCCATCATCAAACGCATTTCCTCTGATCTGCCTGTGCTGTTGGTCGAGCACGACATCGATCGGGTGTTTCAACTCGCTGATCAGATCACGGTGATGAACGAAGGCCGCGTGCTGCTGGACGGATCAGTCGAGGATGCGCGCTCGAGCCCCAAGGTGCAGGAAGTGTATATCGGCTCCGGCGCAACCGAGATCGCCGCACGACCGCGTGAGACCGCCGCGCGCTTGAATTCGCTGCTGGCAGCGAGCCATATCGAGACTTTTTACGGCAAGAGCCACATCCTAAACGATGTCAGTTTCACGCTGCATGAAAACGAAATCATCGCTTTGCTGGGCCGCAATGGAGCCGGCAAATCCACGCTTTTAAAGACGCTGGTCGGGATCGCGCCGGCGTCGAACGGGTCGATCAAGCTCGCCGGGAGCGAATTAATAGGGCTTTCGTCGGCGCAAGCGGCGCGTCTCGGTATCGGCTATGTGCCGCAGGGGCGCGGGCTATTCGCGGGCATGAGCGTCGAGCACAACCTCGAACTCGGCGGCCTGAAGCGCCAGACCGGCAATGGCGTTCACTGGACGCGCGAGCGGATCTACGAATATTTCCCGCGCATTCGCGAGCGCCTGGACAGTCCGGCGGATTATCTTTCCGGCGGCGAGCAGCAGATGGTCGCCGTTGCGCGCGCGTTGTCCGGCGATGTGCGCGTATTGCTGCTGGATGAACCATTCGAGGGCCTTGCACCGAATGTGGTCGAGCAGTTGTTCGAGACGTTCGATCGCCTGCGGAAGGAAATCGCCATTATCATCGTCGATCACAACCTCGACCTCGCGCTGGCCCTGTCCGATACGACGGTAGCGCTCGAGCGCGGTCGGGTCATTCACCAGGGACCCTCCAAAGCCTTGCGGGAGGACCTCGATCTGCGCCGCAAGGTGCTTTGGCTGTGAGGACTCGTGAGAATAGCAAATGACAACCAGCGAACGTAATGTGGCGATCGTCGGCGCCGGTCTGATTGGTCGGGCCTGGGCCGTGATCTTTGCCCGCGCAGGGTGGAACGTGCGGTTGACCGATCCGCATATTCTCTCACTCCAAGCCGCGCCCTCCCTGATCCGCGATGAATTGCACGGACTGGCCCATCATGGTCTCGCCGACGATCCGGATCGAGCTGCCGCCCGGATATCGACTGCCACCAGCCTTGAACAGGCCGTGAGCGATGTTGAGTTTGTCCAGGAAAACGGACCGGAGATCGTCGAAGAAAAACGGGCGATCTTCGCGCAGCTCGATAAGTTCGCGCCGCCCGGCGCGCTCCTGGTTTCATCCACATCGGCGATCGTGGCATCGCGCTTCACCGAAACGCTGCCGGGCCGCTCGCGTTGCCTGGTCGGTCATCCCGTTAACCCGCCGCATCTGGTGCCGCTGGTGGAGCTGTGCGGGGCGCCGTGGACCTCGCCCGAGGCGATCGATCGCGCAACCAAGATCTATCGTGAAATCGGGCAGGTGCCGGTCACAATCAATCGCGAGATCAACGGCTTTGTCCTGAACCGGCTGCAGGGCGCGCTGCTGGCCGAAGCTTTCCGGCTGGTCGGGGAAGGTTACATCTCGGCGGAGGATCTCGACCACACTGTAAAGGATGGCCTTGGACTGCGCTGGTCGTTCCTTGGGCCATTCGAGACGATCGAGCTGAATGCCCCCGGCGGCATACCGGATTATTGCGGGCGTTACACCGGCTTCTACAAGGAACTTGCCTCGAACGCTGCGGGTCCCGAAGTGTACCAGAGCCCGAATGTGGACCGGGTGATTGCCAATTGGCCGCATCGGCCGACGACGGACCGCATAACGATGCTGACGCAGCGGCGCAACGAGCGGCTTGCGGCGCTGGCCGCGCACAAGGCAGCGCAAAGCAAATGATCGGAAATATCGACCTGCAGAAAGTGAGCAAATCATGAGCCGCAAAGTAATCATCACTTGCGCCGTAACCGGCGCGATCCATACCCCTTCAATGTCGAAGGCGCTGCCGGTGACGCCGCAGGAAATCGCCGATGCCGCCGTCGATGCCGCTGAAGCCGGCGCAGCGATCGTGCATCTGCATGCCCGCAATCCGAAGACGGGTCAGCCCGACCAGAGCCCGGAAGCCTTTGCGCCGTTTCTGAAGATCATCAAGCAGCGATCGAATTGCGTGGTCAATCTCACCACCGGCGGCGCGCCGACCATGACTGTTGACGAGCGCGTTCGTCCCGCCGCCGTCTACAAGCCTGAAGTCGCTTCGCTCAACATGGGCTCGATGAACTTCGCGTTCTTTGGCATGCTGAATCGATTCAAGAAGTTCGACCATGACTGGGAGCGCAAGCATCTGGAGAACAAGGACATCGTATTCCGGAACACATTCCAGGATATCGAATACGTGCTGAAGACGCTGTCGGAGACCGGCACCCGATTTGAGTTCGAATGTTACGACACCGCCCACCTCTATAATCTCAATTACTTTCTGGAACGGGGCATGGTGAAACCGCCACTGTTTGTGCAGACGGTTTTTGGATTGCAGGGCGGCACCGGCGCGCATCCGGAGGACGTGCTTCACATGAAGCGCACCGCTGAGCGACTGTTCGGCGACAAGATGGTGTGGTCGGTGCTCGGCGCCGGCCGCAATCAACTGCCGATTGCGGCGATGGCGGCGGCGATGGGCGGAAACATCCGCGTCGGGCTCGAAGACTCGCTTTGGGCGGCACCCGGCCGGATGGCAGCATCGAATGCCGAGCAAGTGCAGCTCGCCCGCAACATCATCGAGGGTCTCGGCCTGGAAGTCGCCAGCTCCGATGAAGCCCGCGAAATTCTGCATCTCAAGGGCGGCGACAAGCTGGAAGTCTGACAGACTCCCGAGCCGCTCAACAGCACCGTTGGGATCGGCGGTCGCTAACATTCGCATTAGTCCGAAGTACCAATACCGACGCCGCCGTTGCCGGTTGCGCCGGTGCCTCGCCATGATATCGTTTGGGAAAATCGGCCCGAGATGAGGCCAAAGTATCGAGGGAGGTAAAGCATGCGGAGCGTTCAGGCGCTTGCCATCGTCGCGCTATCGGCGCTGGCAGTCACCGGAGTCGCGCAAGCGGCGGGGGAGAAGCAGGGCGGCATTTTCCGGATCTACCATCGGGACAGCCCCGGCAGCGCCTCGATCCATGAAGAGGCGACCTACTCGACCAACGTCCCGTTCATGCCCGTTTTCAATAACCTCGTCATCTACAAGCAGGACGTGCCTCAAAACAGCATCGAATCGATCGTTCCCGATCTCGCGGAGAGTTGGGCATGGAGCAGCGACAAAAAGTCGCTGAGCTTCAAACTGAGGCAAGGGGTCAAGTGGCACGATGGCAAACCGTTTACGGCGAACGATGTCAAATGCACCTTCGACATGCTGATGGGAAAATCGCAGCAGAAGTTTCGTAAGAACCCGCGCAAGTCCTGGTACGAGGAAGTCGTCGACGTCGTCCCGAAGGGCGATTTCGAGGTTGCCTTCAACCTGAAGCGACCTCAGCCGGCGCTGTTGGCGCTGCTCGCATCAGGCTATACGCCTATTTATCCATGCCATGTTTCGCCGGCGGAAATGCGGACCCACCCGATCGGCACCGGTCCGTTCAAGTTCGTTGAATTCAAGGCCAACGAATCCATCAAGCTCACCCGCAACCCGGATTACTGGAAAAAGGGCCTACCGCATCTCGACGGCATCGAGTTCACCATCATCCCTAATCGCTCGACCGCCATTCTCGCCTTTGTCGCCGGGAAGTTCGACATGACGTTCCCGACCGAGGTGTCGATTCCACTCCTCAAGGACGTCAAGACCCAGGACGCGAAGGCCGTGTGCGTCGTTGCACCCAACAACGTCAGCACCAACATCATCGTCAATTCGTCGTCACCGCCGTTCGACAATCTTGATATTCGCCGCGCCCTCGCGCTGGCACTCGATCGCAAGGCGTTCATCTCGATCCTGTTCGAGGGGCAGGCGGATATCGGCGGCACCATGCTGCCCGCGCCGGCGGGACTATGGGCGATGCCAAAGGAAATGCTTGAGACGATACCGGGCTATGGTCCCGACGTGAACGCCAACCGCGAGCAGGCCCGCAAGCTGATGCAGAAGGCTGGCTACGGTCCCGACAAGCATCTCACGGTAAAGGTTTCAACGCGCAACATTCCGGTCTACCGCGATCCCGCCGTAATCCTGATCGATCAGCTCAAGAGCATCTACATCGATGCTGATCTCGACGTGGTCGAAACGGCCAACTGGTTTCCGAAAATCGCGCGGAAGGATTATGCGCTCGGCCTCAATCTTACGGGCAACGCCGTCGACGATCCCGACCAGTCGTTCTACGAGAACTACTCCTGCAAGTCTGAACGCAATTACACCAACTACTGCAATCCGGAAATCGAGAAGATGTTCGACGTGCAATCCCAGGAGACGGATGTCGAAAAGCGCAAGAAGCTGGTCTGGGAGATCGATAAGAAGCTTCAGGAAGACGTCGCTAGACCGATCATCTATCACTCGCGTACCGGTACCTGCTGGCAGCCGTATGTGAAGGGCGTCACCGTGATGGTGAACAGCTCCTACAACGGCTATCGTTATGAAGACGTATGGCTGGACAAGTAAGATCCGCCCCGCAAGCGAATGAAAAGCCTCGTCGGCCGACCTGATAATCTGCGCCTTTCGCGACCACAAAACCGGTATTCATGCTTGCCGAATACGCGGTAACAGGAGCAGCCAGGTGTTTGCCTATATCGTCCGGCGCCTCGTCCTGATGCTGGTGACCCTGTTCGGGATATCCGTCGTCATTTTCGTGCTGTTGCGGATCGTGCCCGGCAACATCGTCGACATTCTGTTCGCCGCGGCCGGCTATGTCGATCCCGCCGACAAGGCGAACCTGGAGCGGGAACTCGGGCTCGATCAATCGATCGTCACCCAATATCTGCATTGGATCGGCGGCCTGCTGCACGGCGATCTCGGTTATTCCTACGTTTCCGAAAAGCCCGCGCTGGATGAAATCCTGCCGCGGATTCCGATCACGGCGAGGCTTGCAGGACTGGCGCTGATGTTCTCCGCGTCAATCGGCATCCCGCTCGGCGTTATCAGCGCGGTCAAGCAGGGCACGCGGCTCGACTACGTATTGCGCGTCGTCAGCCTGAGCGGGCTATCGCTTCCCTCGTTCTGGCTCGGCCTTCTGATTTTGATGGCATCCGTTGCGATGTTTGGGACCATGCCGATCTTCAACCCCAACCCGAGAACCTGGACCGAGGCGTTCGCAATCTATTGCGTTCCGGCGATGGCGGTGGGCTTCCGCAGCGCGGCGCTCACAATGCGGATCACCCGCTCCTCGATGCTGGAAGTGCTGCGGCAGGATTATATCCGCACCGCCCGCGCTAAAGGCGCATCCGAGGCATCCGTCAACTTTCACCACGCGCTGAAGAACGCCATTCTGCCGGTCATTACCGTCATTGGCATCGAGGCGGCCTTCCTGATCGGCGGGTTGATCGTCACCGAAACCGTTTTCAACATTCCGGGCGTCGCCCGCTTCCTGGTCGAGGCGATCCGCTGGCGCGACTATCCGATCGTGCAGAATCTGGTGATGCTGATCGCAGTCATTGTGGTGTTCGCAAATTTCACCGTCGATATGCTCTATGCCGCGCTCGACCCGCGGATCCGGTACTCGGATTAGGAGGACCGTTTGGACGCGATCAACTATGATGCCGAACTGAGGCGAGCCGGCGCCAGTGCGACGCAAGGCTGGCGCAAGTTCGTATTTCTGGCCAAGCGTCATGTGCTTGGCACCATCGGCTTGTCTTTCATGCTGATGTTCGTGCTCGCCGCGATCTTCGCCGATCTGATCTGCCGGTACGATCCGCTCAGCGTTGATTCGGCGCACGCGCTCGCCCATCCCGATGCGCGTCACTGGATGGGAACGGATTCGTTCGGCCGCGACGTCTGGAGCCGGATCATTCACGGGGCGCGCATTTCGCTCGCGGTCGGCATCGGCTCGACCGCGCTCGGCTCATCGATCGGCGTGATCGTCGGATTGACCTCGGGCTATCTGTCCGGATGGGTCGACCTGGTGTTCCAGCGCGTGACTGATATTTTGCAGGCCTTGCCGCTGCTGGTGCTCGCGCTGATCATGACCGCGGCTCTCGGACCTTCGCTCCCCAACGTGATCATCGCGATCGCGATCCCGCTGATTCCGACCGTTGCGCGCGTCATCCGCGCCAATACCCTTGCGCTGCGGGAGCTGACTTTTGTGGAAGCCGCCAAATCGATCGGCATGAGCGAAACGCGCATTGCCCTTCGGCATGTTCTGCCCAATACGCTCGCGCCCTTGATCGTGCTGGCGACTGCGCAGCTCGGCTCCACGATACTCACCGAGGCTTCACTTTCGTTTCTGGGGCTCGGGATTCCCGAGCCGTATCCATCATGGGGACGCATGTTGTCCGAGTCGGCCGCGGAATATGTTCGCACCGCACCGTGGCTCGTGATCTTTCCCGGGATCGCGATCAGCCTTGCGGTGTTCGGAACGAACCTGTTCGGCGACGCGCTTCGCGACATTCTCGATCCCAGGCAGCGAGGCTGATGAAGGGATCGCAAACCGAACAGACGGTTCTCGACGTCAATGGCCTGCAGACGGTGTTCTTCACGAATTCCGGGTTGTTCAGGGCAGTCGATGACGTTTCATTCAGCGTCCGCCGCGGTGAAACTCTGGCGATCGTGGGCGAGTCAGGTTGCGGCAAGAGCGTGACCGCGTTGTCGATCTTGCGGCTGGTGCCCGATCCTCCTGGCAGAATCGTCGGCGGCTCGATCATGCTCGAAGGCACCGACCTGCTCGGCCTCGATGAAATGAAGATGCGCGAAATCCGTGGCAATCGCATTTCGATGATCTTCCAGGAGCCGATGACCTCGCTCAATCCGGTGATGCGGATCGGCGACCAGATCACCGAGGCGGTCCGCCTGCACCGGCAGATGGATCGAAAGGAAGCGTGGAAACAGGCGGTCCAAATGCTGCGGCTGGTGCGGATCCCCGTGCCGGAGCGACGGGCGCTCGAATATCCGCATCAGCTGTCGGGGGGAATGCGCCAGCGCGCGATGATCGCGATGGCGCTTGCCTGCCGGCCGGCCCTGTTGATTGCGGATGAGCCGACCACCGCGCTCGATGTCACGATCCAGGCCCAAATCCTGGCCTTGATGCTCGATCTGCAAAGGCAGATCGGCATGGGATTGATCCTGATCACGCACGATCTCGGCGTGGTGGCGCAGACCGCGCAGCGCGTGATCGTGATGTATGCCGGCAAGAAGGTCGAGGAGGCGGATGTGCAAACCCTGTTCGCCAACCCAAGGCACCCTTACACCCGCGGCTTGATGGCCTCGATTCCCACCGTACCATCGGCGGGCGCCAATCCGGATGTCCGCTTGGTCGAGATTCCGGGCATGGTGCCTTCCCTGACCAAACTGCCGAAGGGTTGCGCGTTCGCGCCCCGCTGCGAATTCGCGCTTGCACGCTGTCACGAGGAATATCCGCCGTTGGAAAACTGGGGCACTGATCATCTGGCGGCGTGCTGGCGCGCGGCGGAAATGAAGGGGCCGTCATGAGCGAGCCGCGAGTCTTGCTCGAGATATCCGACCTGAAAAAGCACTATCCGGTGCGAAGCGGAATCCTGCGCCGCGCTGTCGGAACCGTGCATGCCGTGGATGGCGTCAGCTTCACGGTAGGCGTGGGAGAAACACTGGGGCTGGTCGGCGAATCCGGTTGCGGCAAATCAACTGTGGCGCGCAGCATCCTGCGACTGATCGAGCCGACCGGCGGCAGCATCCGACTCAATGGCAAGGACATCACACATCTCGGCAAGGCGGAGCTACGCCCGAACCGTCGCTCGATGCAGATTATCTTCCAAGACCCGTTTGCCTCGCTTAATCCGCGAATGACCGCTGGCGACATTGTCGGCGAGCCGTTGAGCGTGCATGGTCTCGCCGCAGGAAGGAAAAAACGTGAACGGGTGGCCGAGCTGTTCCAGCAGGTCGGGCTGCGGGCGGATCAGATGCACAACTATCCGCACCAGTTCTCAGGTGGCCAGCGCCAGCGGATTTGCATCGCTCGCGCGCTCGCGCTCGGGCCTGACTTGATCGTGTGCGATGAGCCGGTCTCCGCGCTGGATGTTTCGATCCAGGCCCAGGTGATCAATCTGTTGATCGATCTGCAGCGCAAACACCACTTTTCTTATCTGTTTATCGCGCACGATCTTGCCGTGGTTGCTCATATCAGTCACCGCGTCGCGGTGATGTATCTGGGACGCGTGGTCGAACTTGCTGACAAGGCCGAGCTGTTCGGCAACCCGCGCCATCCCTACACGCAGGCTTTGCTGGCCTCCGTTCCCGTCGCGGACCCCAAAGCAAAACGCCTTGCGCCGATGATCGAGGGCGACGTGCCGAGCCCGATCAATCCGCCGTCGGGATGCGCATTCCATACCCGCTGCAAATACGTGATGGAGCGATGCAAGCTCGAAAGGCCGCCGCTGGTAGCGATCGACGGCCAGCATCAGGTCGCCTGCTTCCTGAATGGAGGAACGGGGCGCCCTGCCTAGCGGCGTTTTCGAGCGAAGTGGACGCCGGTTCGCGTCAAGAAAACGCGTCAGAAGAATAAGCCAACACTTCCGTTGCGAGCGAAAAGGTTCCGGCCGATAGGCGTTATGCCGTTCAAGCGGCCGCCTCGATCTCGACCGCAATTTTTCCGATCGTGACCTGCTCGCCCTCGCTGACGTCGATCGCGGAAACGATGCCCGCGATGGGCGCAGTGTGCACGTGCTCCATTTTCATCGCTTCCAGCATCATCACCGCCTGACCAGCCGAAACGATCTCACCCGGCTTGACCAAGATCGCGACCACGCGGCCCGTCATGGCGGCGCGCACTTTGCCATCGCTGCCCGTCGCAGTCGCCACGCCTGGTCCGGCCAGCGTCAGGTCATGAACCGATAGCGTGACGCCACGGTGCAGGATGAAGAGCCGATCGCGGTCGCGAAGAAACTTGGCAGATTGGGTTACCCCGTTGACGCGAAAGCGAATGCTGTCGCGGTCGACTTCGTCGATCTCGAATCCATGATCGCTACCTGCGAGACTTGCGACATAGCCGCCGTCGCGCTCTCGCAGGATTTCCAGATCATGGATGTGGCCATCGAGCTCGATGCGGCTCGGCATCGGAAATGTTGCAGCCAGCGTTCGTCCGCCACGCCACGGCGGCCGGTAGGGATTGGTCACGTATAGCAACAGCGCGGCGAGCGCCACTTCCGATGGCGTCGGCTTGCGGGGTCCCGGCAATGTCTCGCGGTACTTCTCGACAAAAGCCGTGGTCGCATCGCCGCTCGCAAAGGCGGGATGCCGCAGGCATGACATCAGGAACGCCTGATTGGTGGTCAGGCCGAAAGCTGCGGTCTGCTCGAGAGCGCAGATCAACCTGCTCCTCGCCTGCTCTCGGGTCGCGCCAGAGGCGATGATCTTGGCGATCATGGAATCGTAAAATGGCGAAATCTCAACCCCGGATTCGAGCGCGTGCTCCACCCGAACTCCATCCGGACTCTGCCACAGTTCGATTTTTCCCGATTGAGGCATGAAATCACGTGCGGCGTCTTCAGCGCACAGCCGCACTTCGATGGCATGGCCGGAAAGCCGGATGTCGTCTTGCTGCAAGCCAAGCGGTTCGCCATGCGCGACACGCAACTGCAGCTCGACCAGATCGAGTCCAGTGATCGCCTCGGTGACGGGGTGCTCGACCTGCAGGCGCGTGTTCATTTCCATGAAATAGAATTCGCCGTCGGTATCGAGCAAGAATTCCAGGGTGCCCGCGCCTTCATAGCCCAGCGCTTTGAGGGCGCTCACCGCGACCGCGCCCATCCGCGCGCGTAGCTCCGGCGATACTGCCGGCGACGGCGCCTCCTCGATCAGCTTCTGGTGCCGCCGCTGCACCGAACAGTCGCGCTCGCCAAGATGAACCGCATGGCCGAAGCAATCTCCAAACACCTGGATTTCGATATGCCTAGGATTGATGATCGCCCGCTCCAGGATCATGGCCGGATCGCCGAACGCGCTTTGCGCCTCGGAGCGCGCCGATCGGAGCGAACCAGCAAACGCTGTGGCGTCCGTCACCAGGCGCATGCCGCGCCCACCGCCGCCAGCGGCCGCCTTTATCATCACCGGAAAGCCAATCCTGTTGGCCTCGGCGAGCATCGTGGACTCGCTTTGATCGCTACCCTGATAACCGGGTACGCAGGGCACGCCGGCTGCCAGCATGATCTCCTTGGCGCGAGCCTTGTTGCCCATGGCGGCAATGGCCTTTGGCGAAGGCCCGATGAATATCAGGCCGGCATCGAGGCAGGCTTGCGCGAAGCCTTCATTCTCGGCGAGGAACCCATAGCCGGGGTGAACCGCATCGGCACCGCTTGATTTTGCGGCATCGATGATCGCCTCGGCATTCAGATAGGATTGCGAAGGCGGCGCCTCGCCAATGCGAACGGCCTGATCCGCCTCGCGGACGTGAAGCGCACCGGCGTCGGCATCGGAATAGACCGCGACCACGCCATAGCCGAGCCGACGCGCGGTACGCGCGATCCGACGCGCGATCTCGCCCCGATTGGCGATCAGGATTTTGTGGAACAGTGTGCGCGTCCTCCGCCCGCTCATGGCCGGGCCACCGAAAACTGCATCCGTTGCGGCGTGCGCGCTTCTGCTTCCCGACAGATCGCCAGCACCTCCTGCAGGATCGCGCGGGTGTCGCGCGGATCGATAACGCCATCATCGAGCAGGCGCGCACTGGTGGAAAATACATCCATCTGCCCGTCGAACACGCCGATGATCTGCGCTTTCATCGCATCGAGCTTGTCCTTGTCGATCGGCTTGCCCCGCCTGATCGCCGCGGCTTCGGACACGATCGCCATGGTTTCAGCGGCTTGTTCGCCGCCCATCACGGCGGTCTTGGCATTCGGCCACGAGAAACAGAACCGCGGATGAAAGCCACGCCCGCACATCCCATAATTGCCGGCGCCAAAGGAGGCGCCGCAGTAAATGGTGATCTGAGGCACTGTGGCGCTGGT
>NZ_DATEPI010000034.1:0-23087 GCF_035273305.1 Bradyrhizobium sp. | reverse complement strand
CGAACAATCCATGATCGAGAAGCCCGATGCAGTGAACGCCCAGCAAGTTTTCCACGGCAGGCGAAATGAATCGTATGGTGCCATCCCTGCGATGGCGGGAGATCACGTCGCCCATGTTGTGGGCGAGCAAGCTATATCTATCCTGTTCGGCTTTGAGCATGTTCGAGCTGGTGCGCGCGAGTGAATCAGCGGCGAATGCAAGACCTCCGGCATAAATCGTTGCCGAGGTCACCGCAAAGCCGATAAACTCGCCGCCAAACCGCAAGTTCGGATCAGGCGCTGGCAACATGTTGAAGTAACCGAGGGCTACCAGCAGCGCGATGCACGAGAGCGCCAGCACGGACGCAAACGCCATCACGCGGCGCGACGACGAAAGTGCTGCTTCAACCGGAACCACGACAAGCCAAACCGCGGCAAAGGATTTAATTCCGCCGGTGCCCAGCGCCAGTATCATCACCAAACTGCCTAGCGCCACCGATGATAGCATGTGCGCGGCTTCGTACCGCCCGGTGAGTGAGAGAAACCACGACACGAGAATTGGAGCGATAAGCCAGGCGAACGCCGTGACTTCAAGGCCCGACGGCGCGCCGCCGATCGCAAGATAGATCGGGAATGCCGCTAACGCTGCAAGGCTTCCGAGCAGCCTCGGCGCCATGAAGGCGAGATGGCGTGCGCGCGTCAATGCGTCGCTACGCGCGGAGGGATGCAGCAACGCGTCGAGGCGATCGTGGATTATAAGCAAAACTGTCACGGCTCCCGCGCTCCGGCTAGATTCGTCGAACAGACGCGCCGTAACGCCCCCAGTATCGGGCCACCGTGTCAGAGTGGAATTAAGCGAACACTAAAGCGCGCGGCAGGGTCGGCAAAGAGCTCGGGTTACCGGGCTGTTCGCAAAACACACCAGCGCCCATTCAACTCAGATGGTGAACGTCGGGTTTCCGGGGCGAAGTGGATATGGTTTCGAAATGGTACATACGCGCGGGCTTAAGTTGCGGAAATTCGTCCATCAATCGAATATTTACGCCGAATCGAAGCAATCAGTTTTTTAGCTGATTTTCCCCGGTTTAACTTCAATGCAAACACTTGCGATTTATCGACGGCTGTTAACTAGAGAACGTTTGCGAGATTGAGCGCGACGTACCGAAATTGGCCGGATCGCAAGATGTTTTTTCTGCTTCGCATGGCATTCTGGCTCGGCTTGGTGCTTGTACTGTTGCCAAGAGAGAAAACACCTGAGGCGGAGAAGTCACCGCAATTGGGAGCATCCGAAGCATTTTCGGCTGCGACAGCAGCGGCTTCGGACATGAGCAGCTTTTGCAAGCGGCAACCGGTGGCCTGTGAAGTCGGTGGCCAAGCTGCATCCATCATAGGTCGCCGCGCCCAGGAGGGCGCGCGCAAGCTCTATCATATCATCACCGATAAGCGTGCATCAGACCACACCGGCTCCATCGGCGAGATGGCCAGTGCAGACGCTGGCAGGACGGCCGCGGTGCCCCCGGAGACGCTCACGCCCGACGACCTGCTTGTGGAGTGGCGCGCCGCCCCATAAAGCCAAACTTTAGCCCGGGAACTGCTGCGACATCGGGTCCGGCATATCGCTTTCGGCGCTCCGCAAGCCTATATATTGGTATCCATGAGCGCGGGATACGATGACGATCGACGAAATCAGAGACAATTTTTCGCTGCTAGACGACTGGGATGACCGTTACCGCTATGTCATCGAACTCGGCCGTACGCTCGATCCGATGCCGGATGCGGAACACTCTCCAGAGAACAAAGTGCAGGGCTGCGCCAGCCAGGTCTGGCTGTCGAAACGGATTGAGCGCGATGGGCACGGCGAGGCCTTCCTGAAGTATCGCGGGGACAGCGATGCTCATATCGTGCGCGGATTGATTGCGATCCTGCTCACGTTATATTCCGGGCACACGCCGCGAGAAATTCTTGGTACCGATGCGCTAGCCGTATTCGATGAATTCGGGTTTCGCGAACATCTGACGCCGCAGCGCTCTAATGGCCTTCGGGCGATGGTGGAGCGAATTCGCGCGGATGCGCGCGAGGCGCTTGCCGAAGCGTCGTGAACGCTTGGCTGCGTCTCTGACTGTTTATTTTCGTCGGCGCCGTTGCTGCCCGAGTCCCATTTTCTTGGCGAGCGCCGAGCGCGCTACCGCATAATTCGGGGCAACCATCGGATAGTCCGGCGGCAGTCCCCATTTGTCCCGATATTGTTCGGGCGTCATGTTGTATTGAGTACGCAAGTGGCGCTTCAGCGACTTGAAACGTTTGCCATCCTCCAGACATATCAAATAATCCGGGGTCATCGATTTCTTCACCGAAACCGCGGGCTTGGCCGGTTCGGACGGCGCATCAACTCGGCCAGTGGAAACACGGACCAGGGCTGCGTGTATTTGCCCGATCAGGCTCGGGATCTCGGAGGCCGGCGTTGGATTGTTACTGAGGTAGGCAGAGACGATGTTTGCGGTCAGATCGATATAGTTTTTGCCGGCACCGTCGGTCATGGCCTGAGCCCTTGGGGTCATCGTAAGATCGCGGATCGGAAGAATCCCGGAGCGGCGCTACGCTTTTCAGGAGATCCACTACTTTTTGAATATGCCCGTATTACTGTCGATGTGACAAGAGAGACGCATTTTTATTTTCGAGAACAAGAATCGGGAAGTAAAGCCAACGCTCAAGGGCGCTGGTCGAGGTGCGCACGTAGCTCGTCAATCGAGGCGAAACGCATCATGCCTTCCGGCATTTGGGCCTCGATTGAGCCATCCGAAAACAGCGAATACGCCATTCCGTCGACGACGCCCGATTTGAGAACCGTGACCTCGGTCCTACCGACCGGCTGAGAGCGCGGCGCCACCCGACCATTCCGTTGCGGAGGTGGCTCGCCGCTCCCGCCACGGCGCGTTCCCCTGATGTCTTCGGAGTGAGCAAGTGGTGCCTCGGCTGAACCCTCATGGGGAGGTTCTTGCGACGACGCCAGGGGATTTCCTGGAGAAAAATCGCCGACGGAAGACTCGCCCATCCGTTCTTGGGCCCGCTCGCGCTCTCTCCGAGAACTCGAAGCGAACAGAAGATTGCGCCGCGCCTTGGCAGTCGGATTGGGTTCCAGCTCTTGGCTCTGGACGTCGCCGCGCTCTCGTGACGCGGGCTGCTCAAACCAAGACGCATGCGGTAGTGGTTCGGATTGTGCACTGCGTTCCGCCGTTGCGGCCGAGTGGTCGCCGCCAAACGCGAAACCACCCTCCTCAGGCATCGGGGTTTCGGCTGATCTAAGTTCTGAAGCCGGCATACCAGCACCGCCGGAAGTCACTGTAGTTCCCTCGGCAAGTTGCCGGGCGGCCTTTTTGAGCTCCCGAACGGCAGTCCATATCGCGATCATCAACACGCCGGTACACGCGACGATTGCGCCGGCGAGTATCATCGTGTTGCCGAAACTGAACTCCTTGACCGGAACCCCGAACCCGATCGCCAGCAAGCCAGCCAGCAGAAAACCTACCCCGCCGATCAGCAGCACCGCCAACATCGGATTCACTCCCTCAGCCGCGGACAAGATGCTCAAAGACTGCGTACGGGCCACGTTACCGCCATATCGAGCGCAGCGCCAACGGGCAATTAGGGGTGACGGTTCACCTGAAGAGTTAAACCCTGCGGCTAAGTGGTAGCTCGGCTCGGCCCGGCAGGTTTCAATCATCACTGCGTCCCAAGTCGGCCAATTACGCCACATTTGCCAATTACTTGGAAACTGATCTGCGCTATACGGTTCGCGGGGAACAACGAGGCCCAAAAGCGCTCTGCTAGGGCCGATAGGGGCCGGGTCAGCGCTAGCATGTCATCCATCACGACCTCTTCCATCGACACGCCTTTGCGGCGGTCGCTGGAGCGGACCTGCGATGACCTCGCGATCTTATTGCTGGTCGTGGTCTCGCTCGTGGCGAGCCTTACGTTTTACGATTATGGCTTGGGATGGGACGACTACACCCACGCCGAATATGCCGACCTCCTGCTGCGGATGTACAGTTCCGGTTTCAGAGATACCGGCGCGCTATCGTTTGCAAATCTTTACATGTACGGCGGTGGCTTCGACATGGCGGCCGCGTTGCTACACAAGCTGATCCCCTTAGAGCTGTTTGAAACCCGGCGCCTGTTGGGAGCCGTCGTCGGGATTATCGGTCTTGCGGTAACGTGGCGGCTTGCACGGCGCGTCAGCGGCCCAATTGCCGGTCTGGCGGCGTTACTGCTGTTGGCGTTGTGTCCGACGTACTACGGGCACATGTTCATGAATCCAAAGGATGCGCCATTCGCGGTTGCAATGGTGATCCTGATGCTAGGGCTCGTTCGGCTGATTGAGGAGTACCCGCAACCTTCGCCGCGCAGCATTTTAATCGTCGGGCTCGGGGCGGGCCTCTCGATCGGTTCTCGGGTTCTTGGCGGGCTCGCCTTGCTGTACGCGCTGGTCGGCTTCACGCCGTTGTTGCTGGAGGAAACTCGAACCTACGGCGCACTCGGGGCGGGCCGGCGGTTCCTGCACATTATGTACCTGCTCGTACCTGGCCTGATGCTTGGCTATCTCATCATGGGCCTGATCTGGCCATGGTCCATCATGCAACCCGGCAATCCATTGCTGGCCGCCACGTATTTCTCGCACTTCTTCGAAAAGCCCTGGAAGGAAATGTTCGACGGCGCACTCGTGTCGGTGCCCGACATGCCCTGGTCCTACTTGCCGACGCTATTTGCCTTGCAGCTTCCGGAAGTGTTGCTCGGGCTTTGCGCAGGCGGCGTCCTCGGCAGCTTGATGTCGCTTGGGCGCAATGACGTTTCGGCCCGCAAAAAATCCATTCGCCTGATGCTGACGTCGGCGGCAACGCTGCCGCTGGTAATCGCGATGGTAAAGCGCCCGGCGCTCTACAATGGCATTCGGCACTTCATTTTCGTAGTACCGCCAATGACAGTCCTCGCCGGCACAGCTTTTGCTCGGGGAATGAAATGGCTCGGAGAAAATCGCCGCAGCTGGCAACCGGCTGCTGTGACCATTTTCGCGTTCGGCCTGCTGTTGCCGCTTGCTGAAATGATCCGGCTTCACCCCTATCAATACACTCACTTCAATTACATCGCGGGCACCGTGCGCGAAGCCGACGATCGTTTCATGCTGGATTATTGGGGACTTGCGCTGAAACAGGCGTCCGATGGCCTGCGCGAGGAAATCACCAGCCGGCAATATAGCCCGCCGAGGGGACGCAAATGGAAAGTCGCGGTATGCGGCCCACAGCGCCCTGCTCAGGTGGCTTTGGGACCCGATTTCACGATCGGCTGGGACAGCCATGCCGCCGATTTCGCGATGACCCTGGGCGAGTTCTATTGCAAGGGCCTCACCGCACCGGTGCTGGTCGAAATCAAACGAGATGACGTCGTGTTCGCGCGGGTTTACGACATTCGCGGGCGCAGCATTTCCAGCTTGCTCTCAATTCCGCCGCCGTAGAGAACACAGGGGAGGCAAATGACTGCCGCGCAGTACGCGTGTCTTGCTGCAGGACCCTCGGGCCACTAGGCTAGAAAGCAGAAATCAAGCAATCGAAATGGAGAAAGCAGGTCATGTCGCCAGCGGAAGCTCGCCTGAAAGAAGCGCTCTCGGATATGACCGAGGCCGAATGGACTCAGCGGATCAATCTTGCCGCGTGCTATCGGCTGGTTGCGCATTACGGTTGGGATGATCTGGTCGATACCCACATTTCCGCGCGCGTGCCGGGACCCGAACACCACTTTCTGATCAACCCGTATGGCTTGATGTTCGATGAGATCACCGCATCGAGCCTTGTGAAAGTAGACCTCGACGGCAATCAGCTCACCAAAAGCGCCTACAGCATCAACCCGGCCGGGTTCACGATCCATTCGGCAATCCATGAAGTTCGCGAGGACGCCGGCTGTGTCCTGCATCTGCACACACCAGATGGCACCGCCGTCGCGAGCTGCCTCGAGGGCCTGCTGCCGCTGAACCAAACGGCGCAGCTTGTCACGTTCGATCTTGCTTACCACGATTACGAAGGCATCGCGCTCGATCACGACGAACGTCCGAGACTGCAGAAGGATCTCGGTAGCAAGAACCACATGCTGCTGCGAAACCACGGTACGTTGACCGTCGGCCGCTCTGTTGCTTCCGCCTTCGAGCGTATGTTCCATCTGGAACGGGCTTGCACGATGCAGGTACGTACCCGGATGCTTGGAGCGGTCGCTTACCCGGTCGACCAGGCCGTAGTGGACAAGAACACCAGCCTGCTGGCGAATCCGGATCGTCAGGAACTTCGTTCCACCACGCTGGTTTGGCCGGCACTGCTGCGCAAGCTCGACCGTCTCGATGCCAGCTACAAGAATTGAAATCGTCGAGATTTTGATATAGCTTGGCCGCTAACCAACCTCTGCACGACCGATCAAAACGCCGTCCAATCCCGGGCGGCGTTTTTTATTTGCCACCTGCATCAGCGTGCTGCATCGGCCAAGGCGGCCAATATCCGAGCCCATGACCGAATGCCCTTGTGAAAGCTTTTCAGGTCGTATTTTTCGTTCGGCGAATGGATATTGTCGTCATCGAGTCCGAAGCCCACCAGCAACGTGTCCAGACCGAGCGTACGCTTGAAGTCGGCGACGATAGGAATAGAAGCGCCCGATCCCATCAGGATGGTCTCCTTGCCCCACTCCTCACTCAACGCCCGCTTGGCCGCGGCAAGAGGCTTCATGTTCCAGTCAAGCGCTACCGCGGGCGCGCTTGAATGATCGGCAAATTCCGCCTTGCAATCGCCAGGCAGCCGCGCGGTAACGTAGTCACGAAAGGCCTTTCGGATCTTGTCGGGCTGTTGGCCCTCCACAAGGCGGAACGAAATCTTTGCCGATGCCTCGGCCGGGATCACCGTTTTTGAGCCTTCCCCGGTGTAGCCGCCGAAAATGCCATTGATATCGCACGTCGGTCGCGAGGATATCTGCTCGATCAACAGCCGGCCCTTTTCGCCGGCCGGGATCGAAAGGCCGATCGGCTTGAGAAACGATTCCGGCGTCAGGTTCAGCTTCGACCACTGGGCGAGAATATCGGGAGGAAGATCCTTCACGCCGTCATAAAAACCGGGAATGGTGATGCGCCCGTCCTCATCAAAAATGCCGCCGAGGATGCGGGTCAGCACTCGAATTGGATTCTGCGCGCCGCCGCCGAAGATGCCCGAGTGCAGATCCCGGTTTGCCGCCTTGATTTTCACTTCGTCGTAGACCAGCCCACGCAGCGATGTGGTGATTGCGGGCGTATTCGGGTCCCACATGCCGGTGTCGCAAATCATCGCGAAATCGGCTTTGAACTCGCCCTTGTTCTGTTCAAGGAACGGCACAAAATTCTTCGATCCGATTTCTTCCTCGCCTTCGATGACCATGGTGATGTCAACCGGAAGCGAGCCGCTAACAGCCATCCATGCGCGGCAAGCTTCCACGAACGTCATCAACTGGCCCTTATCATCTTCGGCGCCGCGCGCGACGACGATCTTTCGCCCGTCCGCGTGCGTGGTAACCGCCGGCTCGAATGGCGGACGGTGCCACAGGCTGAGCGGGTCCACCGGTTGCACGTCGTAATGGCCGTAGAACAGCACGTGCGGCCGGGGCTCAGGATTAGCTTTGCCATTGACGCTGCTCCTCGCGACAATGGCCGGATGGCCTGCCGTCGGCCTGACCGTTGTATCGAAACCAAGAGTCGCGATATCGCGCGAAAGATGATCGGCCGCTGCCTTGCAGTCTGCGGTAAATGCGGGATCAGCCGAGATCGATTTGATCCTCAGCAGCTCGAACAACCGCTCCAGGCTATTGTCGAAATCCGCATCGATCCGATCGAGGACGGCTTGTAGTTGGCTCGCGTGGGACATTTCCGAATTCCTAAAGGTTACCGCTGGGCGCGCTGTTCATTTTGAGGTTCTAGCTTTGCCGCCGATGGAGAGCTAGCCGCATCCCGCGGTGGATGGAGAATGTGCCAGGCCAATACTCCCGCAATCACGCAAGTGGCAGCAAGATTATTGCCATATGCCTGCAGCTCCTTCGGGAAGACCGGGATCGACAGGCACATCAATAGCACGGAGATGATGAGGCCCGTCCATGTACCCGCCCTCACTGCTAAACGAGGATCAAAGGTCGCGCGGTGCACGAGGATAGTGATCGGGAAGAACAGCCACATAAAGTAATACTGCCGTGCCAGCGGTGACGCCAGCGTCATCAAGCAAAACAGGATGCCGAGTTCTTCCGCGTCGGAGCGCTGCGTACGCCGCGCCTGCGTCGGCATGAGGGCGACATATCCAAGACCGATCACCAGTGAGACGGCGAGCACGATCCAGTTCGCCGTCTTGAAATCGAGATCAACCAAATTCATGTAGGCCGGCGGCTTAGCGGGATCATCCAGATTGTAGTTGACCGGGCGCGTCAGACGATGCGTTACGGCGATGATGGACTGGTTGACCCACGACCAATTCTGCTCAGCACGTTGTCCGAACCCCTGCTCCGAGCTCGACGCCACCATGCCCCGGAACCAGGTCTTCAGCTCGGAAATGTTGTGCTGGAAACCGCGCACGGGTGCCGGCACCAAAAAAAGAAAGGCGGCAAGGAATAGGGTCATGCTTGCGAGGCACGACCATCGTCTTCGCCAAACAAGATAAGGAAATACCGCCACGGGGAAAACCTTGATCGCGGACGCCAGCGCAAACATGCCTCCCGCTACCCACGGGCGCTTTTGCTGCAGGAGCCAGAATCCGAAGAGCATGATCGCCAGCAGAACGAGATTGGGCTGGCCGAGGTCGAACATGTCAAACACAAACGTGATCGTGACGAACCCTGGCAACGCGAACAGCCACGGGGCTGGTGTGCGTTCCGATCCTGCCATGGCGTGGGAGAATTGCGGCGTCATCCACCATGCGATGATGTTGAGAGCCGACAGACATGCATAGAGCGGGAGCTTGCCGAAAAACGACGGTATCGCCAGCAGGATGGCCGAGAAGGGAGGATAGAGAAATTCGAAATAGCTGTTGGGATCGCGGGGATAAAGGTCTGCTCCGTGAAGCACCTGCTGCCCCGCCCAGTACCAGAGCGGGTAGTCCTTGGTCTTGCCGCTTCCCCATATCTCGGGAACCAGGACGTCGGCTGTCAACGCGATACAGCAAATCAGAAAAAGAACATCAAACGGGGCTTTCAGCCTCGGAAATCTCAACACATACAGTTCCCGGACAAGATAGGGAGATCGCGCTGCAGCACATTATCGAATGCTTCTATCGCCGCAAGATGCCGCCGAGAGCGCCGCGCACCAGCGCACGGCCGACTGAACCGCCCATCGCACCACCGACGGATTTCCCGAGATTGGCAGCTACCCCGCCGACCACCTTGTTGGTAACGGTGCGTGTCACGCTGCGTGCGATAAGTTGCCCGGTAGACAATCTTCCCCGCGTTACGTTGGTGCCGAAGATAGCCCCGACAATTCCACCGATCTGGCCGAGAATTCCGCCGGCCTCGGAACTTGGCGCAGATGCCGCGGCGCCGGCCAGGCGCTTCTGGATCAGCTCATAGGCGGATTCGGAATCGATAGCCGTGTCGTATTTGCCTTTCATCGGGCTCTTGTCCATGATGGCCTTGCGTTCCTCAGGCGCGATCGGCCCAATCCGCCCGGTGGGCGGGCGGATCATGACGCGTTCGACCATCGCCGGCGTACCGTTGCCCTCCAGGAACGATACTAAAGCTTCGCCCTTTCCCAATTCCGTGATGACCTTTGCAGTGTCGAGCTTCGGATTGGGTCGGAAGGTCTGGGCGGCGGCCGCTACGGCTTTCTGGTCACGTGGCGTAAACGCGCGGAGCGCGTGCTGCACGCGATTGCCCAATTGGGCAAGCACCTTGTCCGGAACGTCAATCGGATTTTGCGTGACGAGATAAACTCCGACCCCCTTGGAACGTATCAGCCGCACCACTTGCTCGATCTTGTCCAGTAGCGCCTTTGGCGCGTCGTTGAACAGAAGATGCGCCTCATCAAAGAAGAACACGAGCTTGGGTTTGGGAAGATCGCCGACCTCCGGGAGTTCCTCGAAAAGCTCGGATAGCATCCACAGCAGGAAAGTTGCGTACAGGCGGGGGCTCTGCATCAACTTGTCCGCGACCAGAATGTTGACCATGCCGCGACCATCGCTGTCGGTGCGCATGAAATCTTTTAGCGTCAGCGCCGGCTCGCCGAAAAACTTCGCACCGCCCTGGTTTTCGAGCACCAGAAGCTGACGTTGAATGGTTCCGACGGTTGCCTTGGTTACGTTTCCGAAACTTTGAGCCGCCTTGCGGATCGCCGCCAGCCCATCGTCGTCCGCCTTGCTGTCCGGCACGATCGCATCCAGCAGACTCCGCAGATCTTTCATGTCGATCAGCGCAAGTCCGTTCTCGTCTGCGACGCGAAAGGCGACATTCAGCACGCCCTCTTGCACATCATTCAGATCGAGCATCCGCGATAGCAGCAAAGGCCCCATTTCGGTGACGGTGGCGCGTACGGGATGGCCCTGCTCGCCAAACACATCCCAAAACACGGTCGAAAACTGATCCGGCTGGAAGCTGAGCCCCATGTCACCGGCGCGTTTGATGATCGAGTCCTTTGCTTCGCCGACTTCCGAGATGCCCGAGAGGTCTCCTTTGATATCAGCTGCAAACACCGGAACGCCTGCGCGCGCAAATCCCTCCGCCATCACTTGCAGCGAGACGGTTTTTCCAGTGCCGGTCGCGCCAGTGACCAGACCATGGCGATTGGCGAGGCCGAGCGTCAGCCAGACCGGCTGTTCACCCCTTCCGATGAAAATTTGCTCGCTGGTGTCGGTCAATTTGCCTTCGGGGGTCGCCATTGCATCGCCTCTTCGCGCGGGATCAAGGGTTTCAGCCGCCACGGTGCCATCTTACTGCATCTTGCAAACCGAATGAAACCGTCAAGCCATCACATGGGAGCGCCGGTTCGTTTGAACATATCGAACTCCAGCGAATTTCCGACCAAAGTTGAATTTCGACGCGGCCAATTGAGAGCAATTTGCCGCGAAATTCGTAGCCGCTCTTGCATTGCTGCAACACTCGTCGCGCGATCGAAGGTGAATCAGGTTCTCGAGCGCCGTCCTCGCTTGTAATTCTTTTCACAGCAGATCAAGATCGCTTTCAAGGAAGGTATCCGGGACGAAACCGGATGAGGGCGGGCAAATATGGACGAATTGATTGGGCGGCTGGCTGTAAAGGCCGGCCTCGATGAGGCTGTGGCCGAAAAAGCTATCGCCATTATCTTGGGTTTCCTTCGCAACGAAGGCCCTTCTGAGAAAGTTCAGGCCCTGATCGAGCAGATTCCGGGCGCGGAAGCTGCAATCGCCATATCCAGCAACAGCGGCGGTGTCGCGCGTCTGATGGGCGGCGGCTTGATGGCAGTCGGCACCAAGCTGATGGCACTCGGTTTGGGGATGAGCCAGATCCAAAACGTCGCGCGTGAGATTTTCAGCTTTGGCCGCGACAAGATCGGGCCGAAGCAAATGGGTGCGATCATCGCCGGGACACGGGGTCTTAGTCAGTTCGCTTAAGCAATTTTTTTATCGAGTACCATGACATATCCAATTTCCGACATTGAGGGCCTCCCGTCCTTTGCCGCTTCGAAGTTGAAATCCGTAGGAATTCGCACAACGGATGGCCTGCTCGAAGCGGCCAGAAGCGTGAAGGGCCGTAAGGCGCTTGCAGAGAAGACCGGCATCAGTGAGCAGCTTCTTCTGGAATGGGCCAACGTTTCCGACTACATGCGAATTCCCGGCATGGGCAAGGCCAAGGTCGGCCTGGTACGCGCGGCCGGCGTCACTACGGTTCGCGAACTCGCGTTGCGCAACCCGGCGCGGCTGGCGCAGAACATGAAGGAAGTGAATACCAAGCAGAAACTCGTCCGCGTTTTGCCTTCAGAAAAGTCGGTCGAGCAGCTGATCGCGAAGGCGCGCAAGCTTCAACCGAAAATCAGCTATTAAAGGCTTCGAGCCGGCTCCCCGCTGCCCGGCGCGCAGCAGGTTGGGCGTCTTGACAGCCATGCGCGGACCGCGCAAAGCGACCGGATGGTCGCGATTTCCTCCAGCAGAGCCCCGCCGGCCGGCGCCGCAGGTCATGCGAAATTGACGGCGCTGCTTTCAAAGCCATACCCGGCTGTGATGGGCATCCTGAACATCACGCCAGATTCATTTTCGGACGGCGGCCAGTTTATCGCGCCGGAGAGCGCGCTCGCACAGGCCCGCCGCATGATCGCGGATGGCGCTGACATCATCGATATCGGGGCGGAATCGACGCGGCCCTATGGAGGCCCAGAGCCGGTTTCAGCCGATGAAGAAGTGAGGCGTTTGCAACCGGTGCTGCCCGAAGTGGTTTCGCTTGGAATTCCCGTATCCATCGACAGCATGAAATCGGCTGTAGTTGCGTGGGCGCTCGATGCAGGAGCATTCATGGCGAACGACGTATGGGGGCTGCAGCGTGATTCCGGAATGGCCAAGCTTTTGGCGGAGCGCCATTCGCCAATAATCGTCATGCACAACCGCGAGCGGGTGGATGGCGATATCGACATCATGCAAGATATCGTCGCGTTCTTCAGGCGCTCGCTGCAAATCGCGGCGAATGCCGGAATTGCACTAGGCGACATCATCCTCGATCCCGGCATTGGCTTTGGCAAAACGCCCGAGCAGAGCATGACCGCGCTGGCCAGGCTCGATGAACTCCGCGAATTCGGCTTGCCGCTATTGGTCGGTGCGTCGCGCAAGCGCTTCATCAATTCAGTCTCGCCTTCGCAGCCGCATCAACGCCTGGGAGGCTCAATCGCGGCGCATTTGGTAGCGGCACAACGCGGCGCCAGCATCATCCGGACCCATGATGTATCGGAAACCGTCCAGGCATTACTCGTAGCCAAGGCCATCTGGGACAAGCGATGAGCGATATGATCTTCATCACAGGGGTGGTCATCCATGCCCGTCACGGCGTGATGGAGCATGAGACTGAGGTGGGCCAGCGTTTCGTGATCGATCTCGAATTATCGACTGACCTGTCGCAATCCTCGCGTACCGATCGTCTCGCTGATACCGTGTCCTACTCCAATGTGGTCGCCACGGCGACCGCCGCCTTCAAGAATGCAAATTATAAATTGCTGGAACGCGCGGCCGGAGCGGTGGCCGATGCAATACTGGTTGCGTTTCCGCGCATCAGCGCAGTCAAAGTCACGGTACACAAGCCGCACGCACCGATCGCGGCCATCTTTGAAGACGTTGGTGTCGTCCTGACGCGCACCCGGCAAGCGCCCTCGAATGGCTAACGCCTTGATTGCGCTCGGCGGTAATGTCGGCGATGTTCGCGCGACGTTTAACAAGGCGATCGCAAACATCTGCGGCATAGCGCAGGCGCTGCTGCTGGCGCGCTCGTCAGACTACGCCACCCCACCTTGGGGGGATGAACAGCAGGCCCGCTTCATCAACGCGTGCATCGAAATCGAAACCAGCCTCGATCCCCACGCGCTTTTGTTTACGCTGCACAAGATAGAGAACAAGTTCGGGCGCGACCGCGCCAATGAAAGACGCTGGGGCCCACGCACCCTCGACCTCGATCTGATCGCCTTTGACGATGTCTCGATTCAGAAGCCTGAACTGACGCTGCCCCACCCACGGCTGTTCGAGCGCGCCTTCGTGCTGGTGCCGCTCGCCGAGATAAAGCCAGACCACGTGATTGCCGGGCAGAGCGTTTCGTCAGCTTTGGCCAAGCTGTCCACCGTTGGAATCGAGCGGTTACCGGACCTGAGCTGACGGAAACCGCCTTTCATCCCAAAAACAACCGTTTGGCTTGGCTAGTACGACGTGGCATTTTCCGACCATTAGCATAAAGGCCTCGGAGCGAACCGCCTGATGACGTCTGTGACTGAAGAGCTGCGGCTGGCGGCCGATTTCGCGCCCTCGACCTTTAATGACTGGCGCCGGCTTGTCGATGGCGTGCTGAAGGGTGCGCCATTCGAAAAACTCGTCAGCCAGACCTATGACGGCTTGAAGATCGATCCGATCTATCCGCGCGCGAGGGGCGCGGCGGTGGTAGCGGGGCGCACTGCGGCCAAACCATGGCAACTCATGCAGCGCATCGACCATCCGGACGCAGCGCACGCTAACGCGCAGGCGTTGCAGGATCTCGAAAATGGAGCCACCGGGCTGACATTGGTATTTGCGGGCGCCAACAGCGCCTATGGTTTTGGCCTCGAACCCTCCGCTGATGCGCTGGAGAAGGTGCTTGAGCGCGTTGTCATTGACGCCGGGATTTCGATCGAACTTCAGATCGGTCCGCAGTCCCGCATGGCCGCGACATATCTTGCCGAATACATCACGCGCAAAGGCGTCGATCCCGCCGCTTGCGACATCTGTTTTGGTCTCGATCCGCTCGGGGCGTGCGCGGCTTGGGGGTCCAGCCCCTATACGTGGCGCGAGATCGTTACGGCGGTCACGGCCGGGATCAAGGCACTCGCTGACATGGGATTCAGAGGACCATTCGCGGCTGCCGATGGTCACGTGATCCATGATGCCGGGGGCTCGGAAGTGCAGGAACTCGCATTCGTGCTGGCCTCGGGCATCGCTTATCTGCGCGCTTTGGAGGGTGCTGGCATCGATCTGGAAACCGCGCGCGCCATGATTTACGCAAGGCTTGCCGCCGACGCCGATCAATTTCTCACAATGGCGAAGTTCCGCGCCTTGCGGCTCTTGTGGGCACGGATCGAACAAACCTGTGGCCTCGCGCCGAAGCCGATCTTCATCGCGGCTCAAACCGCATGGCGAATGCTGACACAGCGCGACCCTTACGTAAACGTTCTGCGCGCGACCATGGCAACATTCTCGGCTGGCCTGGCCGGCGCCAATTCTATTATCGTGCTGCCGCATACACTGGCGCTGGGACTACCCGATCCATTCGCGCGCCGCGTGGCGCGCAACACGCAGTTGGTGCTGCTGGAAGAATCCAATCTCGCCAAGGTGTCCGATCCGGCCGCCGGCTCCGGCGGCATCGAAACCTTGACCCGACAACTCTGCGAAGCCGCATGGGCATTATTTCAGGAAATCGAAAAGGCCGGCGGCGCATTCGCTGCGCTCGAACAAAGCTTGATTCAGCGCAAGGTCGCGGCGACCCGGACGATGCGCGAAAAAAATATTGCCAAGCGCAAGGATGTACTGACGGGAGCCACCGAATTTCCCAATCTGCATGAAGCTCAGATCGCGGTCCTCGAAGCTAAGGCGATCGTGCTTCCGCCATATGGGGAAGCAAAACTCAGGTTCGACGCACTGCCGCCGATGCGGCTGGCCGCGCCGTTTGAACGTTTGCGCGACCGGTCGGATCAAATTCTGAAACAGAAAGGCGATCGGCCAAAAATTTTCCTCGCCAATCTTGGCACTCCGGCTGACTTCACCCCGCGCGCGACCTTCGCCAAGAGTTTTTTTGAGATAGGCGGAATCGAGGCCATCGATACGCAAGGCTTTACTGATGCGGCGATGCTGGCCGAGGCGTTCCGCTCGTCCGGCGCAGCCTTGGCCTGCCTATGCTCGGGGGACAAGAACTATGCCGAATACGCTGTTGTGGCGGCGCAGGCCCTTCAAGCCGCTGGGGCAAAGCATATCTATCTTGCAGGGCGGCCGGGCGAGCACGAAGCCGCGTTCCGATCCGCGGGCGTGCAGGATTTTGTGTTTGCCGGGGTCGATGCAATCGCCGTGCTGCAAGAGGTCTATCGGCTGACGGAGTGATCATGGCTGAGGCGACAAAGCCGATTTTGACCGGCGGCTGCCAATGCGGCGCCGTTCGGTTCGCGCTGTCCGCGCCCCCCAGAAAAGTTAGTATCTGCCATTGCCGGATGTGCCAGAAGGCGTCGGGCGCGCCCTTCGCTTCCTTTGCCGACATCGATCGGGGCGATTTCGCCTGGACTCGAGGCAAGCCCGCCGCTTTTCGGTCCTCCTCAATTGCCGAGCGTGATTTCTGCGACAAGTGTGGCACGCCCCTCAGCTTCCGCCGCATTGAGGGTCCCAGAATCGAGATCATGACCGGCGCCTTCGATCGCCCCGACCGGGTGATACCGACACAACAATTCGGCACCGAATCCCGTCTGGGCTGGGTAGTCGGGATCGCCAATTTGCCGAGCCAGACGACGCTGCAAAACTATGGCGCGGAGAAGCTTCAGGGCATCGTCAGCTACCAACATCCGGACCGCGACCAGGGCTAGCGACCCCTTCCGCCTGGATGTGCTATGATGGACATTATGAGCCGCATACCTGACTTTGCGAATATCGCGTTTGAGAAAACGGTCGTCCCCGTAACGGCCGCCGATGCCGAACCGTGGCTCACGCCCGAAGGCATACTGGTGAAGCCAGGCTACGGCGAAGCCGATCTCGACGGTCTCGATTTCCTGGACACGTGGCCCGGCATACCGCCCTATCTACGGGGCCCCTACCCCACCATGTACGTCAACCAGCCTTGGACGATCCGACAATATGCCGGGTTCTCCACGGCGGAAGATTCCAACGCATTCTACCGGCGCAATCTGGCCGCCGGCCAAAAGGGGCTGTCGGTCGCGTTCGATCTCGCTACTCATCGCGGTTATGATTCCGACCACCCGCGCGTGTCGGGGGATGTCGGCATGGCTGGCGTGGCGATCGATTCGATCTACGACATGCGCACGCTATTTGCGGGCATCCCGCTCGATCAGATGAGCGTGTCGATGACCATGAATGGCGCCGTGCTGCCCATCCTGGCGCTGTTTGTGGCGGCGGCCGAGGAACAGGGCGTCCCGCCGGAGAAACTCTCGGGGACGATTCAGAATGACATTCTGAAAGAGTTCATGGTGCGCAACACCTACATCTATCCGCCGGCGCCCTCGATGCGGATCATCTCGGATATTTTTGCTTATACTTCGCAAAAAATGCCGAAGTACAACTCCATTTCCATCTCCGGCTACCACATGCAGGAGGCCGGCGCGACGCAGGACCTCGAACTCGCCTACACGCTGGCAGATGGTGTGGAATATCTGCGCGCCGGGCTCGCAGCCGGGCTCGAGGTAGATCGCTTCGCGCCGCGGCTATCGTTCTTCTGGGCCATCGGCATGAACTTCTTCATGGAAGTCGCGAAAATGCGCGCGGCCCGGCTGCTGTGGGCCAAGCTGATGGCTGACTTCAAGCCGAAAGACCCGCGCTCACTGAGCCTGCGCACGCACTGCCAGACCTCAGGTTGGTCGCTCACCGCGCAAGACGTCTACAATAACGTAATGCGCACCACCATCGAAGCGATGGCGGCGACTCAAGGTCATACCCAGTCGCTGCATACCAACGCGCTGGATGAGGCACTGGCATTACCGACCGATTTCTCCGCCAGAATTGCGCGCAACACCCAGCTCTTTCTGCAACAGGAAAGCGGCACCAACCGCATTATTGATCCCTGGGGCGGTTCGTATTACGTCGAGCGATTGACCCGCGATCTCGCCGCAAAGGCCTGGGGTCACATCCAGGAGGTGGAAGCGCTCGGTGGGATGGCGAAGGCAATCGAGGCCGGCGTTCCCAAGCTGCGGATCGAGGAAGCCTCCGCCAAGACGCAAGCGAGAATCGACGCCGGCAAGCAGTCGGTGATCGGTGTCAACAAATACCGGCCGGTCAACGAAGCGCCGGTCGACGTGTTGAAGGTCGAGAATTCGACAGTGCGTCGCCTGCAAATCGACAAGCTCGCCCGCCTGAAGAAAGAGCGCAGCCAGAAAGACGTGGATGACGCGCTGGCGGCTCTGACCCGGAGCGCTGGCGATGGAAATGGTAATTTGCTGGCGCTCGCCATCGATGCCGCACGCGCCAAGGCAACCGTCGGCGAGATTTCCGATGCGCTCGAAAAAGTATTCGGGCGCCACCGCGCGGATATCAAATCCATCACTGGCGTTTACAAGCGGGAAGCATCCACGATGTCCAACCGGGTCGAAAAAGTGCAGGCGCTGATCGATGCCTTCGAGGATGCGGAAGGGCGCCGACCGCGCATTCTCGTGGCCAAGATCGGTCAAGACGGCCACGATCGCGGCCAGAAGGTGATCGCTTCGGCGTTTGCCGATGTCGGGTTCGACGTCGATATTGGGCCGCTGTTCGCGACCGCCGATGAAGCGGCGCGGCAGGCGATCGAGAATGACGTGCATATTTTGGGTGTCTCATCCCTGGCCGCGGCGCACCTCACCGCAGTGCCCGAACTGAAAGCCGCGCTGAAAAAGCAAGGTCGCGATGACATCATGATCATCGTGGGCGGCGTGGTGCCGCCACAGGATTATGAGGCACTCTATAAGGCAGGGGCCGAAGCAATCTTTCCTCCGGGCACCGTGATCGCGGATGCGGCCGAAGAACTGATCCACAAGCTCAACGCGCGGCTGGGCCACAGCGAGGCGGCGGAGTAACTTCGCTCCGACCAGTTTTTCAAAGGATTGATTCTTGCGCCTCGCTGCATCTGTCATTCGCCCGCAAAGTTCCCGTGCCCGGCGTGGTCACCTGCCCTTCGGCTCGCAATGATCGAACGTAACCAGCTCGATCTGGGAAAGCTGACGGCTGAATTGCGCGACGGACAGCGCGCGGCGCTGGCGCGGGCAATCACGTTAATCGAAAGCCGGCGCGCCGATCATCAGTCGGTTGCCCGCGATCTCGTTCAGGAGTTGCTTCCGCACACCGGCCAGGCAATTCGGGTCGGCATTACCGGTTCACCGGGCGTCGGCAAATCCACCACAATTGACGCCCTCGGCATGTATCTGATCGAGCGCGGCCGGAAGGTCGCCGTGCTCGCTGTGGACCCCTCCTCCGCGCGCACCGGGGGTTCGATCCTTGGCGACAAGACCCGAATGCCACGGCTTGCCGCCACCGACCGGGCTTATATCCGTCCGTCGCCTGCGTCCGGCACGCTCGGCGGCGTCGCCTCGAAAACCCGGGAGGCGATGCTGCTGTGCGAGGCTGCCGGTTTCGACGTGCTGCTGGTGGAGACGGTTGGTATCGGGCAATCCGAAACTGCGGTCTGCGAGATGACTGATTTCTTCCTCGCGCTGATGCTGCCCGGCGCTGGCGACGAACTGCAGGGCATCAAGAAGGGCCTGGTCGAACTCGCTGACATGATCGCGATCAACAAGGCCGATGGCGACAACATCAAGGCCGCCAATCTGGCCGCCGCCGAATACCGCGGCGCGCTGCATATCCTTACGCCTCGTTCCGAAAACTGGCATCCGCCCGTCATCACCTATTCGGCTCTCACCGGAAATGGCATCGACGCGTTGTGGCAGAAAATTCTCGATCACCGAGCGGCGATGAACGCGTCCGGCGAATTCGCAGCACGACGGCGCGATCAGCAGGTGAAATGGATGTGGTCGATGCTTGAACATCGCATGATGGCCCAACTCCGCGCCGATCCGACAATTCGTCTCAAGGTGAAAAAGATCGAAGCTGAGGTGGCGGAAGGCCGCCGTGCCCCGGCGTTGGCGGCGGAGCAGATCGCGGGCATGCTGAGGTGAGATGAAGGAGAGCCTGCGTATCCTCGTCACCGGCTTCGGACCTTTTCCCGGTGCACCCTTTAACCCGACGCAGCCGTTGGTGGCGCGGCTGCTACGGTTGCGCCGCCCAGCCTTCGATGAAATTGAATTGGCGGGCCACATCTTCCCGGTGACCTACAAGGCTGTCGATCGCGAATTACCGCAGCTGCTCGCGACGCATCGGCCGCAAGCGCTGCTGATGTTTGGCCTGGCTTCCCGCACGCAGTTTATGCGGATTGAAACCCGCGCGCGCAACGCCGTCACCATGCTGTGGCCCGACGCCGACCATGCGTCGCTGCGCAAGGGATCGATCGATGGTGACGCCCAAGCCAGGATGTTCGGTCCGCACACGGCCAAATTGCTCCGCGCAGCGCTTGGCACCGGGATCGATGCGCGGGCATCGCGCGACGCCGGGAGTTATCTCTGTAATTATCTGAGCTGGCGCGCGATCGAGTCGACCAAGCGCGCAGACGGGCCGACGTTAGCTGCCTTCGTGCACATACCCCCGCTTCCACCGCAAGCCGGCCGGCAACACCGGCGGCTGGTGCACGGCAATACGCTCGAGGAATTGGTCGATGCGGGCGAGGCCATGTTGCTTGAACTGATAAAACTGACGCGAACAGCACTACGGGTAAAAAGCGGCAGCTCATGAAAGGCTCGTTCATTCGCAATCGTTTGGCAGGTGCTCCACATCGAAGCGAGGTCAGGATGAAGAAGAAGATCGAGATTGAGCGCGCGCCGATTTCAGCCGGCTCTCGATATCCCCATCCATTCGACGGCCCATGCCGAAACAAGCTTCGGCGTCGGCTTGGGCTAGCGGCAGGGCTCAAGCAAATCGGGATCAACCTGCTCGAACTGTCTCCAGGCGCGTGGTCGAGCCAACGGCATTGGCATACCCATGCAGAGGAATTCGTCTACGTCCTCGACGGAGAAGTTGTGCTGGTTACGGAAGGCTGCGAGGAGATTCTGCGCGCGGGAGATTGCGCGGCATTTCTCCCCGGCGATCCCGACGGACACCACCTGCAAAATCGATCCGGCGCTCCGGCGCGCGTTCTCGAAATAGGATCAGCAGAGATGCGCGATGATGAAGCCAGCTATCCTGACGTCGACCTCCGCGCATCCGCATCCGGCTATGCTCATAAGGATGGATCGCCTTACTAGCGATGCTCGCGGCGCTTCCCTCGCAGGGGGCGTTGTTAACCCTACCTCTAGCAATAGCTTCGCCCGCGACATTGCAGGCCGCCGCGGCAATGGAATTCTGCGTTACTCCAACACGCGCACTAACGGCGCAAGGTGTCGGGGTACGCAGACCATGGATCTTAATCGTCGCCATCTCATCGGAGCATCGACTGCTGGCCTAGCCGGCGCGCTCGTCATGCCGGCCGAGTCCTCCCCTGCAGCGCCGCTGATATCCACCTTAGGCCGCGATGCCGCGCATTATGGCGTGCGGCCCGGAAGCTCCGAGAACCAGACCCTGATGTTGCAGCGCGCGATCGACGAGGCGGCGCGCGCGCAAGTTCCGCTGGCGCTGCCGCCAGGTGTGTACCGGATGGGAATGCTGCGTTTGCCAAGCGGCGCTCAGATTGTGGGAGTGCGCGGCGCGACCAGACTCGTATTTGACGGCGGCGCCTGCATGCTCTCTGGCGACGGAGCCAGTGGGATCGGGCTCACGAACATCAGCTTGGATGGCCGCGCGGTTGCCCTGCCACCCCGGCGAGGTCTGATCCACTGCATCGACGCACGCGACATCCGCGTCATCGACTGCGAGATCATGGACAGTGGCGGCAATGCGATTTGGCTCGAGAACGCCACCGGCGCGATCAGCGGCAATATTATCAACAACTCTGCGGGAACCGCGATCGTCTCATTTGACGCACAGGGTTTGCTGGTTTCGCAGAACAGGATTTTTGGCACGAACGATAACGGCATCGAAATCCTGCGCACGACAATTGGCGATGATGGCACGCAAGTGCTCGACAATCGAATCGAAAACATCAAGGCAGGGCCTGGCGGATCCGGACAACACGGCAATGCCATCAACGCGTTCCGGGCGGGCAATGTGATCATACGAGGAAATCGGATTCGCAACTGCGACTATTCCGCGGTGCGCGGCAATTCGGCATCCAATATCCAGGTCATCGGCAACACCGTCAGCGACGTCCGCGAGGTGGCGCTGTACTCCGAATTCTCGTTCGAAGGCGCGCTGATCGCCAGCAATGTGGTGGATGGCGCGGCGGTGGGTATTTCAGTCTGCAACTTCAACGAGGGCGGTCGGCTTGCGACCGTCTACGGCAATATCATCCGTAACTTGCTACCGAAGCGCCCCGTTGCCACGGCGCCGGACGATGATGCCGGCATTGGCATCTATGTCGAAGCCGACGCTTCAGTATCAGGCAATGTGATCGAGAATGCGCCTTCGTTCGGCATCGTGGCCGGGTGGGGAAAATACCTGCGTGACGTCGCATTATCCGGCAATGTGATCCGCAAGGCTTACGTCGGGATCGGCGTATCCGTGACGCCGGGCGCAGGAACAGCGCTGATCAACAACAACGTCATTTCGGAAACTGCGCGCGGGGCTGTGGTCGGGCTCGATCACGCGCATCCCGTTACCGCCGATCTCACTGGCGACGGCGCACAGCGTTTTCCCCACCTGGTGATCGGGGCGAATGCAGTCCGTTGAGCATTCGCTATTGTTTGCGCCGCGGAGAGGAGGACCAGATTAACAATCCATTAATTCCCCGTTCGTAATACTACGACCATGCGACTCGTCCTGGCCACGATCATTGCTCTTCTCGTCATCAATTTGGTGGACGAGCATTTCAATGACGCGCGTTACACCCGAGCCGCCGCGACTATGTTTTCGCAAATTCTGCGGTCGTTCGGCTGAGTTCATGGTTGAAAAGCGCAGTGAGCAGCGGCATCGGCTGCTAAAAACCGGAACGATAAAGTTCGGCGGCAGCGCGATCGCTTGCATGGTTCGCAACATGTCGAATACTGGGGCGGCGCTTGACGTCACCAGCCCCGATGCAATCCCTGAACATTTCACTTTGGTATTTGATTCCGAGGGGCGGCATGTGCCCTGCCACATTGTATGGCGAAACGAAAAGCGCGTCGGCGTCGCGTTCGATTAGCGGGGATGTCGCGATGGCTGGGCTTTGACCGGCACCAGTCCACGAGCCGATCGCAAGATCAAGACGGGGCGGTTTATGCGAAACTTCGCTGTTTTGATTGCCGCAGTTGCAATAATTGGCGCCTGCTTCCCTGAGCAGGAAGTGACGGGTCGATTCACGACAAGTTCGCAACCCGCTCTATCCCTCGTGCAACCGCAAAGCCCTCGATCACTGCGTGACCGTCTGCATCAAGTGTGACAAAGGCCAACACATGCTGGAGTTCATGCACCTTGCGCCCGATAGCAGCCCCGACAAGCACGAGCGTCGCGACGGCTCACACGGTGATGTGCGCCTAAAGCGAGTTGCGCAGCAGCGGGTAGCGGTCCGCGATCGAGCTGATGATC
>NZ_DATEPI010000033.1:0-3889 GCF_035273305.1 Bradyrhizobium sp. | reverse complement strand
CCATGGGCGTTCAGGCCGGCCGCAAGATGACTGAAATCCGAGCCGTCGAGCGCCTGCCAGTAGCCACCATGAATAAACACGACGACAGGCTTGTCAGTTTCGCCGGCAAAAAAATCGATTCTGTTTCGTGTCCTGGTGCCGTAACGAATTTGGCGCAGGCCATGGCGTTCGCGATAAGCCGCCGCATCCCTCGCCCAACCCGCCATAATCGTGGGATTCTCGGGTACTCGCGCCCGGTTGTTGTATTCGACTTCGTAGTCGACCTCGGCGGTCAAGACCTACAGCCCTCGCGCCTGCGCGGATTTCCGTGCGGAGAGCTTGGTCTTGGCCAACAGCCGCATCAACTCACGAACGTCCTTTGGAGTGAGATCCGAAAACAGGTCCGCGATCCAGGTTTCATGCTCAGCGGCCATTTTGCGAAACTCGGCGCGGCCGGTCTTGGTCAGGCGTATCACCTGAACCCGACGGTCGGTGCCGGATGTGCGACGGTCGAGGTGGCCTGACTCGACCAGCCTTTCGACGAGGCCGGTGACATTGCCATTACTGACCATCATGCGCTTCGACACGTCCGACAGCGTCATGCCATCAGGCGCCTTGTCGAGCTGGGCCATCAAATCGAAGCGCGGCAGCGTGACATCGAACCGCTCGCGCAACCGGCTGCGCACCTCGCCCTCGATCAACGTCGTGCAAGTCAACAGGCGCAACCACAATCTGAGTTCGTTGCCATGATCTTCCGGGAGCTCGACTGCCTTGGTCTCGGAATCAAGAATCATGACGCGATCGTATCCGCCTCAACGGCGCAGCAGAGCACGGCTTCTGTCCAAGCGCGCCCGGTTGCGCATTTATTTCAAGCTTCAGGTAATTTTCCTTGCGCCGCAAGTCAAAAGCTGAGACGGCGGACGATCGGTTTCGAAATTGTTTAGGTTTCAAGTAATTGGCGCGCAGCTTGCATATCCGGCTTCTCGCGTCGGTTACTCAGCACTGCAGCTTCGCTTGCGGCGGTGGCCATCATCAGAATAAGCTAAGCTTTGAAGCCCGGATTTCCGTTGGCCGTAGCGAGGAAAAACTGATGAAGCAGCACCTGAACCTGGCCGGCCTGGCGGTCGTGCTGAGCATGTTTTCGGGTCACGCTATCGCGCAGGAAAAACTCAAGATCGGCGTGATCGTCACGCTCTCTGGTCCGGCGGCCGTACTCGGACAGCAGGCTCGCGACGGCTTTATGCTCGCGGTAAAGGACCTCGGCGGCAAGATGGCCGGCAGGGATGTCGAGGTGGTGGCGGTCGATGACGAATTAAAACCAGACGCCGCCGTGACGAAGGTCAAGGGCCTTTTAGAGCGCGACAAGGTCGATTTTGTCGTCGGGCCGATCTTCTCGAACATCCTGCAGGCAATCCACAAACCCGTGACAGATTCCAAGACAATCCTGATCAGCCCGAACGCCGGCCCTTCCAGTTACGCCGGCAAGAACTGCAGCCCTTATTTCTATGTGACATCCTACCAAAACGATCAGGTTCACGAGATCCTCGGCAAGGTCGCTCAGGACCGCGGCTACAAGCGCGTCTATCTGCTCGTTCCGAATTACCAGGCGGGTAAGGATTCCGCCGCCGGTTTCAAACTCGATTACAAGGGGGAGATCGTCGAGGAGACTTACATGCCGCTGGGTTCACTGGATTTCCAGGTCGAGCTCTCGAAAATCGCATCGCTCAAGCCGGACGCGTTGTTTACCTTCATGCCGGGCGGCATGGGAGTCAGTCTGGTGAAACAGTACAGGCAGGCTGGGTTGGCCGATAAAATTCCGGTGCTTTCGGCATTCACCGTCGATGAATCCACACTGCCCGCCCAGCAGGACGCGGCGGTCGGCATGTTCGGCGGCGCGAACTGGGCTCCCAATCTCGACAATCCGCAGAACAAGAAATTCGTCGCCAGCTATGAGGCAACCTACAACAGCGTACCCGGCACCTACGCGTTCCAGGCTTACGATGCGGCCATGCTGATCGATAGCGCGGTGAAGGCGGTGAAGGGTGACCTCACCAACAAGGAAGCCCTAATTGCCGCGCTGAAGAAAGCTGACTTCACCTCTCTGCGCGGAAACTTCAAGTTCAATACCAACGGTTATCCGATTCAGGATTTCTACCTGACGAAGGTCGCAAAGCGGGCTGACGGAAAATTCCAGACCGAGATTGTCCAAAAGGTGTTCGAGAACTACGCCGACCGCTACGCCAAGGACTGCACGCCGGGCAAGTAACAAATGGGAAGGAAACAAAAGCGATGAACAGCGAGATCACGGGGATCACCCGGGCCAACGAGGGCATGCAGGGAATTTCGTGGAATATCCTCGGACAGACTTACGTGCCAAAGAACCGCACGGACCATTGTTTCTCCTGGCATGCGACATTCCCACCCGGCACCTTCGTGCCGCCGCATATCCATCCGGATCAGGATGAATACCTTTACATGCTGGAGGGAAGACTTGACTTCATGCTGGCCGGCGCGGATGCGCAGGCAACTCCGGGCGATCTGATCCGGCTAGGCATGGGTGTTCCCCACGGAATCTTCAACAAATCCGACCAGACGGCGAAGGTGCTGTTCTGGGTTGCACCGACCCGTAGGCTCTACGATCTCTTCTGGGGCATTCACAATATGAAGGAGCAGAAACCGGAGGACGTGGTCGCGATGGCTGCCGAATACAACATTCACTTCCTGCCGCCACCGCCGGGCGCGTGAGGCTCTACGCCCGCACCGCCGCCAGCCCCGGCACAGCAGCGAAACCGGCCTTGGTCGCATAGCCGCGCACGATTGCCTCGCGCTGCGTGTAGCTCAGCACGTTATCGATATCGTCGAAGCCATCAGGCGCCAACTGCTCAACCGCATCGATGACGCCTTCCGGGCCACCACGCCGGTTGGAGCGCACGATATCCGCTGTCATCGGCAAACGCTTCTGCTCATAGGCGATCAAGGCCTGCCGCGGATGTTCGGAGCGCACCAGCGAATCCGCCAGGCAGCGCGCGTCGAGGATCGCCTGCGAGGCGCCGTTCGAGCCGACCGGATACATCGGATGCGCGGCATCGCCGAGCAGGGTAACGCGACCGTTCGACCAATACGGCAGCGGATCGCGATCGCAGGTCGGATATTCGTAGAATTCGGGCGTGGCCGAGATCAGGTTGGGCACGTCGACATACGGCACCGAGAACCGGGCAACGTGCGGCATCAATTCCTCGCGCTTGCCTGGTCGCGACCAATCCTCCCGGCGTGGCGGCGTTGCATTATTGTCGCCGACTTTGACCAGCACCGCCCAGTTGGTCAGACGGCTGGCTGGACTTGATCCTTCGGCGATCGGGTAAACCACGACTTTGGCATGAAGGCCGCCCGCCACGATCATCGAACGGCCCGTTAGGAACGCCGGCCAATCGCGCGCGCCGCGCCAGAGCATCAGCCCGTTCCAGCAGGGCGGCCCTTCCTCCGGAAACAGCGTCTCGCGTACCCGCGAGTGGATGCCGTCCGCGCCTATCAGGATGTCCCCGCGCGCCGTTTTGATGTGGCTGCCTGTGCGGTCGAAAAAATATGCCGTGACGCCACCCTCGTCCTGGCTGAAGTATCCCAGCCTGCAGCCGGTGTGGATTGCCTCCGCTCCCAGACGCTCCTCGACGGCACGGTGGATCACGCTCTGCAGGCGTCCGCGATGAATCGAGAATTGCGGCACATCATGCCCGGCATCGATGCCACGCGATTCGCGCCACACCTCCTGGCCGTGCCGATTGAGATAGTAAAGCACGTCGGTTCGTATGGCGACGTCATCGAGCCTGTCCAGCAGGCCAAGGCCCGCGAGTTCGCGGATCGCATGCGGCAGCGTATTGATGCCGACGCCGAGTTCGCGGATGGTGTCCGACTG
>NZ_DATEPI010000032.1:0-15804 GCF_035273305.1 Bradyrhizobium sp. | reverse complement strand
TTGGCCGCTGTGTGACCGGCAGTGCCGCATAGAGTTTGGTGCCCCTGGCCGGAATCGAACCAGCACTCCTTGCGGAACTCGATTTTGAGTCGAGCGCGTCTACCAATTCCGCCACAGGGGCTCCCGCGCTCTGCCAATCCTGGGATGGCGCGAAGCCGCCGGAATATAGCCGCCGTCACGTGCGGGTCAACCCGCGCGTGCCCGGCCGGACAGGCGAAACCGCTCGGTCACCAGGACCACGCTGAGCTGCATCGGCGAGGGCTTCGCTATAGACAGCCAGCACACCACGCTGTGATCGTGTCCGTCTCGACACTGCCATGGCCGCAGGCTAGGACCTTCCGCACAGGAGATCGCCTTGACATTCGAGAGTATCGCCAACTCCTCGCCGCGAGACGATGTCGATGCTGCGCTAGTGGCCGCAATCGCCATCACCGGAATTGCAACGGTGACGCTGGCCGGCGCGTGGTTCTTTCAACTCGTGTTGGACATTCGTCCTTGTCAGCTGTGCCTCGAACAGCGCTACGCATATTATGTTGTCATCCCGCTTGGATTGCTGCTGGCATTGGCCGCGGCGAGGGGAGCGCCGCGCCCCGTACTGCTGACGGGCCTTGTTGTCATTGCGCTCGCGACGTTGGGCAATGCCGGGCTCGCGACCTACCATTCCGGCGTCGAATGGGGCCTGTGGAAAGGGCCGACGGAATGCACGGGTCCGGTCGGGGACCTCGGCAGCGCGGGCAATCTCCTGCAGCGTCTGGATAGCGTGAAGGTGGTGCGCTGCGACGAAGTGCAGTGGCGCTTTCTTGGGCTCTCACTCGCCGGCTATAATGTGCTGATCTCGCTGTTGATGGCGGCGATCGCGGCATGGGGCGCGATCAGGTCCGCGCGTCGGGACCTGCGCTGACGCCGCGGCATTGCTAGTCATCGACATCGTCCTGTGGCCGGCCGAACAGATGAATAATGCCCGGCGTAGCGATGGTGACGAATACGAACCGCGATAGATGATGCGCGCCGACAAAGATCGGATCGATGTGGAGCGTCAGCGCAAGCGCCAGCATGGCGTCCATCGCGCCGGGGGCGAATGCGACGATGGTGTCGGCGAATCCTACATGCGTGCTCAGCACGATCACCCCGACGAAGGCCGCCGAGATCGCGATAGCGATCGCGAAAGATGCGAGCGCCGCATTGACATGACTCAGGAGAATGCTCGTCTTCATCCGCGCGAAGCGTGTTCCAATCAACGCGCCAATGCCGATCAGCGCAATTCCGCGGAGCGAGGGCGGCAGGCCGCCCTCGACCATGCCGGTCCCATGAAGCACGCTTGACCCGATCATCGCGCCGAACATCCAGCTCGCCGGAAAATTCATTAGCCGCAGCAACAGCGCCACCGCAATCGCCGCGGCAATCAATCCGGCCAATTCGAGCGGGGAGGCGACTGCAATGGCAGCCGCAGGTGGTGACGATGGCGCCAATCCGGTGACCGTGAGCAATAACGGCAGCGCGGCCGTGAGGATGATCACGCGCATGGTCTGCACCACCGCGATGGCCGAGACATCGGCGCCGCGCTCCATCGCCAGCATCGTGATCTGCGATAACGCGCCGGGACTTGCCGCCAGGAATGCCGAAGTGCGGTCCCAGCCGTGCATCCGCTGCAAATAAAGACTGCTTCCCAAGGTGGAGCAAAACGTGGCCAGCGCCAGCAGGCCGACAGTGAGAGGATAGGTACCAATGTGCTGCAGCAATTGCCGTGACACCAGCGAGCCCAGGGATATGCCGAGCAGTAGCAGAACAGACTGGGTCAGGATCGGCGGCAGGCTTAGGGGTCGCCCCGCGATGGCGGCCACGCCGACCGCTATCATCGCACCGGAAATCAAGCCGCCGGGCAGGTTTGCCCATAAAAATAACGCGCCCCCGGCACTGCCGATGACGAGGGTTTCAAGCACGTTGAGAGTTTTGGCGCGGGTCGGGATGGCGAACGCCATCGAAGGAATCAGGCTCACGCCGCCTTATGGCAAATCCGGACCGGAGCGACAAATGCGCCAGAGCGGTGCAGCATTGCGCGCGGTGTGCGCTTCGGCCTGCCGGCGTGATCGAGATGGGAAAGCAAAGATCGGCCTGCCTTCAGGCGCCGATTGCCCTCCCCGTTTTCAGGGGAGGGCGGAGCGGACTACGATTTCGGCTTGGCGGCGGTCTCCTTGCCGGCCTTTTTGCATTCGGACATGAACTTCTTGCGCTCTTTGCCGTGGATCGACTTGGCGTCGGCTTCCTTCGAGCATTCGAGGGAGGCGGCCGTTCGCGGCTTCTCCATCTTCTTTTCCGCCTTGGCGCTCGGAGCCGCTGCTGGCGCGGTGGCCTGCGCAAATGCCGGACTGACCAGGAACAGGGACGCAACGGCAAGCGCAGCGGCGCGGGAGGATATCGTCATCATGGGGAGCACCTTTTGGTTGAAGAGCCCGTCAATTTCACGTGAGCATGCTGAACCGCGGATGAATGGACCTGTGCGGACTGGATTTGGCGGGAAAGATAATTTTTGCCGCTTCCGTTGTCAGCCGCCATCGTGGCGCTAGGATGTATTTCTCAGATCGTCATGCCCCAAGGAGACCAGAAATGAGTATTCATGCAAAAATATTGTGCACATTGGCTGGGGCGAGTTTTGCCGCGCTAATGGCAACGGCCCCGGCGCAGGCTCTGACCGCGCAGGAATGCAGCGCAAAGTATCAGGCCGCCAAGTCAGCCGGCACCCTCAACGGTGAGAAGTGGAACGATTTCCGCAAAACGAAATGCGCGGAGGCGGCGGCCGCCCCCGCCGCGGCTCCAGCGGCACCCAAAGAGGCGGAAGCCAAATCCAAGAAACCAGCAACAACCGCAGCACCTGCCACCGCACCGACCGGAAATGCGGTATTCCCCACCGCCGTCGATCCGAAATATTCAAAGGAGACCGCCGGCAAGGCCCGCATGCACACCTGCGTCGATCAATACAACGCCAACAAAGCCACCAACGCCAATGGCGGCCTGAAATGGATACAGAAGGGCGGCGGCTATTACAGCGAGTGCACCAAGAAACTGAAGGGCTGATCGCCGCTGGTTTGCCGCGCGGTCGGGTTTTCTTGGCCGGCCGCGCCGGCCAATCCCTGCTCCAGTGATTTTTCGCTTGATTGCGATCAGCCGCGCCGGGATGCGCTGCCTTCTCCGTCATAGATATTTGCCAGCAGCCAGCACGGCTTTCCGAGGTGCAAGCGATGTTTCCGATCTGATGACCTCGATCATGGCCGTGCTGGGACTGGCATCGGGCGCGCTGGTCGGTTTTTCGCTGGGTCTGGTCGGCGGCGGTGGATCCATACTTGCGGTGCCGCTGATGGTTTATCTGGTCGGCGTGCCCGAGCCACATGTCGCGATCGGCACGAGCGCCATTGCGGTCGCCGCCAATGCCGCGGTCAATCTGTCCAATCATGCTCGCGGCGGCACGGTGAGGTGGAGCTGCGCGCTGCCTTTCGCTGCCGCCGGGATCGTCGGCGCGCTTGTCGGATCGATCTTCGGCAAGATGCTCGATGGCCAGAAGCTGCTGGCATTGTTTGCGCTGCTGATGCTGGTTATCGCCGGGCTGATGTTGAAAACCCGGGCACGGGTCGGCTTGCCCGATGCCAAAATGAGCTGGTCCAACATGCCGGCCATTCTGGGGCTGGGACTCGCGACCGGCACGCTGTCGGGCTTCTTCGGCATCGGTGGCGGCTTTCTGATTGTGCCCGCGCTGATGCTGGCGACGGGAATGTCGATCATGAACGCGGTCAGCTCTTCGCTGGTCGCAGTAACGGCTTTCGGTCTGACCACCGCCGCCAGCTATGCGTGGTCCGGCTTGATCGCCTGGGGATTGGCAGGGCTGTTCGTTGCAGGCGGTATCTGCGGCGGATTGATGGGTACGCGATTGGCGCGGTTGCTCGCTGATCGACGCGGGGCGCTTAACACGGTGTTTGCTGGTGTAATCGCGGCGGTGGCGCTCTATATGCTGTTACGTAGCCTGAACCTGTTCTGATGGGCGAATCCGAAGGCCCGGGGAGATGAGAATGAGAAAGCCGATCGATGCGCTCCCGCTGCATCAGCGACGCACCCGTCGCGAGGCTCTCGGTCTGCTCGGCGTCGGCGCGGCGCTGCTTGCATCCGCGCCTCATGCCTCCTCTGCCCAAAGCAACGAGGAAACGGTTCTGACGGAAGCACTGGTGCTGCGCGACCCGGAGATTCCAGTAGCCGGCAACGTCAACGGCGACATCACGATCGTCGAATATTTCGACTATCAATGTCCGTATTGCCGCAAGGTCGAGCCTGAGCTGGGGCAGGTGGTGCACGACGATGGCGACATCAGGCTGGTGCAGAAGGACTGGCCGATTCTCGGACCTGTGTCGGTGGCAGCGGCCCGCATGGCGCTGGCCTGTAAATATCAGGAAAAATATGTAGGGGCTCACGAGGCGCTGATGGGCGTCAACTCGAAGCTGACCGAGCCGCGGATACGCGAGCTGCTGGCGGCAGCTGGCATCGACGTCGATCGCGCCACCCGCGATCTCGCCGCCAACGGCAAGGCAATCGATGCCGTGCTGGCGCGCAACAACGAGCAGGCCAGCGCGTTCGGCTTCAGGGGTACGCCAGCGTTTATCGTCGGGAAGTTTCGGGTGCCCGGCGTTCTGACGATGGCACAGTTCGAGCAAGCGATTGCCGACGCTCGCAAAGCGGCAAAAAAATAAATGTGCGAATCTATTTATTACTTGGAAGACAGCCGGATCCAGTCGTCATGGGCGCGGCGCTTCAGCGCATCCCAATCGGCGGCGGCAACATCCCAGTTCACGATGGTGCGGCGAGCCTGCGCGACCTGCCCATTGGCCACGGTGGAGGTCTGCATCGAATCATAGGCATAGACGCCTACTACCAGCAGCAGCGCACCCAAAATAATCCCCAGCAACATCTGCATGATCGCACCTCCTAACCAACAAACGTTGCCCCGGTCTGTTGGTTCCAGATTGCAGTTCTTGGCGCGCGCCCGATCAGCGTTCGGCAGATAACCAGCGGAGGATCCGCGCGTTCATCTCGCTTGGATAGCAGTGGCTGAGATCATCGAGCTCGTGATAGCTGACATCGGCGCCTGCCGCCGATAATGCATCGCGGGTCTGCCGCGCCACCTGCACCGGAAACATCCAGTCCAGCCGACCGTGCACGAGGAAGACTGGCAGCCGCTGCAACCTTTCAGCGTCCGCCATCTCGGCCATCAGCGGGTGGAACGTTGCCGCAACCGGCGCCAAATGGGTGAATGGCGAACCGGGCTCGAGCCCCGCCACATAGCAGAACGTGCCGCCATCGCTCATGCCGGTCAGTAGCAGTTTTGCCGGGTCGATGTTCCAGCGGCCGCGCACGAATTCGAGAATGCGAGCGAGGTTTGGCGTGTCGGCATCATCGCCCATCAATGCCCAGGTGTTGCCCGTTGCGGTCGGCGAAACCAGAACGGCACCAAAGCTGCGCGCGTCGGCAAGCCAATTCCATAGGAACGTCCGGCCATTGCCGCTGCCGCCGTGCAGCGCCATCACCAGCGGCCAGGTCCGGTCTGGCGTGTAGTATTCGGGCACGTAAAGCGAGAACCCGCCGCGGCTGCCCGGCTCGTTATGGTCGTGAACGATCCCGGTATTTTCGTGTGGCGGCTGCGCCAGCCGCTTCAGTAGTTTGGCATCTTCGCGAAGGTCAGGATCAACAAAGAAGCTGCTCACCGGCGGCAAAGTTGCGGCGAGTGGATAAAGCGCTTCCTTGGCAAGCGGCACGTGCCTGAGGGCGCGAAACACCGTGATCAGGTCGCCGTCGCCGTTTTGAACGGCGCGCAACCCTGCGAATGCTGCCAACGCCGCATCGCTCGCGGTTTCGAGCGAGGACCTCAGCCCGGCAAATTGCTGGGGCCAGTCGCCCAAGCTGCCGCGGAGCGCTTGCAGTCCGTGGTCCGGCGTGCCGGCGGCTTCCATCACAGCGCCGAACTCTGGCGGGTTCAGATGGCGGGAGATGAACGCCAGCGCTTCAAGCGATTGGAGCAGCGGCGGCAGCAAGGCCACGACGTCATCAACCACGACCTCGCTCATCGCCGCTCTCCGTTCGCGCGATCTCTAGTGATTGGAGCGCGATGAGCGCGAATCAAATCCGGATTCGCTAGTGCAACTGCGGCGCCTTCAGCAGCTTGGCGCGGTCCGTTGACGTCAGCACCACGTCAAAGGTGACGCCGTCATGATAGACGGTCAGCGGGACGTCGATGCCTGCCGGCCCAAGCGCCCACAGTTTTCGATAGAAAGCCGTCTGACTTGAGACCTTCTCGCCTTTGACCGCCAGGATGACGTCGCCCGCCTTGAGTTCGGCACGTGCCGCGGGGCCCTTGGACGAGATACCGATCACCACCACGCGGTTGTCGATTTCGGTCGAATACATACCGAGCCAGGGCCTCGCCGGCTTATTGATGCGGCCAAATTTTCTGAGATCGTCAAGCACCGGCTTGAGCAAATCGATCGGCACGATCATGTTGACGTGCTCGGCCTTGCCGTCCCGCTCGCGCTCAAGCTGAAGCGAGCCGATGCCGATCAGCTCGCCGCGATTGGAGATTAGCCCGGTGCCGCCCCAGTTGGGATGCGCGGGGTGGGTGAAAATTGCCTGATCGAGCAGATACTCCCAGTAACCGGCGAACTCCTGCTTGGCGGCGATCTGGCACGCCACCGATCGCGTACGTCCTCCGGCACCGCCCACAACGACGCGATCGCCGATAGCCGCGGCGGTCGACGAGCCAAGCGGCAACGGATCGAGATCGATAGAGCCAAGCGCCTGCACCAGACCGAACCCACTTTCGAAATCGAACCCAAGTGCGTGACCCTCGACCACGCGCCCATCACCGAGATGCAGCCAGACAGCATCGGCTTCCGTGATCAGGTAGCCGATGGTTAGCACCAGCCCGTTGTCGATCAGCACGCCATTACCAGCCCGTTCTGTGCCAAGGGTCTCCGCACTGAAAGCATCGGAGGGAATGATCGAATGCAGCCCGACTACTGAGGAAAGCGCGCGCTCCAGATCGAAACTGTAATCGCCCGGGCGCGGCTGATACGCCGGTGGTACTTTCCATTCGGTCAACGAAGGCATGGAGGATCTCCTGACCTGCGGGTGCGCCGCGAAGTCCGCACTGAACAGGGTTCGCGAAACCATTTACGATCATATGGCGCAAACGGCCGGTGCGAAAGTCTCTCGTCCCAGGATTTGTTAAAGCCCAGCGCCGCTATGCGCCTTCATCGACTAGCCGATGAGCGCGTTTTTTCGCCGACGCAAGTTTGGGATTGGGCAGTCGCCATAGCTTGCCGCGCAGGATGAAGTAGCGGCCGTCGCGCGTGACCGGATGCTGGACTTGCGTACTGAGGCGGGCTCCCGCCTTTGAAGAGAACCGCTCACTGGATGCGGATGATCTCGGCTTCACTCGTGCCGGCCGCAACGACATCGCCGACCCGCTTGCCGAACATCGCTCGCGCGAGCGGCGAAACGTGGGATATCGAGCCGTGTGCAGGGTCGGCCTCGTCTTCGCCGACAATCCGGAATGTCTGCTCCCGACCGTCATCGCGGAGGATCGTCACCGAGGTGCCGAACCGAACTTCTGTCGGACCGCGTGGGGCCGCGATCACGCGCGCGCTCGCCCGTCGCGCGGTCCAATATCGGAGGTCCCGGGCTGCGGCCGCCAGCGCGGAGCGATCCGCCCCGGCCTGGGCCTTGGCGTAGGCCTGCCCGGCCGCCTCCAGCGCGGCCTCGATCTGCTTCAGGCCCGCCTCTGTGACGTCGTTGGGATGGTCGGAAACCGGACGATCCGCCACGTCCTCCAGGTAATCTGAATCATGTTCTTTAACGAATGCTCTGCTCATCGATCCTGATCCATACCCCGCAGCTTACACGTTGAAGCGTTCCGACAAAGGGAACACGCATCTTGCAGTTCCGTTCCGCTCTGACCCCGGATCGGGTGTGAAGCGGGGTCGGGCCAACACCGGGCCTTGGGAGCGGGGCACATCAGAGCATACGGAGCAGGGGTGCTCTCACTCGGCATTTCACGTCCGCGTGAGACCAATTGGCCCGAAATTAAAAGGCTTTCATCGTTGCAACGTTTGTTTGGACGCAACGTTGAAAACTACACCCAGCGACTTCGTTGCTTCCGCACGCCTCGCCAGGAGGACCCCATGAACGTGAGCGAGTATGTTTGGCACCGATTATCGGAGTGGGGATTGAGACGAGTCTATGGGTATCCCGGCGACGGTGTTGGAGGTCTGGACGTCGCGCTAGAGAAAGCGAAGGACCGCATGGAATACGTGCAGGTCCGGCATGAGGAAATGGCGGCATTCATGGCCTCGGCGCATGCGAAATTTACCGGACAGGTTGGGCTTTGTTATGCGACCTCCGGACCAGGTGCGATCCATCTGCTCAATGGATTGTACGACGCCAAAATGGATCACGTTCCCGTCGTTGCGCTTGTCGGGCAGCAGGCGCGAAGCGGATTGGGCGCCAGCTATCAGCAAGAGGTCGATCTCCAGAATCTTTTTCAAGATGTTACCGAGTATGTTGGGCTCGCCAGCGTTCCCACACAGGTTCGTCATCTGATCGATCGCGCGGTACGAATCGCGCACAACAAGAAGGGGGTCAGTTGCGTAATCCTTCCGAACGATCTCCAGGAACTCGAATACGCAGACCCGCCGGTGGCGCACGGGGCAACCCACACAGGCGTAGGCTATGCGGGGCCGGCGAAATTGCCCGATGAGCCACTGCTGCGGGCGGCCGCCGATGTCCTGAACAGCGGCAAGAAAGTCGCGATGCTGGTCGGCGCCGGCGCTCTCGACGCGACTGACGAAGTCATCGCAGTCGCGCAGCGGCTACAGGCAGGGGTAGCAAAAGCACTGTTGGGCAAGGCCGCGCTTCCTGACGACCTGCCATTTGTCACCGGCTCCATCGGACTGCTCGGGACCAAACCGAGTTGGGATCTGATGAAAAACTGCGACACCTTCCTGATGGTCGGTTCTGCATTTCCGTACAGCGAATTTCTGCCCGAGCCAGGCGCCGCGCGCGGCGTGCAGATCGATATCGATGGCAGCAGGCTGAGTTTGCGCTATCCCATGGAAATCAACATGGTTGGTGACAGCGCCACGACCTTGCGGGCTCTGCTGCCGATGCTGACGCAGAAGAAGGAATCTTCCTGGACCCGCGGGATCGAGAGTGGCCTCAAGGAGTGGTGGAAGACGCTTGAAGCGCGCGCGATGGACAGCGCCGAACCGCTCAATCCGCAGCGGGTATTTTGGGAGCTATCTCCGCGCTTACCCGATAACGCCATTATTACCGCCGATTCCGGCTCGGTCGCGAACTGGTATGCGCGGGATCTGAAGATGCGCCGCGGGATGAAGGCCTCGCTGTCGGGCGGGTTGGCTTCACTGGGAGCGGGTACGCCTTACGCTGTGGCCGGCAAGATGGCCTATCCCGACCGCACCGTGATCGCCTGCATGGGCGATGGCGCCATGCAGATGAATGGCCTCAACGTGATGATCACGATCTCCAAATATTGGAAGCAGTGGTCGAACCCGCGATTGATCGTGCTGGTTCTCAACAATCGCGATCTCAATCAAGTGACCTGGGAAGAGCGGATTCAGCTCGGCGAAGGCAAGACCGAGTCCACTCAGGCCATTCCGGATTTTCCATATCATAAGTATGCTGAGCTGCTCGGACTGAAGGGCATCTTCGTCGACAATCCCGACAAAGTCGGATCTGCATGGGACGAGGCGCTGTCGGCGGATCGCCCGGTGATTCTGGAAGCCTACACCGATCCCAACGTGCCGCCGCTTCCACCGCACATCACGCTGAAGGAGGCCAAGAACTTCGTCAGCATGATTCCGTCGGAACCCGAACTCGGAAGCGTGCTGAAGAACAGCGCAAAGGAATTGCTTGCCAGCGTTCTTCCCGGGAAGGATTGAACCCCCATGAAGCCGGAAGTCTCGATCGATAGCGTGCGGGCGCAAGCGTTCGAGATTCCGACTGACAAGCCCGAGGCGGATGGTACGATAAGCTGGAATTCGACCACGCTTGTACTGGTGCAGGTTTCAGGCGGCGGCAAAATGGGCGTCGGCTACACTTATTCCAATGCGTCGATAGTTGAGCTGATTTGCGGGAAACTTGCGGCAACCATCGAGGGCTCCGACGCATTCAATCCGCAAGCTGCCTGGTTAGCGATGCAGAGAGCGGTCCGCAATCTCGGCCGCGACGGTCTGGCAGCGACTGCGATTTCCGCCGTCGATACCGCGCTCTACGACCTCAAGGCGCATGTGCTCCAGATACCGCTGCTGATGCTCCTTGGCAGTTACCGCGATTCACTGCCGATCTATGGAAGCGGCGGCTTTACCACCTACACGGACAAAGAGCTTCAGGACCAACTCGGTGGCTGGGTCGAGGATGAAGGCTGCAGGCTGGTCAAGATGAAGGTGGGTTCGGAGCCGGAGCGTGATCCGGAACGGGTGAAGGCCGCGAAGCAGGCGATTGGCAAGGACGCTGTTTTGTTTGTCGATGCGAACGGCGCTTATCGCGTGCAGCAAGCACTCGGACTCGCCGACGAATTCGCTGAACAGAACGTCGGCTGGTTCGAGGAGCCGGTGTCTTCAGATGATCTACCGGGCCTGTGCGCGGTGCGGAAGCGCGCGCCGGCGGGCATGGAAATCGCCGCCGGCGAATATGCCTATACGGTCGACTGTGTGCGCAACATGCTGCAAGCAGGCGCGGTTGATGTGCAACAGGCAGACGTCACGCGGTGCGGCGGCATTACGGGTTTTCTTCAGATCGCCGCCCTGTGCGAAGGCTTTCACATCGATCTGTCAGGACATTGTGCGCCGGCGCTGCATGTGCATCCGGCCTGCGCGTGTCCCCGGTTGCGCCATTTGGAGTGGTTTCACGATCATGTCCGCATTGAGCGGATGCTATTTGAAGGAGCGCCCGTGCCGAACAACGGAACGATCCGTCCTGATCTCTCGCGGCCCGGGCACGGTCTGACCTTTAAACACCAGGACGCCGCGCGTTACGCCGTTTCAGGAAATGCATGATCAATTGAAAAAGCCCAATCTGCTGGTGTACGGGGGCCTCGCTTTGGCCAGCCTGGCGTTAGGCGCGACCTTATCGGTTCAAGCGTCCCGGCGCAGGACCGTCAAACGGAAAACGCGGAGCGATTTATCAAAGTTGACGCCTCCGCCGCACAGCCCGGCCACGGTGCTCGCCGCGCGGCGGCTTAATCGCGCGGCCGGCATTCTGGCGACGTCCGTTCTTACCGACAGCGGTATCGAGCATTATCGCGGTTCATTCAAAAACAAGGCGATGTTCACGCCCTTGATTGTGTCGGCACTAACCCTTGCGATCAGTATTCACGGCACTTCGGACATGCGGCCGGCCGCACACAAATTTCGAGATGCGACCTACGTGCTCGCCGCGATAACCGGTCTGCTCGGAAGCGGGTTTCACATCTACAATGTCGGCAAGCAAGTAGGCGGCTTTAGCTGGCAGAATCTTTTTTATCACGCGCCGCTCGGCGCGCCGATGGCCATTCTTCTGTCGGGCCTTGTTGGATTTTGCTCTGAGCGAGTTCGCGAGAGTGAACCCGGGACGAGGCCGGAAATATTCGAACTGCCGGCGGGCCGCACCATGGCGGCCGTGGTTAGCGCGGGATTGCTTGGTACGACGGGCGAGGCCGGGCTGCTGCATTTCCGCGGCGCGTTTCACGATCCCTTCATGCTGCTCCCGGTGACCTTGCCTCCTTTGGGGGCGATCCTGCTCGCCTCCGCCGCCGTTCACGGACCGGGACACGATCACCGCTTCACTCGCGGCTGGATGCGCGTACTCGCCGCGATGGGTTTCGCCGGTTCCGGATTTCACGTTTACGGCGTTTCCCGCAACATGGGCGGTTGGCGCAACTGGACGCAAAACATCCTCAATGGGCCGCCGATTCCCGCGCCTCCGAGTTTTGCGGGCCTTGCGCTTGCAGGTCTCGCCGCGCTTGCGCTGATGAGGGACCATCCGGATGCATGACCGCACCAAACCTCTCGCGCCCCAGGGCCGCTATCCGGGCTACGATGTCCTCTCCAAGCGCAATGGGCCATCGTGGAATGAACAAACCCGTCGCGAGATCGCGCGGCGGCTTTCGGTCGATCGCGAGCCGCGCTTTTTTTCCAGGGAGGAGTTCGAAACTGTCACGGCGATCGCGGCTCGCATGGTGCCTCAGCCTGGCTCGCGCCCCACCATACCAGTGGCGGCTTTGGTCGATCGCAAGCTGCACGGGGGCATCTCCGACGGATATCGGGTCCCGGGAATGCCGCGTGACGGTGAGGCTTGGCGGCTCGGCTTGCGGGCTCTCGATGCTGAAGCGGAAGCAGCCCACGGCGCGCGCTTCCACACGCTAGCTACAACTGCGCAAGAATCCTTGCTTCAGCAGATGGAGCGTGGCGAATTGCGCCGAGCCGAATGGGGCGGCATGCGTTCGGCTGATTTTTTCAGAAGAAGAATGGGACGAGACGTCGTCCTTGCTTATTACGCTCATCCCACCGCATGGAGCGAAATTGGATGGGGTGGGCCGGCAAGTCCGCGCGGCTATGTCCGTCTCGATTTCAACGAGCGCGATCCATGGGAACCAGCCGAAGCTAGCGGCGCTGATGACGCGGCGGCGCGTCGGGTAAATCGCCATGTCCGATGATCCACTGCAAACACCACGCGCCCGCCATGGACGCGCCCCGGACGTCTTCCGCCCGGGCGCGTGGGTGCCGATGCGGGAATATTCGCCAAACGATGCAGTCGATTTCGTTATCGTAGGGACCGGCGCGGGGGGCGGCACGCTTGCCTGCAAACTTGCCGAATACGGCTTCTCCGTCGTGGCGCTCGATGCCGGTCCTTATTTTCGACCGCTTGAAGATTTCGTCTCCGACGAAAGCGCGCAGACCAAGCTCTACTGGACTGACGATCGCATCGTCGACGGTGACAATCCGCTGCAGATGGGGAGCAACAACAGCGGCAAGGCCGTTGGTGGTTCGACCGTGCATTTCGCGATGGTGTCGCTTCGGTTTCGTCCCGAGTGGTTCAAATCACGCACTCTGCTCGGCTACGGCGCGGACTGGCCGCTCGACTGGCGCGAGATGTGGAGTTACTACACCGAGGTCGAGCAAGCGTTGAAGATTTCCGGCCCCGTCAGCTATCCTTGGGGGCCTCACCGACCGCGCTATCCCTATCGTGCCCATCCGCTCAATGCCGCGGCCGTCGCGCTCGCCAGAGGATGCGAGGCGCTAGGTATTAAATGGACCGAGACGCCGTTGGCGACGTTGTCGGCTCCGCGCGGGCTCGCGCATCCTTGCGTGTATCGTGGGTTCTGCGTGGCGGGCTGTTCGACCAATGCCAAACAAAGCGCGCTCGTCACCTGGATCCCCCGCGCGCTCGCTGCCGGCGCGGAAATCCGTGACCTCGCAATGGTAGGCAAGATCGAGATCGACAACGCTGGCCTCGTGACTGGGGTGAATTATCATCGCGAGGGCGCATGGCATTTTCAGCGCGCCCGGAACGTCGTGGTTGCTGGTTACGCGATCGAAACTCCTCGGCTGCTGTTGAATTCGGCGAATGCAAAGTTTCCCGACGGGCTTGCGAACAGCTCGGGGCTAGTCGGAAAGAACCTGATGGTGCAATCCAATCAGGCGGTCTGGGGCGTGATGGAGCAGGAGGTGCGCTCGTACAAGGGACCGCCCTCGCTCGCAATTACCGAGCATTGGAATTACGAGGACAGGGGAAAGGATTTCTTCGGCGGCTACAGCTACATGAGCCAAGGCCCGTTGCCGCAGCTCTGGGCCAACACCCAGTTCAGCGCGCATGGTCTTTGGGGTTCTCGGCTCGTTACCGAAATGCAGGACTACAATCACGTGGTCGGTTTGAAGATCGTCGGCGAGATGCTGCCGCAGGAAACCAATCGCGTCACGCTGGCCGACGAGGTCGACCAGTACGGGCTTCGCATTCCGCGTATCACCTATTCCTGGTGCGACAACGACAAACGGCTGATCGATCATTCGCTCAAATTCATGACCCTGGCGCTGCAAGCTGTCGATGCCAAGGACTTATGGACCCAGGAGGATGACACCTGCCATCTCAACGGAACGGCGCGAATGGGCTTTGATCCGGCAACCAGCGTGGTGGATGCCGATTGTCGAAGCTGGGACATCCCCAATCTCTGGATTTGTGACGGCTCTGTTTTCCCCACCGTAGGCGGGGCCAACCCCTCGCTCACCATTCAGGCCATCGCCTGCCGGACTGCGGACCGCATCAAAGCCCTTGCGGCACGCGGTGAACTGGAGCCCCGTGCCTACGCTGATTGACTGGCTTGGCGACCGTGCGTCGCCCAGAACGGCAAAAGCGTTGCATCATTGTAATGGCGCTAAATGCAAAATTATCGGAACTGAACGCATAACGTCCGCTTAGATAATAGTCTGCAACTTCATTAAACAGTCGAACCAACTTCGATGAATTCGTTTCCCAGTTCGGCTCCTCAGGTCGTGGTGATCACCGGCGCTTCCGCCGGAGTGGGGCGGGCGACCGCTCATCGATTTGCGCGCGCTGGCTGGCGCATCGGATTGATTGCGCGAGACCGCGACGCCCTTGAAGCGGTCAAGCGAGAAGTCGAAGAACTCGGCGGATCGGCCGTAGTTGCGGCGGCCGATGTTGCCGATGCCGATGCCATCTTTGCCGCAGCCGACCTGGTTGAAAACACGTTCGGGCGTATCGATGTCTGGATCAACGACGCGATGGTCACCGTCTTTTCGCCCGTATGGGACATGACGCCGGCGGAATTTCGCCGCGTGACCGAAGTGACGTATCTCGGTTTCGTGCACGGGACCATGGCTGCCCTGCGGCACATGCGGCCGTTTAACCAAGGCAAGATCATACAGATCGGCTCAGCGCTTGCCTATCGCGGCATTCCGCTGCAATCGGCCTATTGCGGATCCAAGCACGCCATCCGCGGCTTTACTGATTCACTGCGTACCGAACTGATTCACAACCGCAGCAACATCAGCGTGACGATGATGGAATTGCCGGCCGTAAACACGCCGCAATTCGATTGGGCGCGAACGCACATGCCTCGGCAGCCGCGCCCGGTTGCGCCGGTCGTTGAACCCGAGGTGATCGCGCGAGCCGTTTTCGACGCCGTCCAGCATCCCCGTCGGGAATACTGGATCGGACTGAGTACGCTGAAGGTGATCCTGGGAAATGTCGTGCTCCCTTCGTTTCTGGATCGCTACTTGGCGAAAGTCGCGTTTGAAGCCCAGGAGACCAAGGCACCCGTTGCTTCAGACCGCAGGGATAATCTGATGGACCCGGTGCATGCGCTGCACCGAACGCGCGGTCGTTTTGGAAACGAGGCGGCGGAGAAGGCGGTCGTCGTGGCCGGTCCCATCGCTCGTGTCGCGCCCATCGTGCTCGGTGGGCTCTTCTTGTTCGCAACGGGCGTGCTGGCCGCAGCCGCGGCCGGCAAGGTTGGGCGCACCAGGCGCTCGAGCGCGCGCTTGGGGCGATAACGACAGATTGATGTTCAGCGCAACGGGGGGCGTTTCGCGGCATCATGAATGAGGCAAGCTCGATACGCGGTTTGGCGTTCTGAGGTGTCCTCGTGGGGACCACATCGCCTACGGCTCGAGTTCAGTATCCCAATATAGATAATCAAGCCAGCTCTCGTGCAGATAATTCGGCGGGAAAAGTCGGCCGTTGCGATGCAGCTGATGCACC
>NZ_DATEPI010000031.1:0-27761 GCF_035273305.1 Bradyrhizobium sp. | reverse complement strand
TCACTCAATGACGGAACGCTCTGCTCAAAAACTGCGGCTTGCGGGGGCGACTCGGAAAAATGCTTACGGGCGATCGCCAGTGCTTTGTCGAAATCCTCCGTATTCAGCCACGGCTCGGCACGCACTTTCTCCGTTGCATCGTCCTCCCACAACCGCGACGCTTCGATATCGAATGCGCTCTTCTGTTTTTGATTGCAGGCTTGAATGCCGAATCCAGTTACGGCCCATTGCCTGCCCACCCAATAAATGTCGCGATGCAGGGCCACGTACTTCATCTCCGGAAGCGGGCTGTCGCCCAGTCCAAAACGGAAGATACCGGGCAATCAGGGCTTCGCAACTGGAAGCCGAGTTTCCCAGACACATCGTAGTGGACTACCGGTCGCGCGCAATTACCTTCCGGCTGCCCATATAGGGCTGCAGCACGTCCGGCACGGCGATCGAGCCATCTTCCTGTTGGTAGTTTTCTATCACCGCGATTAGCGCCCGGCCCACCGCCGTGCCCGAACCGTTGAGCGTATGCACGAAGCGCGGCTTGCCGTCGGGTCCGCGATAGCGCGCGTCCATCCGACGTGCTTGGAAATCACCGCATACCGAGCAGCTTGAGATTTCCCTGAAAGCCCCGCCCTCGCCCTGACCCGGCATCCAGACCTCGATGTCGTAGGTTTTCTGCGCCGAAAAACCCATATCTCCCGCGCACAGCGTCATCACGCGATAATGCAGATCGAGCTGCCGCAACACTTCCTCGGCGCACGCCAGCATTCGTTCGTGCTCATCGCGGCTGGCCTCAGGAGTGGTGATCGAGACGAGTTCGACTTTCGTGAACTGATGCTGACGGATCATGCCACGGGTGTCGCGTCCGGCGGCGCCGGCTTCGGCGCGAAAGCAAGGTGTCAGCGCGGCAAAGCGCATCGGCAGTTCCTCGTCATCAAGAATTGATTCACGAACGAGGTTGGTCAGCGATACTTCGGCCGTTGGGATAAGCCCGAGACGTTCGGCTTTTAATCTTTCAAGAAGGCCGGCATTGCCTGAGGCGAGATCGCTCTCATCAGCACCGGCGAGCAATTCACCTTTCACCGTCCAGAACTGGTCGTCTTCAAATTTCGGCAGTTGGCCTGTTCCGAACATCACCTCATTGCGTACCAGCAACGGCGGATTCACTTCCGTGTAGCCATGCTCATTGCTGTGCAGATCGAGCATGAACTGTCCGATCGCGCGCTCGAGCCGGGCGAGACCTTTCTTGAGCACCACAAAACGCGCGCCGCTCAGCTTGGCCGCGGTCTCGAAGTCCATGAAGCCCAAGGCCGCGCCAAGATCGTCATGCGCCCTTGGCGTGAACGGGTATTTGTTTTTGTCGCCGAACACGTGACGTTGGACATTGCCGTGTTCGTCGATGCCCTCGGGCACGTCGTCGAGCGGCAGATTCGGAATGGCGGACAGCTTCGCGGCGAGTTCATCGTCCGCGGCCTTTGCAGCCGACTCGAGCTGCGGCATCGTGGTCTTGATTTCAGCAACCTCGGCCATCAGCGCGGCGGCGCGTGCGTCGTCCCTTGCCTTCTTCGCCTCACCGATCTCCCTTGATGCCGCATTGCGCCGTGCTTGTGCCTGCTCGGATTTGAGGATAGCCGCACGGCGCTGTTCGTCGATCGCCAACAACGCCGCGGATTGAGGCTCAAGCCCGCGACGCTGCAGGCCGCGGTCGAAGGCGTCAGCATTTTCGCGAATCCATTTGATATCGTGCATGGCCCCATTCCTGCGTCATGGCCGCATGTTACATCGGCCATCCAGCGTTGTTGCCTTAGAACAAGCCGCGGATGCCCGGGTCAAGCCCGGGCGCGACGAATGTTGAGAAGCGGCAGGAAATGATGAGTAAGGGGCGGACGGCCGCCCTACTCGGCTGGGTTGGCGGCGGGCGGCGGCGGTGCCGCTGTTGACGTGGCTGCCGCCGATGCCGTTGCAGCCGCCCTCCTCTCCACGATACGCACGGCGACGATCGAACCCTCATACAGCGCCAGCAACGGGATCGCGAGCGAGGCCTGGCTTAGAACGTCGGGCGGGGTGAGCACGGCGGCAATGATGAAGGCCACCACGATGAAATAGCGGCGTTTCTCCCGAAGCTGCCTTGAAGTGATAATGCCGACCCTGCCTAATAGCGTCAGAATGACGGGCAGCTGAAATGCCACCCCAAACGCGAAGATGAGGGACATCATCAGCGATAGATATTCGCCGACCTTTGGCAAAAGCTGAATTTGCGCAGTCTCGGCGCCAGCCGCCTGCTGCATGCCGAGCGAGAAGCGGACCAGCATGGGTAGCACTACGAAATAGACCAGCATCGATCCCAACACGAAAAAAATGGGCGTTGCGATCAGATACGGCAGGAAAGCACCGCGCTCGTGCTTGTACAGCCCGGGCGCAACGAATTTGTAGATTTGCGTGGCAACGACTGGAAACGAGATGAACGCGGCGCCAAACAAAGCAAGCTTCAACTGCGTGATAAAATATTCAAGCAGTGCCGTATAAATGAACTTTGAGTTTTCCGGACCCGCGACCCAGACGAAGGGCCACACCAGCACATTGTAGATTTGCTTGGCGAAGAAGAAACAAAAGATAAAGGCCACGCCGAAACCGAGAAGCGCCTTGATCAGCCGCGAGCGCAGCTCGATCAGATGATCCATCAGCGGGGCTTTACTGGCCTCAATATCTTCGTCGCTCATGACGCTTTAGCGTCCGTTGCAATCGCGGGCGCGCCAGATGCTGGCCGCGCTTCTTGCGGCGTCGTTCGCGAGTGGACTTCCTGTACGATCGCCAGCGGCTCCGAAGCTGCTGCACGGGCATCGGCTTCGGTGAAGGCTTCTGGAATTGGTACAGGTGTCGTCGGCGCATCGACGTTCGCCGAAGCGGAGGCCTCTGCAGCGGATGCGTCGGCTGTTGAGGCGGGGGACTTATCAACGTCCTCGATCCGCAGCGCGTTACCGACGTCCTTTTCAAGGGAGGTCATGAGATTGCCGCTAGTGAAGCCGGTCGCCGCTTCCTTGACCTCGTCAAAACTCTTCTTGAGATCCGCCATCTCGGCCTCGCGCATGGCCTCCTGAAACTGGCCCTGGAATTCCGCGGCCATCTTGCGCGCCTTACCCATCCACTGACCGACCATGCGCAGCACGCCCGGCAGCTCTTTGGGGCCGATGGCAATCAGCGCGACAACCGCGATGACGACCAGTTCACTCCACCCGATATCGAACATGCGTAATTCCGCTCACGCGAGGCGATTAGCGCCAACACTTGCCGAACAAGATTGGGCCGCCCGCGTTTCCCCCAACCGGCTTTGCCGCACGATCACGTAAGCCTGCGTGTCAGACAGCCTTGCTGCCGACGTCCGACCGGGCAGCGGTGGACGGCGTCGCGTTGTGATCAATCGATTTCACAGGCTCGGGCTTTTCCGCAGTCTTCTCGTCATCCTGCATGCCCTTCTTGAAGGCCTTGATACCTTGAGCAACGTCGCCCATGAGGTCAGAAATCTTGCCGCGACCAAACAACAGCAGGACGACTGCGATCACGACGATCCAGTGCCAAATGCTAAGCGATCCCATCCTGCAAACCCTCCGAACACGCGGCCACAGATGCGGCCCGATCTTTTGCCAAAGGTAGGCTCCGGAGGTGTCAAAAACAAGGACTTGGGCCGCGTCAAATGCGTGTTACGCGACTAAGCCTTAATGCGGAGCAAGCGCTTAATCGCCCACGCCGAGTTGAAGCGGAGCTAGCTCTCGCCCCCGCATTCGGGCTCCACGGCCGGAGCCAGCGCTAGTTCCAAGTCCCCGATCTCGAGCGGGTCCTCGTCATCCCGTAAGGCCGGATCATCCGAGGGCGTGGGAACATTGAAACCGGAAGGCAGACGCGAATCAAGTAAGCCTGTACCCTTCAGCTCTTCGAGGCCAGGTAGGTCGCTGAGCGCCTCCAGGCTGAAATGCGACAAGAAGGCTTCCGTGGTTCCGAAGGTCAGTGGCCGGCCCGGCGTCTTGCGGCGCCCGCGCGGCCTAATCCAGCCGGTCTCCAGCAACACGTCGAGCGTACCCTTTGAGGTGATCACCCCCCGGATTTCCTCGATTTCTGCGCGCGTCACCGGCTGGTGATAGGCGATGATGGCGAGCATCTCGATCGCCGCACGCGACAGCCGGCGCGTCTCGGTGCTTTCACGTGTCATCAGCCAGGACAGATCACCTGCCGTACGGAACGTCCATTTGTTGGCGACGCGGACCAGATTGACGCCGCGCGAGGCATAATCCGCCTGCAGTTGGGCTAGCGCGACCTTGACGTCGACGCCTTCGGGCATCCTCTTGGCCAGCGCGGCCTGATCAAGTGGTTCGGCCGAAGCAAACAGCAGCGCTTCGAGAAGACGCAGCTCCTCAGGCCGCGTTTGCGTACCCACGGATGGCTCCTCGGCATCGGCTATGCGTTTTTCCGCCAGGCTTGCCATGGCTTGGTCTCCTTCTTCAACTTACTCTGGCGACATATCCGACGCGGTCATCGCGTCAGATATCGACTGCGGCGGACGCTTTCGAAAATACAGCGGCGAGAACGCCTCATGCTGATGCAGTTCCATCTCACCTTCACGAACCAGTTCCAGAGCAGCGGCAAAGCTTGAGGCCAAGACGGTGGCCCTCTGGGACGGGTCAGCTACGTAACTCAGCAGATACTCGTCGAGCCTGCTCCAGTCTTGGGCCATTCCCACCAGACGCTCCAGAGACGCTCTCGCCTCGCTGAGCGACCACACTGTGCGTTTGGCCAGGTGCACGCTCGCAAGCACCCGCTGCTGGCGTTGCGCGGCATACGCTGTCAGCAGGTCGAACAGTGTCGCCGTGAATTTCGGATGACGAATCTCGGCGATGGATTCCGGATTGCCGCGTGGAAAAATATCACGCTGCAACTGAGGACGATTCATCAGCCGGTTCGATGCTTCGCGGATGGCCTCAAGCCGGCGCAGCCGGTTTGCCAGCGCGGTGGCCATTTGCTCGGCGCTCGGTCCGTCGGCCGTCGGCGGCTCCGGCAGCAGCAGGCGCGATTTCAGGAACGCTAGCCACGCCGCCATCACCAGGTAGTCTGCGGCAAGTTCGAGCCTGATCTTCCGCGCCGCCTCGATGAACTCGAGATACTGGTTGGCGAGCGCTAAAATTGAAATTTTCGCGAGATCGACCTTCTGCTGCCGCGCAAGCGCGAGCAACAGGTCGAGCGGGCCTTCGTAGCCCTCGACATCGACGACCAGCGCCGGCTCGTCGATTGCGACTTCAGCCGGTCGGCCGGTTTCAAATGATAAAATCTCCGCGCTCATGCGCCTGTAGCCGCTCCTGCTCGATTAACCAACGCATCCAGTTCTGCCCGCGCCTTTATCCGATCGAACGGCTGGGGCACCTTGCGTGCCGACAATGCCCGCCCGGCGCGCGCCAGCGCTTTGCCGGACAATTCCGGCGTCTCACGCGCAACCTCACGCATTTCCTCGAGCTTGCCGTTGCAATGCAGAACCATGTCGCAGCCGGCGGCAAGCAGGGCTTGGGTCCGCTCGGAGATCGAACCCGCCAAGGCGTTCATGGAGACATCATCGCTCATCAACAGACCCTGAAATCCGATCAGCGTTCGAATCACTTCCCGGATGATTGTCGCAGAAGTCGTCGCCGGTTGGGCGGGATCTAATGCGCTGAACACAACATGAGCGGTCATCGCCATTGGCAGGTCCGCCAGCTCGCGAAACGCGGCAAAATCGCTCGTTTCGAGCTCTTCCATGGATGTATCAACCACCGGAAGGCTGAAATGGGTATCGGCAGTCGCGCGGCCGTGGCCAGGAATGTGCTTGAGGACCGGCAAAACGCCGCCTTCCTCCAGGCCCTGTGTCACCGCCCTCGCAATGGCGGCGACCTTGGCCGGTTCGGTTCCATAGGCCCGCTCACCGATCACCGCGTCCGCGCCCCGCACCGGCACGTCCGCCAATGGCAGGCAATCGACGCTCACGCCGACGTCCTGAAGATCGTCCGCAATCAGCCGGGCGCTTAACCGGGCGGCGGCGAGTCCGGCGGCTGGGTCGATGTCATAGAGCCTCCCAAACACCGCTCCCGCTGGGTAAATGGGCCAGTTGGGCGGGCCGAGGCGTTGGACCCGGCCACCTTCCTGGTCGATCAGGACCGGAGCATCCGGCCGTCCAGCCTCCTCGCGCAACTCGTTGATTAAACGCGTGACTTGCGCGGGCGTTTCAATATTCCGCTTGAACAGGATAAAGCCCCAAGGGCATTCCGCGCGGATAAATTCACGCTCGGCGGCGTTGAGTTCCGGTCCGGAAACGCCTGTAATAAAGGCCCGCGTGTTCATAGGGCCGCTTAGCCGGACGGTACCCGGAGGGTCAAGGAAAGAGCCCTCAATTCCTTTGGATGACGCACTGCCCGCCGGCCGACTTCAGGCTGCCGCAGAATTGCGACGCCTCATCGGAAGTTCCGAATGGCCCCACCATCGCTCGGTAATAGACGCCCTTTTCGCCAAGGTCGGCCCGCTTGATCACCGGTGAATGCGATCCGAGCACCGCCGGGAACTTGCCCTGCAACGCTCTAAAGGACGCTTGCGCGTCGGCCTCATTGCGTTGAGAGGAGACCTGAACCAAATATCCGCCGCCCGACGGCGCCGCGGCCGGCAAGGTCTGGAGTGGATTGGTATCAGCCACACGGGTGCGCGGTTCGGGCGCGGGTTGATTGCCCTGCGGCACTAGCGACATCGGCGGAGTGGCGCTGGCGTTGGCCGAAAGGGGCATATTGCGCGCGGGCGCGGCTGAAGGGGCAGCTCGAGCGGTGGGGGCCTGCTTAGCGCCCGGAGGCGTTGCGCCAACGGGCATCGCGGCACCATCTGGCTGATCGCTTCGCACCGTCAGGGTTCTGACTTTTCGCGGTTCATTGTTGGCGAGCGTACCATTTCCGGAGCTTGCCAACGGCAAGGCTGCTGTCGCCACGCTCGCAACCGATGGCGGGCTGCCATTACGATTGAGCGGCGGAAACGCCGTGCGTGGCCCGATCTTGTTGTCGTTGACATCGATCGGTGCTTCTTCGCGCGGCACGATTCTTTCGGCGGTGTCACCTGAGGTCAGGCGGTCGGGCAGCTTGGCAGTCGCATCGGAGGGCGTTGGAACAACCTTGGTCGGACTGGTGTCGGCCCTGATTATTGGCGGATCGCCGACGCGTGGTGATCCGACATAGGTCCGATAAGCAAAGGCGGCCCCCGTCCCGAACACCGCGAGTCCGAGGACAACGACCACGCTCGCCATGCCACCACGACGTTTCTGGGCTCGCGGCTCGACGCCATCGTCGTAACCATCCTCATATCCGTAGTCGTCGTCCACATAGCCCCGATCGCGCGGTGATTGCTGCGCGGCGTCATCAAGGCGGCCATATAGCACATCGTCATAGCGCGACGGATTGATCTCGGATTCGTCGGCGTAGGCCGGCGTGTCGCGGTAGTCCGGTTCGGATGCTGGCCGGGCCGCCGCGTAGCGCTGCAGCGGATGCACAGCGCTCGGATAATCCTCCGTGAAATCCTGCTCCGGAATTTCCTGCCTGCTAGCGCGCTGCAGCCACGGCGGCGCGCCGGCGTGAAGGCCTGGATCAGGCTCTAACGGATGCTCGTATTGCGGAGCGGGCTGACACTGAGGGGCCGGCTGATGAGGCGCCGGCTGATATTGAGGAGAACGCTGGTATTGATCACGTGCGCCGGTGCGCGGCGAGACTTGCTGATTGGCACGACCCATGCTGCCAAACGGATCGCTCTGACCTATCAGACGGGCCAACTCGGCCAGCGGATCGCCTTCATCCCTTGCCGGCGCGCGCGGATCACCACCGCGATCGTAATCGTCGGAGGGAAAAGGTCGTTCCTGATATCGATCAGCCATCGTGATGATGCGTCCCCGGGAAACCGGTCAACCTACCCTTACCGACGAACCAGCCTAGATGCCCTCACGCACTCCCTGTGAGCAACGTCCGCTCGTGAGACTACCGCATCTCGTCCGGAGCGTGAACGCCAAGAATGGCCAAGCCCGAAGCCAAAACCGAGACCACGCCCTGCACCATAGCTAGACGCGCTCTCGTGATCTCTGCATCAGCATTGATAATGAAGCGTAAATAGGGCAAATCGCGGCCCCTCGTCCACAGGGTATGAAATTCGCTGGCAAGATCATACAGGTAAAAAGCGATTCGGTGAGGTTCGTGTGCGAGTGCCGCCGCCTCGACGGTTCTGGGATAGAGCGCGAGCCGCCGCAGCAAATCCAGTTCAGAGGGGTCAGTCAGCCTCTCAAGAGGGGCTTTTTCAAGGAAGGCCGCCCGGGCCCCCTCCTCCAATGGAAGGTCGGGAACCACCTCCCTTGCATTGCGGAACACCGAATGACCCCTGGCATGCCCGTATTGGACATAAAACACCGCATTGTCCTTCGACTGCTCGATCACCTTGGCAAGATCGAAATCCAGAACCGCGTCGTTCTTGCGGAACAACATCATGAACCGCACGGCATCGGAACCGACCTCGTCAACCACCTCGCGCAGCGTGACGAAATCGCCCGAGCGCTTTGACATCTTCACCGGCTCGCCATTGCGCAACAGCCGCACCAGTTGCACGACTTTGACATCGAGGGTGGCCTTGCCCCCGGTAACCGCTTTGACGGCTGCCTGCATACGTTTGATATAGCCTCCGTGGTCGGCGCCAAAGACGTCAATGAGATCACGGAAGCCGCGATCGAACTTGTTCTTGTGGTTGGCGATATCAGAGGCAAAGTATGTGTAGGAACCGTCCGACTTCATCAGCGGACGATCGACATCGTCGCCATACGCGGTGGCGCGGAACAGCGTCTGTACGCGGTCCTCATAGTCCTCGACTGGACCGCCCTTGGGCGGCGGGAGACGGCCTTCGTAAACATCGCCCCGCGCACGGAGGAATTCGATTGTCTCGGCGACTTTGTTGTTGCCGGATTCGATCAGCGATCGCTCAGAGATGAAAATATCGTGCCGGATCTTGAGCGCGGCGAGATCACCCTTGATCTCCTCCATCATCAGCGCGATCGCTTTGGCGCGTACAGGGGGGAGCCATGCGTCCTCGCTCATCGCAAGTAGCTTGTTGCCATATTCCGCGGCCAGAGCCTGCCCCACGGGCTTCAGGTATTCGCCGGGGTAAAGTCCGTCGGGAATTTCGCCAATGGTCTGGCCGACAGCCTCGCGATACCTGAGATAGGCGGAGCGGGCGAGCACGTCGACCTGTGCCCCGGCGTCATTGATGTAGTATTCGCGCGTCACGTCGAATCCCGAAGTCGCCAGCAAGCTGGAGAGCGCATCGCCGAACACCGCGCCACGGCAATGTCCAACATGCATCGGACCGGTCGGGTTCGCCGACACGAATTCGACATTCACCTTGGCTTCTGAGCCGATGGTGCTTTTGCCGTACGCGTCGCGCTGCCGCAGAATGGCCCGCAGCGTGTCGGTCCAGGCCCTCGGCTGCAGAGTGAGATTGATGAAACCGGGACCGGCGACCTCGACACCTGCGATAATATCGTCCGCGCGGAGTTTCGCTGCGATCAGTTCAGCGAGATCGCGTGGTTTGGTTTTGACTTGTTTCGCCAGAACCATCGCTGCATTTGTGGCCATATCGCCGTGGGCGGCGTCACGTGGCGGCTCGACCACCACCCGCGAAAAATCAACATCGGCAGACCATCCCCTTTCGGCCGCGAGCGCAGCACAAGCGCCCTGCACGCGCTCAAGCACGTCGGCGAAAAGATGCTGCGGTGAAGCTTTATCGGCCATGCGGAGTGTACCGGGATGGGACGCGCATGCGGCCCAAGGCCGCCGCCTAACGCAAATCCGGGGTCGAGTCAAAAAGCCTCTGATGTTCGATCAATGCGAAGCGATCGGTCATGCCGGCGACGAAGTTGCCAATTCGCCGAGCGTGCTCGGCTTCCGTTTCGTGCGCGCTGGATGGCAACCATTCGGCCGGCAAATCGCCTGGGGTCTTCAGATAGCGCGCAAACAGATCAAACAATATCTGCTCAGCCTCACCCATCGCCCGCATCACCCGCGGATGCCGGTACATCCTCTCCTTCAGGAAAGATTTGATCCCGGCCTCGGCCTCGGCCACCTGGGGAGGAAACGCGATCAGGACCTTGCCATGACCGCGAACGTCGGCGACAGAGCGAGGCCTCGCTGCTTCCAGACGCCGGCGTGCTTCCGCTGAAACCGCGCCGATGAGATATGAGATCAGTTCGCGCACCAGTTCAGCGCCGCGCCTGTCATTGTCCAGATCAGGGTAACGCCTGGCGATTTCAGCGATCATGTGGGCCATCAGCGGCATGACCGTGAGATCGTCGACCGTAAACAGCCCGGCGCGTAAACCGTCATCGATGTCGTGCGCATCATACGCGATGTCGTCGGCGATCGCCGCGACCTGCGCCTCAAGCGACGCAAAGCTCCATAACTCCAGGTCGTATATCTGGTTGTACTGGGATATGCCGATGGGAATGCCGCGGTCGCGATAACGCCCGGCGGCTGCCCCGTTTCGCTGCGTGAGCGGGCCGTTGTGCTTGACGATGCCCTCCAGCGTTTCCCATGTCAGGTTCAGCCCATCGAATTCGGGATAACGATGCTCCAGCGATGTCACCACGCGCAATGTCTGGGCATTGTGATCGAATCCGCCATGAGCTTGCAGGCAGGAATCAAGCGCCCGCTCGCCGGCATGCCCGAACGGCGGATGCCCGAGGTCGTGAGCCAGCGCCAGAGCCTCGGTCAAATCCTCGTCGAGCCCAAGCTGGCGAGCCAGTGCGCGCGCGATCTGTGCGACTTCGAGCGAATGAGTCAGGCGAGTTCGGTAGTGATCGCCTTCATGGAAGACGAACACTTGGGTCTTGTGCTTCAGGCGTCGAAATGCGGTGGAATGGATGACGCGGTCGCAATCCCGACGAAAGGCACTGCGGGTCTTGCTCGGCGGCTCCTGGAACAGCCGCCCCCGGCTGAGGTCGGGGTCGCAGGCATAGGGCGCGCGAGGAGCAGCCATTCCGACCGACACGGTGTATGAGTCCCCTCTAAGGGTTTGATTCCGGCGCCTGGCGCACTTAGCTATGGAGGACCGGATACCAAATAAGTTCGGTATTAGCTATCGGAGCTACGTCATGAGCGCAGGCAATGTCGTCATCAGCGAGCGGGCGGCCCGCCGCATCGGGGAAATCCTCAAGACCGAGGGTGACGGTGCGATGCTGCGCATCAGCGTCGAGGGCGGCGGTTGCTCCGGCTTTCAATACAAATTCGATATTGAGCGCGCCAAGGCTGACGATGATCTGGTGATCGCGCGCGACAGCGCGGTTGTGCTGGTCGATCCTGCCTCGGTACCGTTTTTGGCAGGATCGGAGGTCGATTTCGTCGATGACCTGATCGGCGCCTCGTTCCGGGTGGTCAATCCCAACGCGACCGCATCCTGCGGCTGCGGCACCAGTTTCTCGATCTGACCAACGCAACGCTTACTCTTTCAGCCGCGAACTCTATTCAGCCGCGACAACGTGCGGCCGCTCGATGTCGTCCAGGTCCTCTACTTGCGGTTCGAGCCGCCCCTTCAATCGCCGGTCGATGCGGTCGAGGTAGATGTAGATCACCGGCGTGATGAACAGCGTCAACAGCTGCGACACGCACAGACCGCCCACGACGGCCACACCCAATGGCTGACGCAGCTCGGCGCCAGCGCCCGCGCCGATCGCAATCGGAAGCGTGCCGAAAATCGCCGCGAACGTCGTCATCATGATCGGGCGAAAGCGCAGCAGTGCCGCCTCGCGAATGGCGTGCTCGGCACTAAGACCGACGCGACGGCGCTCCAGTGCAAAATCCACCATCATGATCGCGTTCTTCTTGACGATGCCAACCAGCATCACGATGCCGATCATCGCGATCACCGAAAGCTCCATGTTGAACATCATCAAGGTCAAGATCGCGCCGATCCCCGCCGAGGGCAGGCCGGAAATGATGGTGATCGGATGAATGAAGCTTTCATAGAGAATGCCAAGGATGACAAACGCGGCGAATACGGCCGCCAGGATGAGCACGCCCTGCCCGCGCAATGAATCCTGGAAGACTTGCGCAGTGCCGGAAAAACCGGTGGCGATGGTTGCCGGCAGGTTCGAGTTCTGCTCAATCGCGGTGATCTGGTCGACCGCATAGCCGAGCGAATAGTTCGGCGCGAGGTTGAACGAGATGGTCACCGCGGGCTGTTGGCCCTGATGGTTGATTTGCAGCGGGCCGACCGAAGGCACCAGCTTGGCCACGGCATCCAGCGGAATGGTCTGATTGCTGGTGGTTTTCACATAGAGCTTGGAAAGATCGGACGGATCGACCCGGAACTGCGGCTGCGCCTCCAGAATGATCTGGTAATCGTTTGAAGGCATGTAGATGGTGCCGACCTGGCGCGCCCCGTAGGCGTTGTAAAGCTGGTTACGGACCTGATCGACGGTCACCCCATAGACCGCCGCCTTCTCGCGATCGATGTCGACCGTCATCTGCGGGTTCTTGATGTAGAGGTCAGTCGTGACGTCGAGCAAGCCCGGTATTTTCGAGATCTTTGTGCTCATCTCCGGCGCCAGCCGGTACAGCGCTTCGGTGTCGCCGCTCTGCAACGTGTATTGATACTGGCTCTTGGACGGCCGTCCGCCGATGTTGAGGTTCTGGATGCCTTGGAAGAACGCCTGCATTCCCGGCACCTGCGTCGCCTTCTGGCGCAGGCGCGCCATCACCACGGCCGCAGGTTCTCGCTCTTTCCTTTGCTTGAGTGCGATGAACAGCCGGCCGTAGTTGGCGGTCGGGTTCGGCCCACCCGCGCCCACCGTGCTGTTGATGTATTCGACAGCGGGGTCGCGAGCTATGATGTCGGTGAGCGCCTTTTGGCGAACCGACATGGCCTCGAATGAAGTGTCGGTCGCAGCCTCGGTTACGCCGGATAGAAATCCGGTATCCTCCTGCGGAAAGAACCCCTTCGGAACGACGATATAGAGCGCGATCGTGCCGGCGAGCGTTGCCATGGTCACGGCGAGCATCATCGCCTTGCGGGCCAGTACAATATCGAGCGTCCATTCATAGGCGCGAAGCCAGGAATCGAACATCCTCTCAAAAAGCCGGAGCACGATGTTGGGCTTTCTGGTCTGGTCATGCGCCTTCAGGACACGCGCGCAAAGCATCGGCGTCAGTGTCAGCGAAACGAAGCCGGAGACGACGATCGCAACCGCGATCGTCACTGCGAATTCGCGGAACACCCGCCCGACAATCCCGCCCATTAGCAGCACGGGAATGAAAACGGCGATCAGCGAAAACGTGATCGAAATGATCGTGAAGCCGATCTCGCGTGCGCCCTTAAGGGCCGCCGCGTAGGGCCGCATCCCATGCTCGATGTGTCTGACAATATTTTCCAGCATGACGATGGCATCGTCGACGACGAAGCCGACCGAAAGCGTCAGTGCCAGCAAAGTCATGTTGTTGATGGAGAAGTCCAGCATGTACATCGCGGCAAATGTGCCGCACAGCGAGATCGGTACCGCCAGCGCCGGGATGAAGGTCGCTGAGACCGAGCGCAGGAAAAGGAAGATCACCAGGATGACCAGACCGATGGCGATCAGCAGTGTTTCCTCAACGTCTCTGACCGACTGACGGATGGAAACCGAGCGGTCCATGGTGACGTCTATTTTCACCGATGGCGGGATCTGGGCGCGGAGCATGGGCAGCTTCGCCAGTACGCCGTCAACCACGGCGACCGTGTTGGCGTCCGGCTGCTTGTAGATCGCAAGCACGATCGACCGGGCCCCATTGAACCAGGTCGCGGTCTTGTCGTTCTCGACACTGTCATAGACGCGGGCAATCTCATCGAGCCGCACCGGCGAGCCATTGCGCCAGGCGACGATCACGTGGCGGTAGTCAGCGGCCTTTTCCATCTGGCCGGAGGCCTGCAGAGCCACATCCTGTTTCGGCCCGTTCAAGGTTCCGACCGGTGTCGAGGAATTCGCCCGCGAGACGGCCGCACGCACGTCTTCGAGCGATATTCCCCGTGCTGCCGCGGCTTCCGGATCGGCCTGGACGCGGATCGCGAACTTCTGGCTACCGAAAATCACGACCTGAGCGACACCTTGAATCTGCGACAGCGCCTGTCCGATCGTGATGTCACCATATTCGTTGACCGCCGATAGTGGCAGGGTCTCGGAACTGAGCGAGATAAACAGCACCGCGAAATCCGACGGATTGACCTTTCGGAAGCTGGGCGGAATCGTCATTTCGATCGGCAATCGCCGTTGCGCGATGGTCAGCGCGGTCTGCACGTCAAGCGCGGCGGCGTCGATGTTACGGTTGAGATCGAACTGGATGACGATCGAGGTCGTGCCCTGCGACGAGGTCGAGGACATCGACGAAATACCGGCGATGGTCGAGAGCTGGCGCTCGATCGGGCCGGCGACGGAAGCCGCCATGGTATCGGCGCTCGCGCCCGGCAATGTCGCCGTTACCGCGATGGTCGGAAAATCAACTTTGGGAAGCGCTGAGACCGGCAGCAGGCGGAAGCCAAAGACACCGAACGTGATGATCGACGCAGTCAGCAGCGTCGTCATGACGGGGCGACGGATACAAAGCTCCGAAAGCGTCATCGATCAGGCCCCTGCTCTGGCCGTGCGCGGGGCGATCGGCGTTCCCTCCGACAAGAGCAGTTGTCCATCGGTGACAACGTCTTCGCCTCCGGAGAGTCCGGAGCCGATCACCGAGATCCCCTGAAACGTGCGGCTGACATTGACGGGCTGCACGTGAGCCTTGCCGTCCTGCATGATGAAAACGTAGTTGCCGTTCTGGCTGCGCTGCACAGCCGCTGTGGGCACCGTCACCGCTTCCTCGGTCCGGATGACCAGCTTGGTGTTGACCAAAATCCCGGGCCACAAGGTTTCGCTCTCGTTGCTCATGATGCCGCGAACGGTGATCATGCCAGTGGTGGAGTCCACGGCATTTTCAACCATCGCAACCTTGCCGTCTTCGGAGCGCTGATGACCGGGGATGGTCGCGATGACCTTCGATTCGCCGCGACCCATCGCATCGCGTAGATCGACCAGCACACGCTGCGGGATTGCAAACGTGACATAGACGGGCGCCATTTGATTGATTACTGCGAGCGGGGCGGTATCGGCCGGACGCACGAAGTTGCCGACCTTCACGTTGGCCGCACTGATCCGCCCGGAGAATGGCGCGCGGATCACGGTATAGCTCTTCTGCACTTTCAGATTGTCCAGCGCAGACTGATCGGCCTTGATAGTGCCGATCAGAACGTCCGCCTGGGTCTTAGAGTTATCCAGATTGACCTGGGTAGTAGCGCCCTTGCCGATCAGATCGCTGAAACGTCTGACATCGCGCTGCGCGCCTTCCAGGCTTGCCTGGTCCTTCGCGAGCATGCCCTCTGCTTGTTCGATTTGCGCGTCGATCTGTCGCGCATCAAGCGTAAACAGCACGTCGCCTTCATTGACCCTGGCGCCGTCATCGAAGTGAACCTGGACGATGGTGGTTTCGAGTCGCGATTTCAGCGCGACACTTGAAATCGGCGTCACCGTTCCGATCGAATCCACGTCGACCGGCACCGACTTGCGCTCCGCTTTTGCGAGCTCAACTGAAATCACGCGTGGCCGCGCGGATCCCTGTACAGTGGCGCCGCCGCTTGTCCACGATGCACGAGTCATCACGGCCGCCAGCGCAGCAATGCCCAGCACGCCCGCGACAAACATCAAATTACCGGTTTTCATAGCATTTCACGTCGGCCGGTCCGTAAGACCCCGGACGGCCGCTCTCCTGCCCACGATGGCGCGACAGTCGCGCCTGTTTTTTTGAACGGTTATCACACCGCTGCGCCCCATGGTATGCCATATAATGGAAAATGGTTACGGACGGGACTTTCTTTCATGCGAATTGCCTCTTGGAACGTCAATTCGGTGCGGCAACGGATTGAGCATCTGTTGAGTTGGCTGAAGGAATGCGCGCCGGACATCGTTTGCCTGCAGGAGATCAAATGCCTCGATGAGGCATTTCCGAGGGAGGCGATCGAGGCACTTGGATACAATGTGGTCACGCATGGCCAGAAGACCTTCAACGGCGTCGCGCTATTGTCGAAGCTGCCATTCGACGAGACCAAATCAGGACTGGCAGGCGACGACGAGGACACCCACGCCCGATTTCTGGAAGGCGTGGTGACGCTCAAAACCGGCGTGCTACGTGTCGCCTGCCTCTATCTGCCCAATGGCAATCCGCCACAGACCGATAAATACACTTATAAACTCAAATGGATGTCGCGGCTCCTGGAGTACTCGGCCCAGCGTCTCAAGGGGGAAGAGCCAATGGTGCTTGCCGGAGATTTCAACGTGATCCCGACACCTCAGGACGTCCACAATCCGGAAGCCTGGGTTAACGACGCGCTGTTCAGGCCACAAACCCGGGAGAGCTTTCAGTCGCTGCTGGGCCTCGGCCTGACCGATGCACTACGCGCCGTAACAGATGCGCCCGCTCAATACACCTTCTGGGATTATCAGGCCGGCGCCTGGCAGAAGAACCATGGTTTGCGGATCGACCATCTGCTGCTGTCACCGCAGGCGAGCGACGTCCTCGTCGGAGTCGGAATCGACAGCTACGTGCGGGGATGGGAAAAACCCTCGGATCATGTGCCGGTCTGGGCCGATCTCGATCTCGAGACCGCATAAAGCAAATCACACATAGGGAGAGCCGCTTAGGCGGCCCTCACCATCACGTCTGGATTTTGCACGTCTGGATTTTGAGTCAGCAGGGCTCAGCGATAGAGGCCTGCTTCGCTTTGCCGCCCGAACCGATTGTTCAGTCCCTGCGACCCTGCACCCAGTGCTCGAGCATCTGCAGCGCCATCGCCCGGTCATCGTCGGAGGCTTTGGCGATGGCCTTGTTGTAGCTTTCCTTGATCCACGTCTCGTCGGGCCCGGCGCTGTCACGCGCCAGGGTCAACCACATCAATCCGCGAGCGGCCTGGCGGGGCAGTTGGTCACCGTTGAACAGCATCTGTCCCAGCAGCGCCTGCGCCTGGTGCTGCCCCTTCTGCGCGGCCAAGCCGAGCCAACGCGCGCCATATCGGTAATCATCCCGCGACGAGCCGGCGCCATTCAGATACAGCCGAGCTAAATCGTACTGCGCGTCAGCATTGCCGAAGTAAGACGCGGCATAGGAGAACATCTCCCTCGCCCGCTCCGGATCGGATTTGATCTTCGAGTTCGGAATTCCGCTCAGATAATAGCGGCCGAGCGCGACAAAGGCGTTGGCGACAATCGTCGCCTGCGGCGCCGACGGGCTGTCCTCAGCGTGGGCGTTGGCGATCCGGCTGAAATACTCAAAGGCGCGCAAATCGTCCTGGGTCACCCCATCGCCGTTGGCGTACATCCGCCCGAGCTTCCATTGAGCAATGGGATGACCGCCTTCCGCGGCGTATTGTAGGGACGTCAGCGAAGTCTCCGTCGGGGTCGACGACGGAACCGCCTTCTTCAGGGAAATGGTGGCGCCTGACTGGGCCGCAGCGACCGGGATAGCGGCGTCTGAGGCGGCCGGCGCGCCATCGAACGCATATGCCGGGGCCGCCGCCGTTGCGGCACCTAACATCAACGCAAGAATGGCACGCTTAAATGTCCGCATAACACTGCTTCTCGTGCGCCCCGCCTGGATGGGTCACCGCGCCATTCACCGCCGGTCCGACTTGCTGCGCGTATTTCCACAACGCGCCTGATGTATGGTTAGTCTCTCGTGGCTTCCATTTGGTTCTGCGCTCCGCCAGTTCCGGGTCGGTCAATTTTACGTTAAGGATGCCGGCAACCGCGTCGATTTCAATGATATCGCCGTCCCGCAACAGCGCAATCGGGCCGCCGATGGCCGCTTCCGGCCCAACATGGCCGATACAGAACCCTCTGGTCGCGCCGGAAAACCGGCCATCCGTAATCAGCGCGATCTTGCCGCCCATGCCCTGCCCGGTCAGGGCGGCCGTGGTCGAGAGCATCTCCCGCATGCCCGGACCGCCGCGCGGTCCCTCATAACGGATCACGATGACCTCACCCTCTTTGTAGGTCTTCTTCTGGACGGCCTCGAAGGCATCCTCTTCGCGGTCAAAACAGCGCGCGGGGCCGGTAAATCTCAAATTCGACATACCCGCGACCTTCACGATCGCACCTTCCGGCGCGAGATTACCCTTCAGGCCGACCACACCGCCCGTCGCGGTGATTGGCTTGTCGGCAGGCCGCACCACGTCCTGGTGCGGATTCCATTTCACGCTTTTGAGATTTTCGGCGATCGTTCGGCCGGTGACCGTCAAGCAGTCGCCGTGCAAATGGCCGTTATCGAGCAGCGTTTTCATCAACAGCGGAATGCCGCCAACTTCGAACATATCTTTGGCGACATAACGACCGCCCGGTTTCAAATCCGCGACATACGGCGTCTTTTTAAAGATTTCGGCCACGTCGAACAGATCGAACTTGATACCGCATTCATTCGCGATGGCCGGCAGATGCAGCGCGGCATTTGTTGACCCGCCGGATGCAGCCACAACGGCGGCCGCATTTTCAAGGGAGCGCCGGGTTATGATGTCGCGCGGACGGATGTTCGCGGCAATCAGATCCATGACCTTCTCTCCGGCGGTCATGCAGAAGGCATCGCGAATTTCGTACGGCGCGGGCGCTCCGGCCGAATAGGGCAGCGCAAGTCCGATTGCTTCCGAGACTGTTGCCATTGTGTTGGCGGTGAATTGTGCACCGCAGGCACCCGCGGAGGGGCAGGCTACCCGTTCAATTTCATCCAGATCGGCATCGGACATTTCGCCGACCGAATGCTTGCCGACCGCCTCGAACATATCTTGGACGGTGACCTGCTGGCCTCGGAAATTGCCGGGAAGAATTGAACCGCCATAGATGAAAATCGAGGGCACGTTCAGCCGCACCATGGCCATCATCATACCCGGTAGGGACTTGTCGCACCCGGCGATCCCGACCAACGCATCATAGGCATGGCCGCGCATCGTCAGTTCCACGGAATCGGCAATGCATTCGCGCGACGGCAGCGACGAGCGCATACCGTCGTGCCCCATGGCGATGCCGTCAGTCACTGTAATGGTGCAAAATTCACGCGGGGTGCCGCCGGCGGAGGCGACCCCCTTCTTGACGGCCTGGGCTTGGCGCATCAGCGCGATGTTGCACGGCGCCGCCTCATTCCAGCAAGATGCAACGCCCACGAACGGTTGATGGATCTGCTGGGTCGTGAGCCCCATCGCATAAAGGTATGAGCGGTGGGGCGCCCGTTCCGGGCCTTCCGTTACGTGACGACTGGGTAATCGCTTCTTGATATTGGTCTTGGCGTCCATCGCGAACCTGTTTCCAGCCATCTCTTGTTGGATCCGGAAAACAGGATTTTCCTTCGCCTTCGCGAGCGCCTTGGCCGTAAGCCTACGTCACCATTCATCGAGGGGTGTGGCTAAAAAGCGGCGCGGACAAGAGCTAGCTGTGGCCGTCAGGTAAATCTTAGGTATGTGTTGCGGCAGGGCAACATTTGTGGCCCGGGCGCCACCATTTGTCGGCTTAATTCGCTCGCCAACCCAAACCGAAATCGCCCGGCTACTCGACTTTCACGTTGGCGGCCTTGATCATCGGCCACCATTTCGCGATTTCCGCTTTCTGCCACGTCCCCAGCGCCTCCGGCGAAAGTTGATTGGGGGCCGGCAACTGAAGCCCAAGGTTTTCGAGCTGCTTGCGGACGCCGGGATCATTCAAGGCATCAACCGCCGCCGCGTTGAGCTTTGCGATGATTTCTTTGGGCGTGCCTTTCGGCACCCAAAGTCCGGACCATAGCGTCATGTGAAATCCGGGCAGCCCGGCTTCGTCGGTGGTCGGAATGTCCGAGGCTTGCTCGACGCGCTTGCTGTCAGTGACGGCGTAGGCGCGGATCGTCCCGGCTCGCACCTGCGCGATCGAATTCGACGTTTGATCCACTATCAGGTCGATCTGGCCGGCGACCAGGTCGGTCATCGCCGGCGCAGTGCCTCGATAAGGGACGTATTGCAGCTTGATCCCGGTGACCTTTTCGAAATAGAGCCCGGCGATATGGCTTCCCGAACCCGCCCCCGCCGTGCCCGCCGTCGGCGGCGTTGGCCGCGACCTCAGCCAGGCGAGCAGCTCCTCCAGGTTCTTTGCGGGCACTGCGTTCTTGCTGACGATGATCATGGGATTGCTCGGCAGCAGCACCACTGGTTCGAGATCCGTCACGAGATCGTAGCCGAGCTTATAAATGGCGCCGTTTGCGACGTGAGTGCCGAGATGACCGAAACTGATGGTGTAACCGTCAGGCGGGGACCGCACCGCTCGTCCGACTCCGATCGAGCCGCCCGCACCCGTAACATTCTCGATCAGGATGGTCTCGCCAAGCTTCACCTTCATGCGTTCTGCCAGAATGCGCGACATGGCATCGGATGGTCCGCCGGCCGAAAACGGCACCACGATCGTGATGGGATGAGACGGGAAGGTCTCCGCGCGCGCGTGACCACCCCACGGAGCTAGCGCGATCAAACCCGCCAGAATTGCTTTCCACATCCCGCGTCTCCAGCGCTGCCCCACAGAAAGAAAACTAAAGCTTCGCGTAGTCGATCGGCGCGTGCCGGTCGAGTGTACGCGTAACCGGCGGAAGCGGATATTTAAGGCCGGTAGCGCAATTGAATAGCACCACGCGATCATGTTTTGTCACGCGCCCATCGGCAAGGCTCTGTTTGTAGGCTGCATAGGTGGCCGCGCCCTCCGGACACAGCAACAAGCCCTCCTCGCGCGCGACTTCGTTCAGCGCCGCGGAGATATTCTCATCCGTAACGGCGATGGCAAAGCCTTTGCTTTCCCGAACGGCGCGCAGAATCAGGAAGTCTCCGACCGCCTGCGGCACACGGATTCCGGAAGCAATTGTGTGGGCATCTTCCCAGCGCGGCGCATGCTCGGTGCCGTTCTCAAACGCGCGCACCATCGGCGCGCACCCAGTTGCCTGCACCGCGACCATTCTCGGCCGCTTGCTGCCGATGAACCCGATCGCCTCGAGTTCGGAAAATGCCTTCCACATTCCGATCAGACCGGTGCCGCCGCCGGTGGGATAAAAGATCACATCCGGGACGTCCCAGCCCAACTGCTCGGCGAGTTCGAGTCCCATCGTCTTCTTGCCTTCGATCCGATATGGCTCCTTCAGCGTCGAAGTATCGAACCAGCCAGCCTTGGCCTTACCCTCGGCGACGATCTTGCCGCAATCGTCGATCAGCCCGTTGACACGATAGACGGTCGCGCCCTGCAGCTCGATCTCGCTGACATTCACCTCGGGCGTGTCGGCCGGACAGAAAATCGTGGTCTTGATTCCGCAGCGCGTCGCATAGGCCGCGAGCGCGGCACCCGCATTGCCGTTGGTCGGCATCGCCATATGCTTGATCCCGAGCGCCTTGCCCATGGACACAGCCATGACGAGCCCGCGCGCCTTGAACGAGCCGGTCGGCAAGCGGCCTTCATCCTTGACAATGATCTCGCCGCCACCTGCTTTCCTGGCGAGGTTCGGAAGCCGGATCAGCGGCGTTGTGACCTCACCGAGACTGACGATATCCGCAGCTTTGCGCACCGGCAGCATCTCGCGGTAGCGCCAGAGATCGGCCGGACGCTGCTTCAGCGCCTCCTTGCTCAAGGATTTCTTCACCCCGGCAAGATCGTAGCGCACTAGGAGCGGCTTGTTTGCTTTCGAGAGGTTATGAATCTGGTCGGCCGCATAGTGATCGCCCTCCATCGCGCATTCCAGATGGGTCACGAACGTCGGGCGCTCGGTGGTCAGATTGTCATTGTCTTTCACTGATCGCCATCTTTCTTGCGCTTTATTGATAGCCGGCGTCTTTCTTACAGGCATGCGCACCGGCGCGCCGCCAGGTGCATGCTTTTGATGGCGGTTAGATGTTCAACACCCGGCCATAAGCGTCCAGCACCGCTTCCTTCATCATTTCGGACAGGGTCGGGTGCGGGAAGATGGTGTGCATCAGCTCTTCTTCCGTGGTTTCCAGATTCATGGCGACCACGTAGCCCTGAATGAGCTCGGTGACCTCGGCGCCAACCATGTGCGCGCCGAGCAACTGGCCGGTCTTCTTGTCGAAGATCACTTTGACGAGCCCCTGGTCCTCGCCGAGCGCGATAGCCTTGCCGTTGCCGACGAACGGGAAACGGCCAACGCGGATCTCACGCCCGCCCTCCTTGGCCCGCGCCTCGGTAAGGCCGACCGACGCTACTTGCGGATTGCAATACGTGCAGCCGGGAATGAGGTCCTTGTCGGTTGCTTGGGGATGCAGGCCCTTGATGGCTTCGATGCATACCACGCCCTCATGCTCCGCCTTGTGCGCGAGCATCGGCGGCCCGGCAACGTCGCCGATTGCGTAGATCCCCGGAATATTTGTTTTGCCGAAGCCGTCGATCGCGATCACACCGCCATCGATCTTGACGCCCAGCTTCTCGAGTCCGAGGTTTTCAATGTTCCCGACGACGCCGACCGCCGAGATCACGCGGTCGAACTCGATGGTCTGCGGTTTCTTGCCGTCATCGATGGTGGCGACAACGCTATCAGTCTTCTTCTCGAGCTTGGTGACCTTGGTGCTGGTGAGGATCTTGATCCCCTGTTTCTCGAAACGTTTCCGCGCTAGGCCGGCGATTTCAGCGTCTTCGACGGGGAGGATCTGCGGCAACACCTCCACAACAGTGACCTCAGCACCCATGGTGTGGAAGAACGATGCGAATTCGATGCCGATGGCGCCGGAGCCGACCACCAGCAGCGATTTCGGCATCTTGTCCGGAACCATGGCCTCGAAATAAGTCCAGATCAATTTCTTGTCCGGCTCCAGTCCCGGCAGCACCCGCGGCCGCGCGCCGGTGGCGAGAATGATATGTTTGGCATGGTAGACCCCTTCTCCCGATGTCCCCTTCGGCGCCTCGACGGTGGATTTCTTCACCGTGATCTTGCCGGGTGCGTCGATGACGGCCTCGCCCCAGATCACCGTGACTTTGTTCTTCTTCATCAGGAAGCCGACGCCGTCGTTGAGGCGTTTAGAGACGCCACGCGAGCGCTGCACTACCGCCTTGGGATCGTAGGAGACCTTCTCGGCCAACAGCCCATAGTCTTTGGCGTGCTGCATATAGTGAAAAATTTCCGCCGAGCGCAGCAGCGCCTTGGTCGGGATACAGCCCCAGTTCAGGCAGATCCCGCCAAGATAGGATTTCTCGACAATTGCGGTCTTGAACCCAAGCTGTGCCGCGCGGATCGCTGTGACGTAGCCGCCGGGGCCGGAGCCGATGATGATCACGTCAAAGGAGGTGTCGGGCATCTGTTACTCGCTTACTTTCGCTCCCTCCTCGGCCGGCGGGAGAGGCCAAAAAAGAATTCGGAGGCTATCGGCCTCACACCATCATCATGACGGGATTTTCGATCAGCATCTTGAACGCGCCGATCAGTTCAGCGCCAAGGGCCCCATCGACCGCGCGGTGATCGCAGGACAGGGTGACGCTCATGATGTGGGCGGCCACGATGCTGCCCTCGCGCACCACCGCGCGCTCCTCGCTGGTGCCAACGGCGAGTATCGTGGCGTGCGGTGGATTGATCACGGCGGTGAAATCCTTGATTCCATACATGCCGAGGTTGGACACCGCGGTGGTGCCGCCCTGGTACTCCTCCGGCTTGAGCTTGCGTGCCCGAGCGCGCGCGGCGAAATCCTTCATCTCGCTCGAAATCGTGGATAGCGATTTAGTCTCGGCCTTGCGAATGATCGGCGTGATCAGGCCGCCGGGCATCGCTACCGCCACCCCGATATCGGAGTGCTTATGCTTGAGCATGCCGCCTTCGGTCCAACTCACATTGCAGTTGGGAATCCGTTGCAGCGCGATCGCCATTGCCTTGATGACGAAATCATTGACCGAGAGTTTGTAGGCCGGCTTCTTTTCCTTGTCCTTTGGGGCGGCAGCGTTGATCTCCTCGCGTGCCGCAAGCAGCTTTCCGATATCGCAGTCCATGGTCAGGTAGAAATGCGGAACGGTCTGCACAGAGGCCGTCAGGCGCTGCGCGATGGTCCGTCGCATGCCGTCATGCGGGATCACCTCATAGCTGCCCTCTTCGAACAGCGCGCGAATTTGCTGATCCGACATCGAGGGGGCGATGCTCGGCGCGCCCGAAGGCGCGGCGGCCGGCGCCTTCAGGCCCTTGCCTGATTTGGCTTGCTCGACATCCCTGGCGATCACACGTCCATGGGGGCCGGAGCCCGTAATTCGCCCAAGCTCAATGCCCGCATCTTTCGCCAGACGTCGCGCGAGCGGCGAGGAGAAAATTCGACCATGGCCATTGGTGCGCGCAGCCTCGCCCTTGGAGACCGGCGCCTTCACGCCCTCCTCGGCGCGAGGAGAAGGCGCAGCGCTCCTGGTCTGATCCCCGGAGGCTCGCGCGGCCGGCGCGTCGGTTGACGACGCGGAGGGCGGGGTCGCCGGTTTCGGAGCGGCTGCGGCTGGTGGAGCTTTTGGCGCCGCGCTCGCGGCGCCGGCGGCTTTTACATCTTCGCCATCGCCGGCGAGCACCGCGATCACGTCATTGACAGCGACATCCTGCGTGCCCTCCGGCACCAGAATCTTCGCCAGCGTGCCCTCGTCGACCGCCTCAACTTCCATCGTCGCCTTGTCGGTCTCGATTTCCGCGATCACGTCTCCCGACTGCACCTTGTCGCCCTCTTTCTTGAGCCACTTGGCCAGATTGCCCTTTTCCATCGTCGGCGACAGCGCGGGCATCAGAATGTTGATTGGCATGCTCAGTGACCTTGTTGCGATCGCGGCGTGGTATTGCCCGCGTCCGTTGGCCGCGCGATTTCGGCTTCAAACATTTCAAGAATGCGGGTCAGCGCTTCTTCTTCCGTGAAGTCGCTCTCACGCGCATAAGCGCGCGCCGCATGACGTGCTATGTCAACCAGCAGCAGGCCCCACAGATCAGGCTCTTCGAAAGCGCGCGTGAACGCGATGGAAAGTCCGCCATCCAGCACGAACGCGCGCAACACCTCTACGGCATCGGCGCGGCCCATCACATCCGGGGGCAAAGGCTGCTCTTGGGGACCTGCCATGCGTCACCGATAGCAAACAGCTTTGGCGGCCTCGACCACTTCGGCCGCCGAGGGCAGTGCGAGCTTTTCGAGATTCGCGGCGTAGGGCATCGGCACGTCCTTGCCCGATACGCGCATGACCGGCGCATCCAGGTAATCGAATGCGTGCTCCATGATGCGCGCGGCGATTTCCGATCCAACGCCGTTCTGCTGCCAGCCTTCCTCCACCGTGACGGCGCGGCCAGTCTTCTTCACGGAGGCAATGATGGTTTCCGTGTCCATCGGTCGCAAGGTGCGCAGATCGATCACCTCGGCTTCGATGCCCTCCTTTGCGAGTTCGTCGGCGGCCTTGAGCGCGTAGCTCATTCCGTTCGACCACGACACGATCGTGACGTGCCCGCCCGTTCGCACCACGCGAGCCTTCCCGATCGGGACCACATAGTCGTCCAGCTTCGGCACCGGGCCGGAGTGACCGTACAGCATTTCGTTTTCGAGGAAGATCACCGGATTTGGATCGCGGATCGCAGCCTTCAACAGACCCTTGTAGTCGGCAGCCGAAAACGGCGCGATCACCTTGAGGCCGGGCACCTGCGAATACCAGGCGGAGTAATCCTGGCTGTGCTGAGCCGCGACCCGAGCGGCGGCGCCGTTCGGTCCGCGAAAAACGATCGAGCAGCCCATCTGTCCGCCCGACATGTAGAGCGTCTTGGCAGCGGAGTTGATCAGCTGATCCATCGCCTGCATCGCGAAATTGAACGTCATGAATTCGACGATAGGCTTCAAGCCGGCCATCGCCGCGCCAATACCGACGCCGGCGAATCCGTGTTCGGTGATCGGCGTATCGATCACGCGCTTGGCGCCGAACTCCTGCAGCAGTCCCTGCGTCACCTTATAGGCGCCCTGATATTCCGCGACCTCTTCGCCCATCACGAACACATCGGGGTCGCGTCGCATCTCCTCGGCCATGGCGTCGCGCAAGGCTTCCCGGATCGTCATCGTCACCATCTCGGTGCCCTCTGGCACCTCGGGATCCGGTTCGGCGACGGCCTTTGGCGCGGCCGGGGCGTGCTCCGGCTTCGGGGCGGGGGAAGATTTCGCCTCAGCCGCAGGCGGAGCGGACTCTGCCGCCTTCTCCTGTCTCGCCGGAGCAGTAGGTTTGCCGAGATCGGAGGCACTCTCCCCATCGGCCAGGATAGTGGCGATCGGCGTGTTGACCGCGACGTCGGCTGTGCCTTCCGGGATCAGGATCTTGCCAAGCGTGCCTTCGTCTGTTGCCTCGACCTCCATCGTCGCCTTGTCGGTTTCGATCTCGGCAATCACATCGCCTGACTTGATCGCCTCGCCTTCCTTCTTCAGCCATTTCGAAAGGTTGCCCTTTTCCATGGTCGGCGACAGCGCGGGCATCAGCACTTGGATCGGCATGGTAGCTCCAGAAACTCACTCTTCAGGCTGGAATGCGCGCGAAGGATTCAGCGATAGACGTCGGTGTACAATTCGGAGGCGTCGGGTTCAGGGTCATGTTGCGCGAAATCGGCGGCAGCGTTGACGATCTCACGGACCTCACCGTCAATGGCCTTGAGTTCCTGTTCGCTCATCTTGGCGGCAAGCAAGCGGTTGCGGACCTGCTCGATCGGGTCTTGATCGTGACGCACCTTATCGACTTCCTCGCGGGTGCGGTATTTTGCCGGATCCGACATCGAATGCCCGCGATAGCGGTAGGTCTGCATTTCCAGGATGTAGGGACCCTTGCCGGCGCGGCACCATGCCACCGCCTTGTCGCCAGCCGCCTTCACCGCGCGTACGTCCATGCCATCGACCTGCTCGCCCGGAATGTTGAAGGAGATGCCGCGCTTGGAAAAATCGGTCTGAGCCGAGGAACGCGTGACTGAGGTGCCCATTGCGTAACGGTTGTTCTCGATGACGTAGATAACCGGAAGCTTCCACAGCTCCGCCATGTTGAAGCTTTCATAGACCTGGCCCTGGTTCGACGCACCATCACCAAAATAGGCGAGACTGACGAAATCGTTGCCGCGGTAGCGGTTGGCAAACGCAAGCCCCGTGCCCAATGAAACCTGCGCGCCGACGATGCCATGGCCGCCGAAGAAGTTTTTCTCCTTGCTGAACATGTGCATGGAGCCGCCCTTCCCCTTGGAATAGCCGCCGCGGCGTCCGGTCAATTCGGCCATCACGCCCTTGGCATCCATTCCGCAGGCCAGCATGTGCCCGTGATCGCGGTATCCAGTTATGACCTGATCGCCCTTCTTCAGCGCCATCTGCATGCCGACCACCACGGCTTCCTGCCCGATATAGAGGTGGCAGAAGCCGCCGATCGCGCCCATGCCATAGAGCTGACCGGCCTTCTCCTCGAAGCGCCGGATCAAGAGCATGTCGCGCAGCGCCTTGAGTTCTTGCTCCTTGGTGAAATCCGGCGGCGAGCCGTTGCCTTTGTCTTGCGCCTTGTCCTGCCCTTTGTCCTTGGTGTCGGTCTTCTTGGGTGTGGCCATGGCAATTCCGGCTGAAAGAGAGTGGATCGGCCCTCTCTAGCCCAACTCAATCGGCCGTTAAAGGATTGCGTGATCCGTCTTCGGTCTCGCAATGCC
>NZ_DATEPI010000030.1:0-10383 GCF_035273305.1 Bradyrhizobium sp. | reverse complement strand
GAATTCGGCGTGGCCCGGCGCGTCGATCAGGACGATGTCGCGAGAGCCGGTGCGAAATCTGATCTGGGTCGTATCGATAGTGATGCCCTGGTCGCGCTCGGTCTGGAGCGCATCGAGCAGGAACGACCATTCGAACGGCATACCGCGGCGGGCGCTGACGGTTTTGAGCATCTCGAGCTTGCCTTCGGGCAGGCTTCCGGTCTCGTGCAGCAGCCGGCCGACGAGCGTCGACTTGCCGTGGTCGACATGCCCGACGATGACAATGCGAAGCTGGGGCCGGGTAGTGCCGTTCGGGGTTGCCGATATCGAGGTCGTCACAAGCATGTTCATCGGATCACCCAGCGCAATGATAATTTAGAGATAGCCCGCGACCCGTAATCGCTCGAACGCGTCTTCGGTCTCGTGGTCGAGCGCGCGGCCTGAACGTTCCGGCACCTTGGTGCTTTCGAGTTCGATAAGGATTTCCTCGATGCTCGCAGCGTTTGAATCCACGGGATTCGTGATGTCCTGGTCACCGAGCGAGCGATAGCGCTTGCCGTCCTTGGCCAGATAAAGCGGAATAATTGGAATGTTTTCGCGCTTGCTGTAGGCCCAGATGTCGGCTTCGGTCCAATTCAGGATCGGGTGAATGCGCAAATGTGCTCCCGGTGGCGGTGAAGCATTGAATTGGTCCCAGAATTCCGGCGGCTGGTCACGTACGTCCCATCCGCCCTCTGTGCCGCGCGGCGAGAACACCCGTTCCTTCGCCCGAGTAGCTTCTTCGTCACGACGGATGCCTGCAATCAAGCCATCGAAGCCGTATTTGGCCAGCGCCAGCTTCAACCCTTCGGTCTTGCGGGCGGCGGATCGCGCGGCAGGCGGCAGGGTCGGATCAACAGTCTCCAGCGGGGGACAAAGTTCGATCCGAAGATCAAGCTCCCATTCCTTGCCGTACCGGTCGCGGAACGCGTACATCTCCGGAAACTTCTTGCCGGTGTCGACGTGCAAGGCGGGGAATGGCACGTGGCCGAAGAAGGCTTTGCGCGCGAGCCAGATCATGACATTGGAGTCTTTGCCGAGCGACCACAACAGCGCCAGCTTCTTCAGCCGCGCAAAGGCTTCCCGGAAAATGTAAATGCTTTGCGCCTCGAGCGCGTCGAGGTGATCCATCGAAGGCTGCACCGCGCGAATACCGGTGGAAAATTGCCGGACATCGGAGTTCCCTGACTCCCTTGGCGGTTGATCCTGAAGCGGTGGACGGCTCGGGATTTTCTTATCGAGAAGATGCATCTCTGGCCCTTGGCCGTTAAAGGCTGAAATTCTATAGTTGCGCTGCAATAGAGAAGAAATAATTTTCTCTTTGCGGCCGTGAAATCAGAGATATATAGAAAATAATTCCAGTCAACCCGGAAAGTCGGGTAAGCGAGTGGCGCATGCGATTCCTGCCGATATTCCTCGATCTGCAAGCCGGTCCTGTGCTGTTGGTCGGCGCCGGCGACCTGGCACGAGCGAAACTGCGTTTGCTGGTAGCTGCGGGCGCTCATGTTCGCTGGTACGTGAACGATGGCCAACATGATGTCAGCGGCCTCAACGCTGCCGAACTAGCAAGAATCGAGCGTGTCGATGGGAATCCGTTGGCAGCCGATCTCTCAGGTGTTGTTGCGGTTCTTTGTGCGGGCGCCGGCGAGATCGGGCCTGCGATGTCGGCGAGGGCGAAGGCGATCGGTCTCCCCGTCAACGTGATGGACGATCTTTCGCACTCCACATTTGTTTTCCCGGCTGTAGTCGATCGCGGGGACGTCGTGGTCGCCGTCGGTACCGGTGGGACGTCGCCGGTGGTGGCGCGCCGTGTGCGCGAGCGCATTGAAGCAGCCCTGCCGGCGAGAATTGGCGAACTCGCCAGCTTTATCGGACGCTGGCGTAAATCCATTCACAGCCGCATCCCTGAATTTTCCTTACGCCGCCGCTTCTGGGAGCGCGTGGTCGATGGCTCGATCGGCGCGCTGGTCCTCGCCGGACGCACCGATGAAGCCGAAGCCGCACTGAAAGATATTCGTGACGCCAGCGCCTTTGCTGGCGCGCAAGCAACAGGCAAGCCCGAAGGAAGCGTGGCTTTGGTCGGTGCTGGTCCGGGCGATCCGGATCTGCTGACCATTAGGGCGCTTCGAGCGCTGCAGGATGCCGATGTTGTTTTCTACGATGAACTGGTCTCGCCCGAAGTGCTCGATCGCGCGCGCCGCGATGCGGTGCGCATTCCCGTGGGTCGCCGCGTCGGCAAGCCCGGCATCGGCCAGGCAGCGATCAACGAACTGATGATCGAGGCTGCGAGAGCAGGTCAGCGTGCCGTACGCCTTAAAGGGGGCGACCCCTTTGTGTTCGGGCGCGGCGGAGAGGAAGTCGACGCGTTGCGCCAAGCTGGCGTAGCCTATTCGGTGGTGCCCGGGATTTCCGCTGCGCTCGGCGCGGCGGCGCAGTTCGAAGTACCGCTCACGTTTCGCCGGGAAGCGCTTCGCATCACGTTCCTCACCGCGCACAAGGCCAGGGATGCCGAGACCGTCGACTGGTCGACGCTGACCGACGAGAAGATGACGGTCGTCGTGTACATGGGACTGACCGCGGCGAGTTCGATCCGCGCCGGCCTGCTGGCCGCCGGGCGGTCGCCGCAAACGCCGGTCGGCGTGTTTGCGCGGGTAACCCGTCCGGAGGCGGAAGGGGTCGTCGGAACACTCGATGCGTTACCCGATCTGGTCGACAAGATCGCGGGCGGTCCCGCCATTCTGATTATCGGCGATGTAGTGGCGCGGTCTGCCTCATTTCGCGATTCCAACCTCAATCAAATTGTCTCAGAATTGATGGACGCTGCCGAATGACCTCGCCGCTTGAACAGAAAAAAATCAGAATCGCCGGCCCGTCAGTGGTGACGGCCAACCGCACTTGGGACGGTCTTGTCATCTACCGCACCGCTCGACGGGACTGGTCGGCAAAGCTTTCGGAGGCGGCGATCGTGCGCACCTCCGAGGAGGCGCGCGCGTTACTCGCGGAGTCAGTGGCCGACGATCTCGGCGCAGTGGGCGCCTATATCGCACCCGTTGAAGTCAAGGAATCCGGAAAGATCAAGCCGGGCAACCTCCGCGAACATATCCGATTTCGGGGTGTCACCATCGATCTTCCTGTTCCGGCGTAAGGCGATCTTCTCATGTATGCATACGACCAACTCGATCGCGCGCTTATCAACGAGAGGGTCGATGAATTTCGCGACCAGGTGAAGCGCCGTCTGACAGGCGAACTCACCGAGGATGAATTCAAGATGCTGCGCCTGCAGAATGGCGTCTATTTGCAGCTTCACGCCTACATGTTTCGCGTGGCGATTCCGTACGGAACGCTGTCCTCTAGGCAATTGCGCAGGCTGGCGCACGTGGCGCGGCGCTACGACCGCGGCTACGGCCACTTCACCACGCGACAAAACATCCAGTTCAACTGGATCAAGCTTGCCGAATTGCCGGATGCGCTTGCTGATCTCGCTGAAGTCGGCATCCACGCCATGCAGACCTCCGGCAACAACACGCGCAATGTCACCTCGGATCAATGGGCCGGCGTGGCGCCCGGCGAAATCGAGGATCCCCGCATCTGGTCCGAGCTATTGCGGCAATACACAACATTGCATCCGGAATTCTCGTTCCTGCCACGCAAATTCAAGTTCGCGATTACCGCATCAGCTCATGATCGCGCCGCGATCAAGATTCATGATATTGGGCTGCGCCTGCACAAGAACGCGGAGGGCGAAACCGGATTTGAGGTCCTGGTCGGCGGCGGGCTTGGCCGCACACCCTTCATTGCAAAGACGATCAAGAGCTTCGTCCATGGCCACGATCTCCTCAGCTATGTCGAGGCGATCCTGCGCGTCTATAACCAGTATGGCCGTCGCGACAACATCTACAAGGCTCGGATGAAAATCCTTGTGCACGAACTGGGGATCGAGAAATTTGCGCAGGAGGTCGAGGAAGAATGGCAGCAGATGCGCGGCAACTCGCTGACGCTGGATGACGGCATCATCGAGGAGATCCGTTCGCGCTTCACCTATCCCGCCTACGAGAAATTGCCGCACATGCCGGAAGAGCTGAAGAAGGCCGCGCATGATCCTCAGTTCGAGAGATGGCGTAAGAATTCGGTCGCGCTCCACAAGGTACAGGGTTACGCGATCGTGACGCTCTCTCTGAAGCCCGTTGGTGGGCCGCCCGGTGATGCCACCGCAGACCAGATGGACGCGATCGCCGATCTCGCCGACAGATATTCCTTTGGCGAGATCCGCGTCGGCCACGAGCAGAACCTCGCGCTTCCCCATGTCGCGCGCCGCGATCTGCCAGCGCTTTGGAAGGCGCTCGACAAGCTCGGGCTGGCGACGCCAAACGTCAATCTGGTCTCCGACATCATCGCTTGCCCGGGGCTGGATTATTGCTCGCTTGCTAACGCGCGCTCGATCCCTATCGCGCAGGAGTTGACGCGGCGTTTTGCGAATCACGACATCGCCAGCCTGATCGGACGGCTGCACATCAATATCTCGGGCTGTATCAACGCCTGTGGCCACCATCACGTCGGCCACATTGGAATTCTTGGCGTCGAGAAGAACGGCGAGGAGTTTTACCAGATTACGATTGGTGGCCGTGCCGACGAGAACGCCGAACTCGGCAACCTGATCGGGCCGGCGGTGCCGTACGCCGAAGTCGCCGATGTTGTCGAAGATATTGTCGAAGCATATCTGGCGTTACGGGTGCGTCCCGATGAGCTGTTCGTCGAAACCGTGAAGCGGCTCGGTGTCGAACCTTTCAGGGAGCGCGTCTATGCCACTCGTTAAGAACGGGAAAATTGCGGACGACGTATTCGCGGTTATCGCCGATGATGCCGAGATACCCGATGCAGGCGCGGTAATCATTTCGGCAGCGCGATTTCTCGAAAATCCCGAGGTGCTTTCACGCCGGATAAGTCGAACCGGCGTTATCTGGCCGAACAATCGCGACCTCGATGATCTCGTACCCTATCTGGATCGGCTTGCGCTTGTTGCCCTGGTGTTTCCAACCTTCCGCGATGGCCGCGCTTACAGCCAGGCCCGGCTGTTGCGCGAACGCCACGGCTATCGTGGCGAAGTGCGCGCCACGGGGCAGGTGCTGCGCGACCAGTTCCTATTCATGACGCGCGCCGGTTTCGATGCTTTCGAGGTGAAGAAGCCTGCCGATGCCGAGGCGTTCGCCGGGACCGTGCAGCGTTACTCGGTGTTCTATCAGCCGACCGGCGACGGCCGGCTCACCGCGCTGCACCGGCGGATGCTGGCGCGTCATTCAGAAAGCGCCAGCCGATGACTGCGCTCGCACCTGATGAGCGGTCCGAATCGGTTCGCGAGTTGCCATCGGCTCAAGACGTTGACCGCGAACTGCGCAATGCTTCTCCTCGGGAGGTCATCGCAAAAGCGCTGCAAATGGTCGGGCGCGAACACCTCGCCCTGGTCTCCTCATTCGGAAGCGAGTCGGCCGCACTGCTTAAGGTGATGGCGGAAGTCGATCCAACGATACCGGTGATCTTCCTGGATACCGGGTGGCTGTTCGAGGAAACGTTAAGCTATCGCGACACACTGATCGAGAGATTGGGATTACGCGACGTCCGCTCGATCAAGCCGCTGGAACAGACCCTTTCGCGCGAAGATCCCGAGAGGGCGCTCTGGTTCTCCGATCCGGATGCATGCTGCAGGATCCGCAAAGTCGAACCGTTGAGCCGTGCGCTGGCCCCGTTTCATGCCTGGATCAATGGCCGCAAGCGCTTCCAAGGCGGCGTCCGTGCCGATATTCCCGTCGTCGAGGAGGACGGCGCCAGGCTCAAATTCAATCCCTTCGCAAACGTCTCGCGCGAACAGATCGAGAGCATCTACAAGTCTTCAAAGCTGCCGCCGCATCCGCTCGTGGCAAAAGGTTTTCTCTCGGTCGGCTGCATGCCATGCACCAGCCGCGCCAAAGCCGGCGAAGACGTGCGCGCCGGCCGCTGGCGTGGCACTGCTAAAACCGAATGCGGTATCCATACGCATAAACCCTCGTAGGTCCGGGCTTGCCGGTCACCCCGCGGACCGGCAAAATCATGGCGCGACGTTCACCATTCAGCCACGGTTGGTATGCAACAACGCCGACCAAGAGAGGATCAGCCGAAACTGCGGCCGATCCTGTCTTGGGAGCATGGATGAGCGCATGATCGAACATGCGCGGGGGGCTTTGAATGACACGCGCCGCGCTGGCGATGATTGGACTGCTGGCACTCTGCGGCTGCGCGGGGGAAGTGCCGATTGAGCAACCGTCGATGTATATCAACATGGCGAGCCCCGGGGCCCGGCTCGACTCGCTCGCGGCAGCCTCGATGATCTCGCTCTATCGGCAGAATAATGGGGTAGGTGCCGTCGCGGTCGATCCCGAGCTGATGAAACTCGCCGAGCAGCAGTCGCTGGTGATGGCCAGCCGGGACAAGCTCGATCACGACGCCAAGGCGCCGTTGGCGTCCCGCCTGAGCGCCTCCGGATACCCGGCGACGCTGGCGGTGGAGAACATCTCCGCCGGCTATCACACATTGGCGGAGGCGTTTTCGGGCTGGCGGGACTCTCCGCCACACCGGGCCAATATGCTCAAAACCGGGGTCACGAGGCTGGGCATCGCCGCCAGCTACGCTCCCAATAGCAAATACAAAGTGTTCTGGACCATGATTCTGGCGGCATCGGAGCCTCGATAAAGCAGATGTCACAAGCAGCCGCGCACGTTGACCTCATCGCGAACTGACGCCACCGTGGATCGCAAATTCCATACTCGAGCGAACAATGAACGATAGCTCGTATTCAGCGCCAGCCAGCACGCCCGCGAAAGCGCTGCGCGTACTGGTCTTGCAAGGCGGTGGCGCGCTCGGCTCGTATCAAGCCGGTGCCTACCAGGCGTTGGCTCACCAGGATTTCGAGCCGGAATGGATTGCTGGCATCTCGATCGGCGCCATCAATGCAGCGATCATTGCCGGCAACACGCGCGAGAAACGCATCGATCGCTTGAAGCAATTCTGGGAAATGGTTTCAGCGCCGGTGCCGTGGAGTCCGATTGCATCGGGCGAGGGCGCCCGATCGCTGTTCAACGAAACCAGCGCAGCCTATATCGCGACCTTCGGTGTGCCCGGCTTTTTCCGGCCGCGCCTGCCGCCGGCGCCGCTTTGGCCGCCGGGCACTCCGGAGTCGCAGAGCTATTACGATACAGCGCCGCTGCGCGCCACGCTCGAGCGGCTGGTCGACTTCGACCGGATCAACGCGCTCGAGACCCGCCTGAGCGTAGGTGCCGTGAGTGTCACGACCGGCAATCTCCGGTATTTCGACAATTTCGAATTCAGGAAACTCGGCAAGAAAATTCGACCCGAGCACATCATGGCTTCCTGCGCGTTGCCACCGGGATTTCCTTCGATCGAAATCGATGGCGAGCATTTCTGGGATGGCGGCATCGCTTCAAATACGCCGCTCGACTATGTACTGGATGCGGAAATCAGCAACGACCTGCTGATCTTTCAGGTCGATTTGTTCAGCGCTCGCGGCCCGCTACCCGACTCATTGCTGGAAGCGGCGGAGCGCGAAAAGGACATCCGGTTTTCCAGCCGCACGCGGATGAATACGGACAAGAACAAGCAGGTTCATAATATGCGCAAGGGGTTGCGCGAACTGATCGGCAAGCTGCCGGATGACCTGAGGAACGACCCGTCGGTCAAAATGCTGTCGGAGGCGGCAAAGGAAAACACCGTCACGGTGGTACATCTGATATATCGCAGCAAGAATTACGAATCCTCCTCGAAGGATTATGATTTTTCACGGGTCGGAATGGTCGAGCACTGGGGCGCTGGCGAGCGCGACGTCAAGCTCTCGATGCGTCACAAGAATTGGCTCGAACAGCCACAATCCGATGAAACCATGATGAGCTACGATCTTACGGAGGATTCTCTTGAGCCTTCGTCGGCAAATAAAAGGAAATGAAATGGGCGTGTTGACTGGTAAAAACGCAGTGGTGACCGGATCGACCAGCGGGATTGGACTGGCCTATGCGCGCACCTTCGCAAAAGCGGGTGCGAATATCGTTCTTAACGGAATGGGAACGCCTGCCGATATTGAGAAGGAGCGTTCGCGCATCGAAGCCGAGTTCAAAGTGAAGGCCGTCCATTCGCCCGCCGACATGACCAAGCCTGCCGAAATCGCTGACATGATTGGGCTCGGCGAAAGAACTTTCGGTTCGGTCGACGTGCTGGTCAACAATGCCGGCATCCAGTTTGTTGCCCCGGTCGAAGAGTTTCCGCCTGAAAAGTGGGAAGCGATTATCGCGATCAATCTGTCGTCCGCATTTTATGGCATCCGCGCCGCTGTGCCCGGCATGAAGAAGCGTGGCTGGGGCCGGATCATCAACACGGCGTCAGCGCATTCGTTGGTGGCATCGCCGTTCAAGGCGGCCTACGTGTCGGCCAAGCACGGCATTGCAGGCCTCACCAAGACGGTGGCGCTTGAGCTTGCCAGCTTCAAGATCACCTGCAATTGCATCAGTCCCGGTTACGTCTGGACGCCGCTGGTCGAGAAACAGATCCCCGACACCATGAAGGCGCGCAATCTCACCAAAGAGCAGGTCATTCAGGACGTATTGCTGGCAGCGCAGCCCACCAAGGAGTTCGTCACGGTCGACCAGGTCGCGGCGCTGGCGCTGTTCCTCTGCGGTGACGACGCTTCACAGATCACCGGCGCGAACCTGTCGATGGACGGCGGCTGGACCGCGGCCTGAAGCGGTCAGCTTCCGAACGCGAGCACGTGAAGCCCGAGCCGCTGCCGCACGATCCAGAACAGCAGCAGCGTTTCGAACGCCAGCGAAATCGAGGTCGCCGCGGCGGCGCCGTGGCCTCCGAACCGCGGCACCAGCGCTAAGCAGAGCGCCACGTTCATGACAAAAGCCAGCGCATAGGCGAGCGCGCAGATATGCTGATGGCCGAGCATGTTGAGCAGCCGTTCCACCGGACCGATCGCGGAACGCACCACAAGCCCGACCGCCGCGATGAACATGATTTCGTAACCGCTCACGAACTGTGGTCCGAACAACGATAACAGTGGTCTGCCCAGGGCGAGCAGCAGCACGGTTGCGGCGAGAGATGGCCAGAAGGTCCAATTGATCGCATGCGTCACATAGGCCGACAGCCGCGTTTTGTCGCCGAGCACATGATATTCCGCAAATCGATGCGCGGTGGTCGCTGCCATAGCGTAATGGATAAAGGACACCAGCGCCAAAGTCTTCACCACCGCGAAGTAGATGCCCACCTCTTCGGAACTGCGGAATTGCTGCAGTACCAGCACGTCGGTGTAGGACAGCAGCAGGTAAAAGCCTTCGACCAGCAGAATCGGCAGCGAGACCGCAAGCCAGCCGTGAAAATCGTAAGCTTTGGGACCAGCCTCGACATGGCCTCCGAGACGGCGGTTGAGCACGATCATCTGGCCGATCATCGCGATCCATACCGCAGCTGAGCTGGCGAGCATCGCGGCGGTTGCACCGAGACGCAAGCCAAGCGCGAACGCGCCCGCAGTGAGGCCGATGATCAGCGATTGGCGCACGATGAATTGCGGCATGATTGCCAGCCGCATCCAATCATGCGAGCGCGCAATACCGTCCTGCGTGTTGGCGACCACGAAAGCCGGCAACGTAACGCAGCCGATATAAAGCGGAACGATCGCGTCGGCGTCCATCCATGGCGAGAGCAGTTTCACCACGCCTGCGAGCAGCAGTGACAAGACGCTCGCAACTACGAGGCTGATCCAGCGGCTGCCGGATAGAAAGCCGCGCAACAGCGCGTGCTCGCCGCGCGTGCGGTATTCCGGAATGATCTTTTGTGCCGATGCGGAGAGGCCGAAATCCATCATGCTGCCGAGCAGCAGCACCCAGGTCCAGACATACACATACACCCCGTAATCCGAGCCACCCATCCAGCGGGCCAGCAGCACTTGGGAAAGATAAGCAAGCGCCGCGCTGATAACGCGGATGATGAAAATGGTGCCGGCAAGCCGCCTTGTCACTGACGCGTCGCCGGATCCGCCGAGCAGTAAACGCAACCGCCCGATCGGGCCGGGGTGCGAAGCTGTCGCGGGTTGTGCGTCCATCACCATGAGGCAGGAATTCCGAAGGCCGCTGCGGATCGCGGCCACGGTCCCGACGTATCAACTATTCGTTAAGATTGAGTTGGGTGCAGCTCCGGGTTCGGCTTGGCCGGTGCTGCCCGCACGAGCGTGATCGGTTCTGTTTTCTTCACGCGAACCGGCGTCCACTCGCTCGAAAACGCTCTAATACAGATTGATGTTGAATTCGTAGGAGCGCTCGGCGCCCACCA
>NZ_DATEPI010000029.1:0-29508 GCF_035273305.1 Bradyrhizobium sp. | reverse complement strand
ATACGATTCATTTCGCCTGCCGTGGAAAACTTGCTGGGCGTTCACTGCATCGGGCTTCTCGATCATGGATTGTTCGGCCGTGTCCATGTCGCTGATCGTCCGACTTACTTGATGGCGTTGTCGGATGCTGCCCACGGCGAGCCCCGCAGTGTTGAATTCCGTGTCAAGCGAGAGAGGGAAAACGAACCGGCCCGTCATTCGCCTGCGGATTTTATCTGGGTCGAAATGCGCTGCCGGCCTCTCGAACAGGAAGGCCCTGCTGAGGGAGGCGAAGTCGTCGCCATTCTCCGCGATGTAACGGACCGGAAGCACCAGGAACAGGCGCTACAGCTTGCGCTCAGTGCGGCCGAGCAGGCTGAAGCGACAAAGGATCGATTTCTTGCGACAGTCACCCACGAGCTACGCACGCCCTTGAACGCGATCATCGGCTTTTCCGAAATGATTGCGCGGGAAGAAACGCTGATGCTCGATGCGGATCGCCACCAGGAGTATGCGAGATTGATCAATGAATCCGGTCAGCATCTCCTGTCTGTGGTCAACGATCTCCTTGAATTGTCAAAGATGGAGTTCGGCCATGTCGAAATTGTGCCTGAGTCCTTCGAACCACGCGCGGCGGTCGTCGATTGCTGCACGCTACTATCGCTGAAGGCGGTTGAAAACGGGATCGATCTTGTGACTCGCATGCCGGAGGACCTGCCGCCGATCACCGGAGATCTTCGCGCCTTCAGGCAGATCGCGCTGAACCTTGTGTCTAATGCGGTCAAGTTCACCGAGCGCGGCGGCAAAGTGACCGTTTCCGCCGGTGTCGATGGATCGCGGCTGGTGCTTCGCGTTGCCGACACCGGCATCGGCATTGCAGCGGATGATCTAAAGCGGATTGGCGATCCATTCTTTCAGACCGGCAAGCCCTATCAGCGGGGGCGCGAAGGCACCGGCCTCGGGCTTTCCATCGTCAAGAGGCTTGTCACGTTGCACGGCGGTGATTTGATCGTGCAAAGTAAGCTCGACAAGGGGACCTCCGTGACGGCAAGTTTGCCACTGACGTTCCGCCCGTCAAAACAAAGGGCAAACTCAGAGTCAGCAGGCAATGTTGCGAGACTAACTCCGGCCTCCAGACTGTCGAGCCGAAACAATCTCCGTCAGGTGAAGAGAAGTGCCTAAAAAAAACACGAAACAGAACGAGACGCGGCGCCGCCGGGGCGCGCGCGGCGCCGTTGACCTGGATGCCGAGCGTGGCCTGGTGATGCGGATATTACTGCACAGTCCAAAGGATACGGCTGTGGGCGCGCTGGCGTTTGCGGCTGTAACGGCGATTATCGCCAATGCGCTGTTTCTGCAAAAAGGCAACCACCCGGCCCCGATGTTTGGTTCGGTCGTCGTGATGCCGACCGGCGGATTGGCCGCGGCAGGTCCACTACCACGACCGCGCCCGACTGAGGCCGAGCCTGCGGTCGGCGAACCGAGGGTTATTGAATCCAAGCCGGTGGAAAAAGCGGCTGAGCCGAAGCTTTCCGATCCAGTGGGCAATTTAGCTAAATCGACCAGCACTTCACCGCCCGCCCGTTCGAATATTCTTCGGCCGCCGGCACCGGTCCCCGTTTCCACTCACAACGAAGTAGCATTGGCAAACTCCAGCCCCCGCCGTGTCGCAGCCGTCCAGCGGGCGCTCACCGAGTATGGCTACGGCCAACTCAAGCCAAGCGGTACGGTCGGCTCGGATACCAGATCCGCAATCCAGAAATTCGAGCGCGACCGCAACATGCCGGTGACGGGACAAATGTCCGATCGCCTCGTGCGCGAACTGATTGCCATGATCGGGCACCCGATCGACTAGATTCGATTGTGCCCAGGGACTACCGTGATTCCGTGCGATTGAAATCGAGCATATGGGTGGCGGCTTACCTGCGACGCTGCCAGACCGAAGGTGTCTTCGGGGCCGTGCGGCGGCGCGGCGCGGAAGAAGCCGGGGCGGTATTCGTCAAGGTCGCGCTGCTCGACGGCAACGCCATGCTCTATACCCCCGCGCCGCAGACGGTCTATGAAGATAGTCGGCCGATCGAGCGCATTTTCATTCCGACATCGAAAGAGCCGTTGCCGGAAACTTCGGTAGAAGACCGTCTCACGAAGGAAATCCGGTTCGATCCAGACGCCTGGATCGTCGAAACCGAGGATCGGGCAGGGCGGCACTTTCTCGATTTGGCGCGAGCCTAACCTTCCGAGCCGGTGCGTTTGACGGTACTTGATCCGGGCTGCACCGCCGTGGGCCGCGCCTGTCGGACGCTCGATCTCGCGTGGCTGCTCTCGTCGTCGTAAAGCCCAGGGCGGAATTTGGCGCGGGTAACGGCCATGGTTGCCCCACGCCATGCCGCAAGCATGACAAGCGCGGATCGCTCGCTCAGTCTTTCGTAGAGCCGTGACAAGCGGTACACGGTCTGCACCGAGGAGCCGAATTCAGGTCTAAGGAACAGCAATACCCGCTGAAAGACGGGTAGCGGCATGTTCAGCGCCTTGGCGGCGCATGCGAGCGGTTCACCACCGGGATCATTGACGATCTCGCCGGCAACCCGCCACGGCAATATCAAGCTGTCGCCGAGCTCCAGCGTGAAATTCTCGAGGTCGGCCGCAAACGCCGCCATTTCCAGCGTCTCGATCGCGCGCTTGGCGCGCGCCGCAGGAATTCGCGCCGATGCGCGCAACGGGGCCTCCCGCAGATTGTGGAGGATCATGGCTCGTTCGCTCGCGCTGGCGCGCGAAAATATCGTTGTAATTTCCGCGGCGTCCTTGGGCTGCATCGATAGGGTCGATGCCATTCGCAATTCGCGCTGGACTGCGCCGCCCGCCGGCTCGCTTCTAGACGTAGCCAAGTGAATCTCGGGGGCGGGCGATAAGCCGTGATCGGAGCCGGCCGATTTCAGGCCAAGTTTGTTCAGGACCTCGCCCGGGGTTCCCGGGTAGACGGCAAGACGCGCGCGAACGGCCGCGCGGGTTGCGTCATCGACCGCGTCAATCAGGCGTGAGGTAAGCTCGACAAACTGTCGCTCTTCGTCGCTGGTATGGACGCTTGCCTGAACATACAAATCGGTCAGCACGCGCAGCAAGGTTGGTCTGATATCGACGCCCTCGCGGCGGGAGAGCGTCATTAATCCATCAAAGCCCGGAAACAATGGAGGTGTGGTCATGTTGGGGTACGCGACTGAGTAATTCTCAGAACGAACCTACTTCGCTTGCTTTAATAGCCCGTTAAGGAAAAAAATCCATGAACAGCACGAGCCAAATTGAAGATGATTGTGCCTCATTGGTCCAACTTAGCTCCGCCTGGCTCAAATCGCATTCAAATCCTGAACGTTAGGAAGCTGTTAACCACGTCCTGATTTTATTGGTGGATGTCGCGGGCGGCGGATCGTGACAGCGCGACGGTCACAGAGATGAGCGTGATATGGCCACCATCATTCATTTTCCGGCGGATGCGGCATCGCGACGGCCGGTGTTGGGTTTCAACGGCATGCCTCAGGAAGGCATGGGAACGGTTCTGATACTCCCGGTGGTTCGGATCGAACGCGGCAACGACGAGACCAGCGGCGGCAACGGGCCGCAAGAGGGCACGGCTCCGGGTCGGCGTCGGCGGCGGCGTTAGGAACCCAAAATGCCCGATAGGCGCTTTCCGATCTGGAGAAGCCGATCGGGTCGGCGCTCATCAATTTCTCTCTCCCTGGTTTTCGCAACCGCGGCGCTCGGCGGATGCAGCGGTGGCGATCTCGGCCGTACGCGCCAGGATTTCCTCAATGATGATATGCACCGGTGGATCGGCGCTGAAGTGACTTCGAGCATCGGTCTGCGCGCGTCGCAATTCCAGCTCACCGACGGTGAACGGTTGCTGCGCGATCTGGCGTATCCGCTGATCGAGCCTCCGCATTCGCGGCCCGCCTGGAAGACCGTGTTTGGCGACTACAAGCCCCTGCCATCGCCATGGCGGCAGCAGGTGGTGTTCGATCGAACGACATACGGTCGCACCTTGATAGACGAGCCGCACCGTTCGCACTCTTCGCGGTATGCGCAGCTCATCGAAGATGTGCGTGACGACATAACCCGGTTTGAGCCGTTCTTTGCGGCCGCGGTGCGCGTGATCGACCTGGATCGCAAACGAAGCGCCAGTCTCGCGCATATCTCGCAATTGTCGCCGCGTGAGCATGCTGACGCAGTCGCCCGCATGCAGGAGAACAGCCTTATCGTGCAGTGGGTACAGCAATGCCTGGAGCGGCGGATATCATCGTATCGCTGGGCGCTGGAACGGCTGGTGCTGCAAGCGCCGGATACGATGGCGGCGGACGCCGATCGATTGATCGGCGAACTCGCGGCGCAAACGGCAAATCCTCCGGTCGCCGCCCAACCTGTTATGAGCGCCGCAGTCAGTGCGCGCGGCTGAATTCAGGCGAGGCGATCAGCGCTTGGCTCGCGGGGCTTCCGCCTGCTTCGCGGTTGCTTCGGTCTGAACCCTGCAGCTTGAGTTGGCTAGCGAGGCTTGAGCCTGCGGCATCAGGCCTGGCTCTGGCGCCAGGGCCTTCAAAACGATCAACCCGGTTGCGGTGGGGGAATCGATAATCAACCGGTCGGCCGCCGTCACATCTTCGTCCTCCGGCAATTCGGCATGCTGGGCTTCCGTCATCAGATCGAGCTCGATGACTTTTCGGCCGGCGGAGCGATCATTGATGGCGTAATAAGCGACATCATTTCTGGTGTAGAATGAAACGGAGGTGTAGGCTTGGCTGACCGGGACGCTGAGTTTGATAAAGCCGTTGGAAAGATCGTAACGGCAGATCGCCATCGCGAACGCGGGATCCATGAACGGCATCGGCGGGTTGTTCGGCTCGGCCATGGGCAGGGGTGTTACCGCATTCAGTTTCGTGATCGGAGTGAGGCGCGAATAAGCATCTTGGGTTGCGATGCGCGGCAACGCCAACACGCTGACCAGGTGCACGATGCCGCCCAGCAGCACCCCCGCCACGACCGTGAACAGCAGCCGGATCACGGGCACCCCACCGTCGCAATCGAAGGCATTGGCGCATCACGCTGGGTGCGCGTCGCCACGCCGACCGGCGTATCGTACAGTCGCAGCATTAGCGCATAACGCTCGATGCCACCGGTAGGTAGCCAATTTCCGGCGCGCGATCGAGATGCCACCCGTATTTCAAATGCGCCGTCCGCCCCCCGAATGATTTCCTGGCTGGTGAAGCCGTAACGCTGCAATGAATTCGGAACAAGATGTCCTTTGTCGTCATAGAGTGTGAGCGTCCAGAACCGCGCTGCTGGCGTGATGCCGCTGACGATGACGTCACACCGTCCATCGAGTGGCCGTTTACGATCGTCGGTCGTCGCCGAGAATGCGATGCCGTCACCGGTACCGACCGGGAGTTCGCCGCTTCGCGCAATGGTCGCGCGAGAATAGGGATCGACATCCGCGGTCCCGGTCTTGGGCCGAGCGGTCCAGGCGCCGATCGTCAGCGTGCCGACATCCGTGCCATGTGTGGCGGTCATCCACGTGGCCCCGAGACCGACGGCCGTCGCGATGATCAACGCGAGCAAGGTGATAAATATCAGCCGCACGACTAGTTCTTGCGCTGCGCGGATCCGCCCGCGCCGTCGGATGTTGCCGCCGCGAAACCATCCGGATAGGGAGCGGAACTGGATGAGACAGGCTTGACCGGTTTGGCGGGTTCGCCCGCAGTTTTGGCGGCTTCATCGAGCATCTTTTCGACCTGCACCAGAATATCCGCGCCGCGCTTGGTTAGAACCGGAGGCGGCCCAGGTCTCACTTCCGGCGGCTTGGCAGAGCCATTGGCTGCCATGGTGGCAGCGGCGGATGGCGCGGGCAATTTAGTGCCCATGCCGACGCCCGGCAGCTCCTTGATCTCGATACCCTGATGGGCCGCGACCATGATGTCGTGCCAAGTCTGAGCCGGCAACGAGCCGCCGGTCATGCGATTGGTCGGAGAATAGTCGTCATTGCCGTACCAGACCGCGCATGTGAAGTTGCCGGTGTAACCGACGAACCAGGCGTCGCGGTACGCATTGGTCGTGCCGGTCTTGCCCGCGGTTGGAATGCCGTCGAGCGCTGCGCGCCGCGCGGTGCCCTCGCTGACCACGTGGCTCATCATCCCGGCCATATCGGCGGCGATGGCAGCCGGAATGGCCTGGACCGGTTTCTTGCCGTCGCGATCGAAACGCCAGACCAGGTCGCCGGTGCCGGTGCGAACTTCGAGAACCGCATGCGGGGTCACCGCTTTGCCCTTGTTCGGGAACGTCGCATAGGCGACGGCATGCTCCAGCACAGTCACCTCGTCGGCGCCGATCGGCAGCGAGGGCGTATCCGGCAGCGGCGCCTTGATTCCGAAACGCCGGGCGACCTCCACAATTTTGGCGCGGCCAGCCTTCGGCCCGCCCTTGCCGCCGATCGCAATCGACAATTTCACCGGCACAACGTTGATTGAGCGGGTGATCGCCTGGGTCAAGGTCACGGCTCCGGAATAGGAGTGACCATAGTTCTGCGGGCACCAGTTACCGATGCACACTGGACCATCCACCACGATTGACGTCGGTTTGAAACCGTTGAGCAGCGCGGTGGTGTAGACGTAGGGTTTGAAGGACGAGCCAGGCTGCCTGTAGGCGTCGGTCGCGCGATTAAATTGACTCGCGCCATAGTCGCGTCCGCCGACCATGGCGCGAACACCGCCGTCGAGATCGGCCACTACGGTCGCGGCTTGCGTGGCGTGATAGTCACGGCCGAATTGGCGCAACTGGTTCTCAATGGCCTCTTCGGCTCCCCGCTGCACATTCATATCGATTGCGGTGCGAACGACGAACACGCGCTCGGTATAGGATTTCGGGAAGGTATCGACCAGCTTCCGCATCTCATCGAATGCCCAGTCGAGATAGTAATTCGGCGAATTCTCGTCGCGGCGATCGACGGCGGTCGCGGGATTGCGCCGCGCACCGAATACCTGGCCTTCGGTCATGAAGCCGGCGTCGACAAGATTATCGAGCACGACGTTGGCGCGGGCACGTGCGGCGGGCAGGTTGATGTGAGGCGCGTATTTGGTTGGCGCCTTGAATAGGCCGGCAAGCATGGCAGCTTCGGCGAGATTGACGTCCCGTGCCGATTTGTTGAAATAGAAATGCGCTGCGCCGTCGACACCGAAGGTGCCGCCACCCATGTAGGCGCGGTCCAGATACAACTTCAGAATTTCATTCTTTGTGAGCCGCGTTTCCAGCCAGATCGCGAGGAAAGCCTCCTTGATCTTGCGCTCGATGGTACGCTCGTTGTTCAGGAACAGGTTTTTCGCAAGCTGTTGCGTGATGGAAGACCCGCCCTGTCGCACACCGCCAGCCTGGGCATTCGTCAACAGCGCGCGGAACGTGCCGGCCACGTCGATGCCGAAATGATCGTAGAACCGACGATCCTCAGTCGCCAGCGTCGCCTTGATCAGATTGTCCGGGAAATCCTCCAAAGGAATGGAATCATTGTGCTTGATGCCGCGGCTTCCGATCGGATTGCCGTAGCGATCAAGAAAGGTCACGGCGAGATCGGATTTTTTCAGCCAGTCATCATCGGCGGTCTCGCGAAAGGCCGGCAACGCCAGCGCCAGCATCAGAACCATGCCGCCAAGCCCGATCGTGGCGGCTTCGGAGAACGGTTCGATGAACACCCAGCGTTTCCAGCGGCCGACATAGAAGCGGTCCATGAACGTCGAATAGCGTTCAAACAGCTCGCGCGCGCCTTTGCCGGCGGAGAATATCGTGGAGTCGATACGCGCGTCGAAATCCAGCATCCAGTGCCGGATCTTCCTCTTCCATTCCGCTGGCACGATCTGACGCACGAGTGCCCGTTCCGAAGTTCTTAATGTGTTTCGACGCCCCCTGTGCGAACTCGGCAAACAGAGAGCAGTCCTATAAATCGCAGATTCTAGTGCCGGTTTGAATTCGAAGTTCCTGTCGAACTTGCCGCTTCTGCTGCAGGCTCTTCAAATCGGCGGCACCAGGACCCCTGATCGGTTCGAAGGCGCTCTAGCACCCAACTGGGCTCGTCAAGACGTCTTGCGGGAATGTTGCGGCGAACCCAAGGCGCTCTTGCGCTCTGGGGACTCACTCCTTTATCTAGCCGAGCGGGGCCTATAAACCAATGGTCGTGCTCGCGATTTTGATCGGCAGGGAGACCCCCATTCGCCGACATTATCCATGACCTGGCAACCACTTGTGCCGTGGCCGTTGCAGCCTCAGTTTTTAACCCGTTGTTGCCGGAAACAGTTGGACCCATGACCGCCCGACCCAAGCCGCCCTCGGGTCAAGAGGGATCTTTTTGGAAAACCAAGAGCTTGGAGGAAATGTCCAATCTCGAATGGGAAAGCTTGTGCGACGGCTGCGCTCGGTGCTGCCTCGAAAAGCTCGAAGATGAGGACACCGGGAAGATCTATTTCACTCACGTTTCCTGCAAGCTTTTGGATGCCGGGCTCTGCGCCTGCAAGGATTATGCGAACAGGTCCGATCAGGTTCCGGATTGCGTCCGGCTAACACCCGAAAACGTCCGCAGCCTTAACTGGCTTCCGCCGAGTTGCGGCTACCGACTGGTCGCAGAAGGCCGGGATCTGTATTGGTGGCATCCGCTCATATCGGGCAGTCCTGATACGGTGCATGAAGCGGGCGTTTCCGTGCGCGGACGCGTGCAGGGAACAGAGGACGAGATTCCCGACGCCGACCTTGAAGATCACATCGTGCAATGGCCCGAACGGCTGCCGAAGCGCGCGCGAGGCAAAATGCGACCGAAACGATAGCAGGCCGTCGACATCGTGGGACGCACCCATGCGCCTGACCTGCTGCCGCGACTCGGATTCTTTGTTTAAGTTGCAACACACGATACCCCATTTGCTCGCGACCGTCGCGCGCGCCACAAACAAACGTCCGCATGAATAAACTCGAACGGCAGAGCCAGCCCCTGACCGGTCAAAAGAGATTGCCCGAAGCCACGGCCGCGGGCCAGTTGCAGCGCATGCCAATCGTAACAGCGGTCGACGTGGGCGGCGCCCCGCCGGTCGCGGCTTTAACGCCCGGCGAAGTTCACACCATCCTGATGAGCCTGATGCTGACGATGTTCCTGGCCGCGCTCGACCAGACCATCGTGGCGACCGCGCTGCCGACGATCGGCAAACAATTCCAGGATGTGTCCAATCTATCCTGGGTGATCACGGCCTATCTGTTGGCCGCGACCGCGGTAGCTCCGGTATTCGGCACGCTTAGCGACATCTATGGCCGGCGCGCGATGATTGTCACTGCGCTTAGCCTTTTCATTGCGGGCTCCGTCCTCTGCGCACTGGCGCCGAGCATGCCGGTCCTGATCATAGGCCGCGGGCTACAGGGACTGGGCGGCGGGGGCATCATGCCGATCGTGCAGACGGTGATCTCCGACGTGGTGACCCCGCGTGAGCGGGGGCACTATCAGGCATATTTCAGCGGGGTCTGGATGGCAGCCGGTATCGGAGGGCCCGTTCTCGGCGGCATTTTCGCTGAACACCTGCACTGGTCGATGATCTTCTGGATCAACGTGCCGCTCGGCCTTGCATCGCTGGCGTTGCTTTTGCCGAAGATGAGCAAAATCCCGGCATTTCATCGCAGGCGCAAAATTGACTGGCTCGGCGGTGTGCTGTTGATGGGTTCGGCAGTCGTTCTCATGCTGGTGCTGACGTGGGGCGGCAACCGCTATCCGTGGGTATCGCCCGCGATCACGGCGATGATAGGTGCATCCATCGCGCTCGCGCTTGCCTTCGTATGGCAGGCGGGCAAGGCGGAAGAGCCCTTCCTGCCACTGTCGCTGCTCGGCGGCAGAGTGGTGCCCTACGCAATGGCGGCGGGCGGCTGCGCCATGGGTGCGATGTTGGGCTTAACCGTGCACCTGCCGCTTTACTACCAGGTGGTCTATCATTTGAGCGCTAGCGAAGCGGGCCTCGCACTTATTCCGCTGGCGGCCATCTCAACCGGCGGCTCGGCGATCGCCGGTCGCACTATGGCGCGGGCCAAACACTACAAGCGGGTCGCGATCATCGGGACTGCTTGCGCGGCTGTGGTGGCATTCGTGCTTGCGTTCACCGTACTGCCGCTCTGGGCGCTGCTCGTCCTGCTGTCGGTGCTCGCGTTTGGCCTCGGCACGACATTTCCGGTCAGCGTGGTGTCGCTGCAGAATTCGGTAGCGCGCTGGCAGGTCGGCACCATTACGGGCGCGATGAATTTCTTTCGCGCCCTGATGGCCTCGTTCACTGTAGCTGCATTCACCGCGATCCTGTTGATGGCGCTAGGCGCGGACATTTCGCTGGCGGGAGAGCATCGCGGGCCGGTAAATTCGATTGCTCCGGCCGATATGATCGCTGCGTTCCGATTTGTATTCGGTGCGGCAGCCGCGCTGCTCGCTTGCGCGGCGTTTTGCATGATCGTGATGGAAGAGAAGCCGCTGGCCGGCCCCGGCAAGCAGCTTGAGATAGCGGAGTAGGGTGGCGGTCTCGCTACTAAGGAATGAGCGCCGTATGGCGTGGCATCGCACAGAGAACACTGTTCGCCAACCCAGACTACCTATCACCCTATCTATCCCCGGCGATTTGATTTACCAGCGGCGGAAGTCGGCCACGAAATCGACCAGGAGATAGCCATGAGCAAACCCTCGATCGAACAAACCAGGATGGGCAGCGAGGGCATAGCATTCTGCATCGCACGGACCTTGATCGAGCGGGATCCCTCATTGAAGGCGCCAATGCGCGCCAACCTTCGGAAGATGTGGGAGCTCCTTGAGGAGCGCGAGGATCATGGGGCCGCCGACATGGTCGACACCATGATCAAGGCGCTGAATGACCCGGCATTCTTTAAGCCGTGATTCGCTGCCTAAGTGGATTGTGCCAGCCGGTTGTCGATTTCCTCCCTCAGCAGGCTGAAGTCGATCGGTTTGGTCAGTAACCCGCTGGCGCCCTCCGCAAGCGCCTTGCGCCTGGTCTCGGGATCACCGTAGGCGGTGATCATGATCACGGGAACGTCGGGCCTGATCTGCTTCACCTTCGGGAGCATTTCCAGCCCTGTCATGCCGGGCATGTTGATGTCCGACAAGATCAAGATCAGCAACTGCTCCCTGGTATCGGCTATCCGCGTCAGCGCGTCCGCAGCCGAAATTGCGAACTCCATGGTGAAGCGTTGCGCCCGCAGATCACGTCGGAATTGCTGGCGGAACAGCGCTTCGACATCGGGTTCGTCATCGACCACAAGAACCAAAACAGTCATGTCTGATTTCTCTTGGCTAAATCAGAGCCCGTCCGTGGGAGGACAATCCTGAACTCGGTGAAACGGCCGATCTCTGTTTCGACTTCTATCTTCCCACCGTGCTGTTTCACGATGATGTCGTGGCTCATCGAGAGACCGAGCCCGGTTCCTTCTCCGGCCGGCTTGGTGGTAAAGAATGGGTTGAACATCTTTTCCTTTGCCTCGGCCGGGATACCGGTCCCATTATCGCGAATTCGGATTTCCACGGCGTCACCGAGGTTTCTGGTAGCTGCGCTCAGCGCAGGCTCGAAAGCTGGCTCGCGGTTCTCCATCTTGCGTTTGTTCACGGCATAGAAGCCGTTCGAAATCAAATTCAGGAACACACGCGTGATCTCCTGCGGAAATATGTCGATCAGGCCGGCGTCTACGTCGAAATCGCGTTGCAGCGTGACATTGAACTCCGGCTTCTCGGCCCTCGCGCCGTGATACGCGAGATTGAGGCTCTCATCGAGGATTGCGTTGATATCCGCAGGTCGGTGCTCGCCCGAACCCTCGCGCGAATGGAGGAGCATATTCTTGACAATCGAGTCGGCGCGCTTGCCGTGCTGGACAACTTTTTGCAGATTTTCTTTAATCAGACGGCTCAAGTCATCGATCTCGTTGCGGATAGATTCGCTGAGCGAAGCCTCCTTGAGCACGTCATTCAACTCGTCAGTCAGCTCCGCTGATATTGCCGAAAAGTTATTGACGAAGTTGAGCGGGTTTTTGATCTCATGTGCGATGCCGGCCGTGAGTTGGCCCAGCGATGCGAGCTTCTCGGTCTGGATCAAACGATCCTGCGCGGCGCGCAAGTCGTCGAGGGATCGCGAGAGCTCCTTGGTCCGCGTCTGGACCTGCTCGAATAGCCGCACATTGCCAAGGGCAATGACGGCCTGATCGGCGAAAGTTTGCAGCAAGGTGATCTGCCGGTCGCTGAACGGCTGACGTTCGGTCCGCCGCAGAACAATCGAACCAATGCTCTCGCCTTCGCGCAGGAGGGGAACGCTGAGGATGGTACGAACGCCGGTGCGGAGCGCAAATTGCCGGGCATCGGGAAACTCTTCTCCTTCGGGAGAGAGAAGATCATGGACATGAATCGGTTTGCGATCGACCACCGTGCGGCCGGCAACCCAGTCACGGCTGATCGGCAATCTATTCCAGACAACCGGGATTGAGCCATGTTGCTCCTTGAAGACGAGATCGCCGCCATCTCTCAGAACCACCATAGCGTCGTCCGCCTCGCAAAGCTCGCAGGCACTCTCGACAATAGCCTTGAGTACCGGCCTGACATCGGTCGGGGAGGAAGCGATGACCCTGAGGATGTTGCTGCTCCCGGTCTGGTAAGTCAGCGCTTCGGAGAGTTCGAGTGTTCTTGCCTGCACCTCATCGAATAGCCGGACATTCTCGATCGCGATCACCGCCTGGTTTGCGAAGGTCGTCACCAGATCGATTTGTTTCTGGGTAAACGGACGCATGGTTCGACGTAGCAGCACAAGTGCGCCAACCGGTTTGCCCTCGCGTAGAAGCGGTACCCCGAGGAATGTACGGGGATCGCCGCTTAGTTCCTGTGCTTTCGAAAAGGTGTAGTGGGGATCTGCATGCACGTCGTGAATATGGATCACCTTGCCCTCGAGCAATGTGCGTCCGGTAATGGTCGCGCGCTCGGGTTTGACCGGAATATCCTTCACGTAGTCCATAAACTCTGAAGAAAATCCGTATGAGCCGGCACGAAAATACTGATCGCCCTTCTGGCGTGTAATCGCTGCCATATCCGCTTCGCATAGCCGTGCCGCGGACTCGACGAGCGTATCAAGCACCGTCTGCAGATCGAAGGCCGAGCGGCTGATGACCTTGAGCACTTCCGCGGTCGCAGTTTGCTGTTGCAGCGATTCTGAGAGGTCGCGCGTGCGGGCCTGCACCTCCTCGAACAAACGCGCATTCTCGATCGCGATGACCGCCTGGTCGGCGAAAGTCGAAACAAGTTCGATCTGCTTCTCGTTGAACGAACCTACTTCGAAACGGAACAGGTTGATCACGCCGAAAGGCTGCCCCTCGCGAACGAGGGGCACACCGAGTGCCGCCCTGAAATTTATGAGTTTCTGTGCTTCCGGACGCTTGAAATCTGGATCAGCAAGCACGTCGGGAATGTGCACTGTACGCCCTTCAACGATCGTCCGCCCAAAGACGGAACTTCGATCAGCCCTCGTGGAATATTTTGCGAAATGCTCGATCCATTCTGGCTCGCAGCCGAACGTCGCTGCAAGCCGATACTCGCCGCTCCTTTGGTAGCGTATCGTGCCAAATTCGGCTTTGCAGAGGCGGCAGGCTGAGGCGAGCAAAGCATCGAGCACCGCTTGCAGGTCGAACGCCGAGCGGCTGATGACCTTGAGCACGTCCGCAGTCGCAGTTTGTTGTTGCAGCGACTCTGAGAGGTCGCGCGTGCGGGCCTGCACTTGTTCGAAAAGGCGAACATTCTCGATCGCAATCACCGCCTGATCGGCGAAGGTCTGAAGCAGATGAACGTCGTGAGCGGCAAACGTGCCCGGCTGCTTTCGCGTGACGCTTATCAAGCCGATCGGCGCGCCGCAACTCATCAGCGGGGTGAACAGCATGCTGCGATATCCGCGCAACCGCGCCATATCCCTGTTCAATTGCGGCACATCTTCCGCCTCGGTGTCCGCAAGTTCTACCGTCTTGCCATCGCGAACCAGCATAAATGGTGGAAATTCCGCAATCGGTCTGGGAAATGATACCTTGAGCGTGTCATCGGCGGCAGGGTTGGTCGGTGTGAACGCGGCCAGGTGAAGTTCGTCGCCAATGAAGCGCAACACCGCGGTCGAGAACCCGCCGATCAGCCTATTGGCGCTCGTCGCGATCGCCTCGAACACCGGCTGGACGTCAGCGGGCGAACTGGCGATCACCTTCAGGATGTCGGCTGTTGCAGTCTGTCGTTCCAGCGCCTCTCTGATCTCATTGGACAGGCGCGCGTTCTCGTTCTGAAGCCGGGCGTTCTCCCGCCTGAGATCGGCCACCAAATCGGGGGGATGCGCGCTCATTCAGTCAAATCCAATTTTGCCATGGCGGCGGCGCAGTTCATAAATCAGGGCTGCCGGGTGGCAATACCCAGGCTCTTCACATCGAAATCATTGGATTATTTCATCTCGGGCGCATCTCGGCCAGCGCCGTCTTTGCACGCGGCCGCCTCAAAACGAGCGGCTTCAGGTCCCCGGCCTCGAAACTTCGGTCTCCTTGCTGGTGATAAACTCCAGCAGCACCGGGATGCCTTGCCTCGTCTTCTGGATTCCGCGCTGGATCGCCGGGATAATGTCTTCTGGCTTCGTCACGCGCTCGCCATGACCGCCGAACGCCCGAGCCATTGCGGCATAATCTCCGGAAATATCGGTCGAGCGATATTTCTCGGTCGAAATCGGCATCACCTTGAGTTCGATCGCCATGCTGAAATTGTTCAGCAGGATTGACATGATCGGAATGCGCTCGCGCACCGCGGTCTCGAAATCCATGCCGGTAAACCCGATCGCGGCATCTCCCCAGATGTTGATGCAAAGCTTGTCGGGCTTCGCAAGTTTGGCGCCCATGGCAAGACCCAGTCCATAGCCGAGCTGCGTGGTCTTGCCCCAACCGATGTAGGACAAAGGTTCGACGGCCTTCCAGAACGGAGAGAGTTGATCGCGCGGGCTGCCGGCGTCGTGAGTGATGATGGTGTTGCGTATGTCGACGGTGTGCTGCAGATCCCAAAGCACGCGATACGGGTTGAGCGGGGCGTCGTTACTCGTCAGCTTCGGCATCCATTTCGCCAGCCACTCCTTGTGAGAGGCGGCGATCTCGGCAGCAACGGCGCTCGCGTCCCGGTCCGATTTTACGGTTTTACCGATCTCTTCGAACAGCGCGTCGAGCACCAGCCCGGCATCCCCGACAAGCCCGATTTTCGCCTCGACATCCTTGTTGAGATGGGCTGGGTCCAGAGTCGAATGGATGATGGTTTTGCCCTTGGGCATCGCGACGCCGAACGACGTCTCGGTGAACGAGCAACCGATCCCGAAAATCACATCGGCCTCGCTGAGGAATTTCGGCACGGCGCGCGGGACTGCCAGCCCCCCTGAGCCCAGCGACAGCGGATGCGTCTCGGGAAAGGATGACTTCCCCCCGAGACTCGTGGTGACGGGGATTGCGAGCCGCTCCGCCAATCGCTTTAGCTGAGGCCAGGCTTGGGCGTAGTGCACACCCTGGCCGGCATAAATCACGGGCCGTTTGGCACCAACCAGCAAGGCCGCCGCTTCCCTCACATGCACGGGATCGGCGCCGTAGCGCGTTCTCAACACCGGGGTATAGTTCAGCGGCTCCGGTACTTCCTCGTTCCACATGTCGGACGGAATTTCGACGATCACCGGCCCGCCGCGGCCGTTCTTCAGTTTTGTAAACGCGCGACGAAAAATGTTGCCGACTTCACTGGCGATGTTGATCGGCTCCGCCGACTTCGCAAACGCCCGCATCGCCTGGCTGGAATTGAAATTCGGATCGATGTTGGCCAGCCTGCGCGCGTATCCCATCGGCAGCACCAAGACAGGCACGGACTCGCCATAGCACTGCGCCACGCCGCCCATCGCGTTTTCCGCGCCGGGACCATGCTGCATGCAAAACGCGCCGATCGTGCGCCCCGACGAGATGCGGGAAATCGCATCGGCCATGTGCAAGCCGATACGCTCCTGGCGCACCATTACGGGCCGAATATTCGCATTGGCGGCATGTTCGATAAGATGATTGACCGGATAGCCGCAAAGGATCTCAATCCCCTCGCGTTTCATGATTTCCGCGATCGCGGTACCAAGTTTCATGCCGCTCCCCATAGCACTGGCTGATGTTTGGTCTCAGCCCATCCGTACTTGGAACAGGAATTCGGCAATCGGTAAAGCTTGCGCTGCCTCCCTCCGGGAAGCTCTGATATGCATCCCGACGGGGCTACTGCGGCTGCAGATATCTGATAGCTGACATGGCTTTGCAGCCGAATGCCGATGTTTCGATTAAACTCTTTTGAGCTGGTCCAATCGCAATCCGACGTTCTCCTTAACTGAACGTTGAGCGTTTTTGTCAACACGCCCGCAACCAATCGGACCCTACATTGCGCACTTTAGCGGCAGCTGACAGTGACTCACCGAAGCCGAACAGGAGTTTTGAATGCGACAGGTATTTGCAAGATTCCTGGCTGATCAAACAGGTGCAACCGCGATAGAATACTGCCTGATCGCGGCCGGGCTCAGCATCGTGATCATCACCGCAGTCAACGGGATCGGCACGACCCTCAACAGCAAATTTACCTCGCTGAATTCGTCACTAAATTAGCTGGCCAACGCGTTTAATTTTTTGCGTTCAGCGCCCGCAGCATCCCGATCCGCGCGAACATCAGCCAGCCGCCACCCAGCTCTGCGGCGTTGAGCAGATTCTCGACTGCGGTCTGCCAGCACGGTTCTTGCTGCAGCTCATTCGGCAACTTCATGATGTAGTCGGCAGCGTGTTGCAAGGTTATGAGCTTGCCGCCACCTGCAACCCGGATCGGCTCATCGAACCTCGTCGACCACGCCATCTCACGCTAGGCGCTGCGCTGATCGAGAACTCAGTCTGCCGTAACCGACGATTTGCACATGACGCAGTGATTGCACTACCCGGCCTTTTTAGAACGGGCGGGAGCGCGAACCGGCTTGCTCGCCTTCTTCGGTTCATCCTTGGCACGCTTGCCGCTGATCGGGAGCAGCATCTCGCGTTGGCCCGCGGCGGCCTTGCGCGATTTCTTGGCCTTGGCGGGAGGAGCCGATTGCTGTTCGCTGGCAAGACTGCGCTTTAGCGCGTCCATAAGGTTGATGACATTGCCGCCCGTTTTCGGCGCCGCCTTCGGCGCCACGCGGACGCCGCTGCGCTTTTTGTTGATCAAATCGACCAGTGCCGATTCATAATGATCCTCGAAGCGGTCAGGCTCGAACGTGCCGGATTTCTTTTCGACGATGTGTTTTGCGAGATCCAGCATGTCCTTTGTGACCTTCACGTCCTGGATGCCGTCGAAATAATCCTTTTCGCTCCGCACCTCGTAGGGGTAGCGCAACAAGGTTCCCATCAGCCCCTTGTCCAGCGGCTCGAGCGAAATGATGTGCTCACGGTTCGTCAGCACCACGCGCCCGATGGCAACCTTGTTCATGCTGCGAATGGTTTCCCGGATCACCGCGAAAGCGTCATGGCCGACCTTGCCATCGGGCACGAGGTAGTAGGGGCGGATCAAATACCGGCTGTCGATTTCGGATTTCGGGACGAATTCGTCGATCTCAATAGTGTGTGTGGACTCCAGCGCTATGTCCTCGAGCTCGTCCTTTGAAACTTCGATGTAGGTATCGGTATCTACCTTGTAACCCTTCACGATATCTTCTGAAGAGACCTCTTCACCCGTGTCGGCATCGACCTTGGCGTATTTGATGCGGTGCCCGGTCTTGCGGTTGATCTGGTTGAAGCTGACCTTTTCGGTATCCGAGGTTGCCGGATAAAGGGCGACCGGACAGGTCACTAGGGAAAGGCGCAGGAACCCTTTCCAGTTGGCGCGGGGGGCCATGGGATACTCCGAAACGCAACAGACAGCGTTAAGATATCATCTGAAGGCCGCCTTTCAAAGTGAACGGGTCGGGAATCTCCCGATCAAGTTAACGGATGCGGCGATGACGAGGCGACGCCGGGAGCCCTCAGCTCTGAACGTCGCCGCGGCGTCAGAACGCAGGTTTAAATCAGGAACATCGCCGCGGATCACGCGTTGGCGTCAAGACCAATGCCGAGAACAGACCGGCAGGCGTCTGCGCTACTCCGAAGCAATCGAGGACCCCATGGCAACGAGACAAGATCGCCGGATCGTTGAAACTCCGACCGAAGCACGCCAGGCAGAACCCGGGCCATCGGTGCTCGCGCTGCTCACCGTCTCAGTCGGACTTGCAATGCTGATCCTGGGGGTGGTCTGGTTCGTGTTCTTTCGGACCTAGCAGGCAGGTGGCGGGGGCCGCAACTCACGACGCGAATTGAGCAAGCCGCCCTGAAGCCGAGGTCTCGAGCGGCGCGTGATCCGGGCCGAAGGCTGGCAGCAATATAGTAGCGCAAGCAGCAGCCCGATGAGTTTGACCTACGTCATTCCTGACATTCACGGCCGCTACGATTTGCTCCGAGATGGTCTGGCCCGGATAACGGAGCATTCGGCAGGCGAGCCTTGCGTCGTCATCACTATTGGCGATTACGTCGATAAGGGACCGGACAGCAAAGCGGTAATTGAGCGGCTTTTGCAGGGTATCGGTCCTGCGTCGCGCCTGGTGACGCTGAAGGGTAACCACGATGCGATGATGGTTGACGCATTGCGCGACCCCGCGAAACTTCCAGCGTGGCTGGAAGAGGGCGGTGACGCCGCGCTGGCCTCTTACGGTGGCGAGCGTACGGACGTGCCGACGGATCACATCGCCTGGCTCGATGCGCTGCAGTTGATGCATGTTGACGCGCATCGGATCTATGTTCATGCCGGCCTCGATCTCGATGTCCCGTTAGACCGGCAGAGCGAAACGACCCTGCTAACCAAGCGCTACCCTAACGATTTTGCGGCGGGGTTCGGTAGCCTCCACCTGGTGCACGGCCATGACAGCTTTCCCGATGGGCCGCTGCTGTATGAAGGCCGCAGCAATCTGGACACCAAGGCCTGGGAAACCGGGCGGCTGATGATCGGAGTGTTCCATGATGAAAGACCCGGAGGGCCTGTCGATTTTCTCGTGGTCAAGGGCCCTCCCGCCGGACGCTAACCTTCATGGCATCTTTAGGTCTGCCGATTCGACGTGCTAAGGCTTGCCTGGCACCGGGGCGAGGCAGCCGATATGACCACAAAATAAGCTCGCAGCTTGGCTCTGTTCATAAGCCATTCACGCCGGCGAGGCTCAATTCATCCTGCAATTCACATTCGGAGGCCAGCGTGCGTTTGCTCGTTGTTGAAGACGACCCGGATCTCAACCGTCAGCTGACCACAGCGCTGACTGACGCCGGCTACGTGGTCGACCGGGCTTTCGATGGTGAGGAAGGGCATTTTCTGGGCGACAGCGAACCATACGACGCGGTGGTGCTCGACATCGGTCTGCCGAAGATGGATGGCATCTCGGTGCTGGAGGCGTGGCGGCGCAATGGCCGCACCATGCCCGTCCTGATCCTGACCGCCCGCGACCGCTGGAGCGACAAGGTGCAGGGGTTCGATGCCGGCGCCGACGACTATGTCGCAAAGCCGTTCCACCTAGAGGAAATACTGGCACGCATGCGGGCGCTGCTGCGTCGGTCCACGGGCCATGCCCAATCTGAGCTTACTTGTGGACCAGTGTCGCTGGACACTCGCACCGGCCGAGTCAGCGTCTCGGGTAATCCGATCAAGATGACGTCGCACGAGTATCGGCTGCTGGCCTACCTGATGCACCACACCGGACGTGTGGTTTCACGTACTGAACTCGTCGAGCATCTCTACGATCAGGACTTCGACCGCGACTCCAACACGATCGAAGTGTTCGTCGGACGCATTCGCAAGAAATTGGATGTCGACATCATTCAGACGGTGCGGGGACTTGGCTATCTGCTCACCCCGCCACCGCCAGGTAACTGATCAAGATTGTTGATCAACCGGCGGTCTTGCTCTTTTGTACGATCATGATCTTGTCCCCCGACCGGCATTGATCGATCGGTCTTTACCCTGGGGACATACGTTGAGGATCGTGCTCTGATGCGCGCCAGTTCGCTCGCCACCCGGCTGTTTCTGTCGGCGACCGCATGGGTGGTGGTGATTCTGCTCATCACCGGGATCGTGCTGTCCTCGGTGTACCGGGCCGCCACCGAACGTGCATTCGATCGCCGGCTCAATCTGTATCTGCGAACTTTGATCGCCGAAGTCGCGACGCCCGACGAGCCACCCGACCATCAATTTCAGTCTCTGGGGGAGCCGCTGTTCGAGCTGCCTTTGTCGGGCTGGTATTGGCAGATCACCCGCACCGACTCGGAAAAATCGGAAGTGCGCGCTTCACGTTCTCTCTGGGACAAGAAGCTGCCGAAGTTAGAAGATCGAGGCGCCGAGTTGACGCCGGCCGGCATTCGTCTGGGCTATGTCGATGGTCCCGAGGGCCAGAGCCTGCGCATGGTGGAACGACCTGTGGACCTCGGCGCCGATGGCAAGTTCCTGGTCAGCGTGGCGGGAGACGCCACCGAGATCTTCGATGAGACCCGCACCTTCGATTATTACCTCGGCGGCACGTTCGCCGCGCTCTCGGTCGTATTGGTGCTGACCACGATCTTCCAGGTTCGGTTTGGGCTTGCGCCGCTCAAGCGTATCTCAGAATCGATCGCCGATATCCGCTCCGGCCGGGCGGAGCGGCTTGAAGGCGAGTTTCCCGTCGAGATTGCGCCGCTGGCACGCGAAACCAATGCGCTGATCGAGGCCAACCGCGAAATTGTCGAGAGGGCACGGACCCACGTCGGCAATCTTGCGCATGCGATCAAAACTCCGCTGTCAGTCATCCTGAATGAAGCTTCGGCGCACGCTCCCGATCCGTTCGCGGCCAAAGTAATGGAGCAGGCTGACATGATGCGCGATCAGATCGCACACCACCTGGAGCGAGCGCGCATCGCCGCGCGGCCGACGATCATCGGAACGGTCACCGAAGTCGCGCCTGCCATAGAGGCGCTCAGGCGGACGATGGAGAAGATTCACCGTGATCGCGACGTTGAGATCACGGTTGAGGCGGACCCACAGGCAAAGTTTCGCGGCGAGCGGCAGGATCTCGAGGAAATGGCCGGCAATCTCGTCGACAATGCCTGCAAATGGGCGACCTCGCAGGTGTTCATTGAAGTTTTGGTGGAGCCACCCACCAAGGCGGCGAGCGGACCGATGCTTCGGATTGTCGTGGACGACGACGGGCGAGGGCTGTCGGCGGCCGAGCGCGAGCAGGCCTCCCGGCGCGGTCAGCGCCTGGACGAGTCGAAACCCGGCTCGGGCCTGGGGCTTTCGATCGTGGTCGATCTCGCAGCGCTGTACGGTGGAAGCCTGACCTTGGGCACCGCCCCAATCGGGGGTTTGCGCGCCGAACTGGTGCTGCCCGGAGTTTGACAATGCCGGTGATGGCCCGGCGTATGGACCGCCCGCCTCTAGACGTTCCTAAACGAGTTCTTAACGCCGCGGCTTCTATCATTACGGTAGGGATGGTTTTGCCGTCCGCCGACGCAGCACCGGGCGCATGAGCCAGACATCGATAGAGCGGTTAAGGGAATATCTCGGACAGCTTCCGCCGCAGTCGCAGGCGCTGCTGATGCGGGAATTCGAGCGCTCAATCGAACGTGGCGAGGACACCACGGTTGCCAATTTTGTGTTGGAACAATTGCGCAGTCTTGCGCGCCGAACTGAAGAAGAGGCCGTGCCGCGAGTCGAGGACCCGGCGCGGCTATTATTCCGGCCTCTCGAGCCGTTTCTTATCGAAGGAAATGGTCCCATAAGACCGGGGCAGATCCGCCGCTCATCGCTGCTGCCAGTATGGCAATGGCTGAACCGCGAGGGCGCCGCCGATCAGGCGCGCGAATTCGAGGCCGCGTTGGCAAGGATCCGGCATTCCGCAGCGAAATCCGAGATTGAATCGGCAGTGCGCAAAATCCAGCGTGCCGCTGCCGAGGCGATTGTTGCAACGGCAGCGCCAGGCCCCGGGGGTGACAGGCAGCGTCCGCTCGCCCGGCTGGGTCCGCCCCACGTAGTCGAAGATCTCTTACCGATTGGCTCGGTGTTGCTTGCCCGTGAGGCGCTCGACACGTTCAGCAGCAAGCTGCCGAGCTATTTGCGGGTATTCGGGGATGCCCAGATTGGATCGGTGGTGGCGTCGCTCAACATTCCCTCCCTGCAAACACCTCAACTGCTGCCGTTCGCGTTGTCGCTGGTTATACAGCGGCTGACCGCGCCATGGCAGATCATCCGGATGGCCATCAAAATGGCGGCGTCGGACGACGAAATACGCGTGGCCGCGACCCCGTATGGTGTTGCCGTCACCATCGCGCTGCACGATCTTGCCTGTCTGGCGGCCAGCCTTCGAAAAGATATCAAGCGCGGTGATTTCGATAAGGTCGCCGAGCAGCTCAAAACACTTCACGACGGTGTGCGAGGCTTGCGGACGGAACTCGATCTCCGCAACGATTCCAGCTGGGGCAAGCAATTGACCTCGATCCGCGCCGACATTTCCAATGCGCTGCAATCCGAAATTGAAACCGTGCCGGGCCGCGTGCGACGTATCCTGCGTCAGCGCCCCGACAAGGACATTCCGGCGGGCGCCAGGGTCGATGCCACCGAGGTGGAGGAGGCCGCGGCATTGATTGATTTCGTCGCGGCATGCCGCACCTATGCCAGCGAACTTGCCATCAATGAGGTAACGCTGCGGACCTATTCGGACCTGCAGCACAATGTAGAGCACGCGACCGAGACGTTGGTGCAATCGTTGCGGGTCGGCGATCCCAAGGCGCGGCCGTATCGGCAGATGCAGGTTGCTGCCGCAATCCAGTTTTGCGACGTGCTGTTCGGTCACGATTATGCATCTCTGATGAGCCGCGCGGCCGAAAACGCGGTTACGGGCGAGCGCAAGGCCGCGTCGCGGGCGAGCCAAAAGTAGACAAAAAATCTAAATCCAACCGGTTGAAAGCTGCGCTGGTTGCCGGGCATTTCCAGGCTCAGCCTGAGCGCCAGGTCGTGCGATAAAGTGCCGCATCCGCCTTGCGTGTTCATTACGAAACTTTAATTCCGCCGCCAGCGCGCCGTAAGGCGGAAATCCCCATCTTCGGAATTGTAGAGATGCACTTGGCATCCACGGATTTCTTGCCTCTGGAGATTTTGCATGAACGACCGTCAAACCGACCTTCCATCCCGCCCATCATCTCAAGCGGGTCGCTCCACGTTGTTATCGGCGCGAAAATTCGCGCTGATGGCTTCCGTAGTTGCCGGCCTCGGAATCGCCGGTTACGGCTTCAGTCCTCACGACGGCTCTGCTTATATCTTCAGCAGCCCGGCCCACGCGCAGGTCAACAACGAAGTCAGCAAGGTGCAGAAGCCGGTTGGCTTTGCCGATATTGTCGAGCGCGTGAAGCCATCGGTCATTTCGGTGAAGGTCAACATCAACGAGAAGGTCGCAAAGGACGAGAGCGGCAATAACGATGACTCGCCGTTCCAGCCGGGATCGCCGATGGAGCGCTTCTTCCGTCGCTTTGGCGGACCGGATGGATTCCCGGGCCCGCGAGGCATGCCGCGCGGACGCGCGGTGACCGGCCAAGGTTCCGGCTTCTTCATTTCCTCTGACGGGTACGCCGTCACCAACAATCACGTGGTCGATGGCGCCGATAAGGTCGAAGTGACTACGGATGACGGCAGGATCTTCAAAGCGAAGGTGATTGGCACCGACGCTCGCACGGACCTTGCCCTGATCAAGGTCGAGGGTGGGTCAAATTTCCCGTTTGCGAAGCTGTCGGATGGCAAGCCGCGGATCGGCGACTGGGTGCTTGCGGTCGGCAATCCGTTCGGACTCGGCGGAACAGTGACGGCTGGCATCGTTTCGGCCAGCGGGCGCGACATCGGCAATGGCCCTTATGACGATTTCATTCAGATCGACGCGCCCGTCAACAAGGGCAACTCCGGCGGTCCCGCGTTTAACACTGATGGCGAGGTGATGGGCGTCAACACCGCGATCTATTCGCCATCCGGAGGTAGCGTCGGTATCGCATTCTCGATCCCGGCATCGACCGTCAAGAGCGTCGTTGCTCAACTCAAGGACAAGGGTTCCGTCAGCCGCGGCTGGATCGGCGTCCAGATCCAACCGGTTACGCCTGATATTGCCGAGAGCCTCGGGCTGAAGAAGGCCGAAGGCGCACTCGTTGCCGAACCCCAGGCCAACAGCCCGGCGGCAAAAGCCGGGATTGAATCGGGAGACATCATCAAGGCGGTGAATGGCGAGAAGGTGAAGGATGCCCGCGAGCTTGCTCGTACCATCGGCAGTTTTGCGCCCGGCACCGAGGTGAAGCTCGACGTGCTGCATAAGGGCCAGGACAAGACCGTCGACCTGACGCTCGGCCAGTTGCCAAACAATCTGCAGGCCAAGGCCGACAACGACAACAATGAAAAAGGCAGCCCGAGCCGGGGCACTGACGTGCCCAAGCTCGGCCTCACGCTCGCGCCCGCCAACAGCGTTGCTGGCGCGGGCAAGGAAGGCGTCGTCGTGACCGAGGTCGATCCGAACAGTGCAGCGGCTGAGCGCGGCTTCAAGGAAGGCGACGTAATCCTGGAGGTGGCAGGCAAGAGCGTTACCAACGCCGGCGACGTTCGCGAAGCGATCACCACGGCGCGCGCCGACAACAAGAATAGTGTTCTGATGCGGATCAAGAGCGGTGGTTCCTCGCGATTTGTCGCGGTGCCTCTGGCGAAGGGCTGAGCATCGAACGTGATCACAGGAGGGGTCGCCGACACTACTCGCCCCGTCGGCGGCTCTTCAACAGGCGGGTTTCAAACGCCCGCTCCGATCGGTTGCCTTCCGGTGGAACACGCCCCCCTCCGTCGGAAGGTTCAAAGGGCGGTGAGGTCCCCCAGCTTCACCGCCCGCTCTTTTGCTTGAGGGCTGAACTGGCGGGTCACCTTGCATGAGCATGCCGACCACGCCATGGTGATAGAAGGCTGGCCACTTGACTGCAACTGCTTCCCAGATGCGCCTTTTGATTATCGAAGACGACCGAGAGTCCGCCGACTATCTGGCGAAAGCATTTCGGGAAGTCGGTTATATTGCCGATCTCGCTGGCGACGGCGAGGAGGGGCTCTCGCTGGCCGAGTCTGGCGATTACGACGTTCTGGTGGTCGACCGGATGCTGCCGAAACGTGACGGCCTATCGCTGATCGGTGCTCTGCGGGAAAAGGGCAACCGAACGCCGGTGTTGATTCTCTCAGCCCTCGGGCAGGTCGACGATCGCATCAAGGGGCTGCGCGCCGGTGGCGACGATTACCTGCCGAAACCGTATTCATTCGCCGAACTGCTGGCGCGAGTCGAGGTGCTGTCGCGCCGCCATGGCGGCCCTGCCGAAGAAACGACCTACCGCGTCGGCGATCTCGAACTCGATCGTCTCTCGCATAGGGTGGTACGCGGCAAGGATGAATTGACCTTGCAGCCCCGGGAGTTTCGGCTGCTTGAATACCTTATGAAGCACGCCGGCCAGGTGGTAACGCGAACGATGCTGCTTGAAAACGTCTGGGACTATCATTTCGATCCTCAGACCAATGTCATCGACGTGCACATTTCGAGGCTGCGCTCCAAGATCGACAAGGGTTTCGAGCGACCGTTGCTCCACACCATTCGCGGCGCGGGATATATGATACGTGACGGCATTCGGTAAGCTGATCCGAACTACCGCGTTCCGGTTGACGCTCGCCTACCTGTTTTTGTTTGCGCTGTTTGCTGCCTCGCTGCTGGGCTACTTCGCCTGGAACACGCGCCGGCTGATCACCGAGCAGATCACCTCAACCGTCAACGCGGAAATCGGCGAGATAGATGACATCTATGGTCGGCGCGGGCTGCGCGGTCTCGTCTTCACCATTGAAAATCGAGCCCTACGGCCCGGCGCCAACCTCTATTTGGTGACGACCCCAAATGGTCAGGCCATTGCGGGCAACGTCGGCTCGCTCGCGCCGGGTGTCATGGCCACCAACGGCTGGTCAGAGACGGCCTACCGTCGGCTCGAGGACCAGGACAACGCCGATCATCGCGCCTTGGTGCGCGTCACTCAATTATCCGGAGGATTCCGACTATTGATTGGCCGCGATCTCGAGGAGCGCAAGCGGCTGTTCGGAATCATCGCCAATGCCGCGCAATGGTCGCTGTTGATCGTGGTCGTGCTCGGCCTAGGTGGCGGCGTTTTCGTGGCGCGCCGGGTGTTACGGCGAATCGACGCCATGACGGGCACCACGCAACGCATTATGGCGGGCGATCTCAGCGGGCGGCTGCCGGTGGGGCGGAGCGGCGACGAACTCGATCGTTTGGCCGAAAACCTCAACGCGATGTTGGAACGGATCGAAGCCTTGATGATGAGCTTAAAAGAAGTCTCGGACAATATTGCTCACGATCTGAAGACGCCGTTGACGCGGTTGCGCAATCGCGCGGAAGAGGCGCTGGCGAGCTCCGGCAGCGATGCCGAATACCGGCACGCGCTTGAGCGCACTATTGAAGAGTCGGACGGGTTGATCCGGACCTTCAACGCGCTTCTGATGATCGCGCGCGCTGAGTCGGGGCAGGCGCGCGGCAATATGGATGACTTTGATGCCGCCGAAGTGGCCAATGGCATTCACGAACTTTATGAACCCCTGGCTGAAGAAGATGGCATGAGTTTGCGGGTCAAGGCCGCGTCCACGCGGCTGCACGGCAATCGCGAATTGATCAGCCAGGCGTTGGCAAATCTGGTCGAGAACGCGATCAAATACGGCAAGCCCGCTCCGTCGGCACAGCCGCTGAGCGCTGGCGCGGCAGAGCGCATGGACGGCAGAGAGATCCTGATTGAAGCCCGGCGAGATGGCGACCAGGTGCTGCTCAGCGTGAGCGACCACGGCCCCGGGATACCTGAGGCCGACCGTAAACATGCGGTGGAGCGATTCGTGCGGCTGGAGGCAAGCCGTACCCAACCGGGTTCCGGACTCGGACTAAGTCTCGCCTCAGCCGTCGCGACATTGCATGGCGGTGAACTCAGGCTTGCTGATGCGCATCCCGGTTTGACAGCCACTTTGGCGATCCCGGCAGCGGGTGCCAGTGAAAGGGTTGCCGGCCAAACGCCCGATATGTCACAGAAGACTGCATGAACGTTATCAACGATAACGTGGATGGCATCGGCGTCGGGGTTCGATGTTCGTAGTCTGTCGTCGCGAATTCTCGCACGAACGTAACAAGCAGCGAACGCCGACAAAAATACATAATCCTTTGATGCGGTTCTTGATCGGCGTTCGCTATGGCAACTCATGGAAGCACTGAAGCGAATGTCACATCCACCGCGCTCGCGGCGCGGTTTATTGATGGACCGCATCTATCGGACGCCTCGCTGGCCAGGGATCGTCTGGCCCATTGGGTAGACGACCTCGCCTCGGAGCAGGCCATCGAGCTCGCCAGTCTGACGCAGCGATTTCCTGTAGTCGAAACCATTCTGCTCGGGATCGCGGAAGCCGCTCCGTATCTTTTCGATCTTTTGCGCGCCGACGGCGCACGAGCTCTGCGGCTACTCGGATGCGAGCCGGACCGGCATCTGGCCGACCTGCTCGACCGCACCTGCCGCCAAGTCTGGGCAGCATCGAGTGAAGCCGAAGTCATGCAACTGCTCCGGCACATGAAGTCGGAGGCGGCGCTGTTGATTGCATTGTGCGACATAGGCGGCGTTTGGCCGGTCATGCAGGTGACGGCGGCGCTCACCGATTTGGCCGTGACCTCGGTGCAGGCGGCGTTGCGTTTTGTGCTCCGGCAGGAGGCGGCGCGCGGACGTCTGTTACCTTCGAGCCTCGACAAGCCCGAAGACGGCAGCGGACTGGTCGTACTTGCCATGGGCAAGATGGGCGCCGGCGAGTTGAACTATTCCAGCGACATCGACCTGATCGTCTTCTTCGACCCAGCAGCGCCAACAGTCGCGCCGGACATTGAGCCGCAGCCGTTCTTTGTCCGCGTGACGCAGGCGTTTGCTCGCCTGCTACAACAGCGCACCGGCGACGGCTACGTGTTTCGGGTCGACCTGCGGCTGCGTCCGGACCCGTCCTCGACCCAAGTTGCGATTTCGACCGAGGCGGCGCTGCATTATTACGAGCGGGAAGGGCGGACCTGGGAACGGGCGGCCATGATCAAGGCATGGCCGTGCGCCGGTGATAGCCAAGCCGGCGAGGCGCTGCTTGCCGAAATCGCGCCGTTCGTCTGGCGCAAACATCTGGATTTCGCGGCGCTTGCCGACGTCCACGATATGAAGCGGCAGATGCAGACCTACCGTGGCCAAAGCGAGATCTCGGTCGAGGGCCACAATGTAAAGGTGGGCCGCGGCGGCATCCGCGAGGTCGAGTTCTTCGCCCAAACACAGCAATTGATTGCCGGGGGACGTCATTCCGAACTGCGGGTGCGACCGACACTCGATGCGCTGAAGGTGCTTGCGTCCAGTAACTGGATCACTTTCGAGGCGTGTGGAGAACTCACAGCCGCGTACCAATTTCTGCGGCGGGTCGAGCATCGTCTTCAGATGATCGCGGACGAGCAGACCCATAGCTTGCCTGACGACGTCCAGGCCGTGGAGCGGTTCGCCCGCTTCTTTGGTTACGACAATCGCGCAGCATTCGCGGCCGATCTGCTCGGTCACCTCAATGTCGTGCAGGAGCACTACGGCAAGCTGTTTGAGGGCGATCCAACCGGCACCGCGAAACTGCCCGCACTTGATTACAGTAACGGTCCGGACGAACCTCGGCTGCTGGAGCATCTTGCGGCGCTCGGCTTCAAGAAGCCGTTGATGGTTGCCGAAACGGTACGAGCGTGGATACGCGGCGAGTACCGCGTATTCAGGTCGGAATTGACTCGAAAGGCCTTTGTCGAATTCGTTCCCGCCCTCATCGATGGTCTGGCCCGTGCCGAGGAGCCGGACAGCGCGGTAACGGCCTTCGATGGGTTCCTGCAGGCTTTGCAGCGTGGTGGAAGGCTGATCTCGCTCCTGAGCCAGAACCGCGATCTCGTCGCGTTGGTGGCTCTTATCCTGGGCGCAGCGCCGCGACTGGGGGACATGCTGGCGCGGCAGCCGCAAATCATGGATGGGCTGATCGATCCGCGCTTCTTCGGCGCGATCCCCGATCGGCGCGAACTCTCCGCCCGGCTCGCCGCGACGCTCGCCGATGCGAGTTCGTATGAGGAATTTCTCGATCGATTGCGTCTGTTCGGGCAGGAGAGTTTGTTCCTGATCGGTACCAGAATCCTGTCCGGCACGGTTTCCGCCCGACAGGCAGGCGTTGCATTCGCCGATGTCGCCGAAGGCATTGTTCATACGGTGCATGGGTTGGTGACCGACCGGTTCGCAGCCCAGCACGGCAAGATCAAAGAACAGCAGACCGCGATCGTTGCAATGGGAAGG
>NZ_DATEPI010000028.1:0-15236 GCF_035273305.1 Bradyrhizobium sp. | reverse complement strand
GCGCGCGATTTCGCTGGTCGTGACCGGCAACGACAGTAACATCGTCAGCAACGTCGCCGCTGAATTGGCGACGCAGATGAAACGCATTCCGATCATCTCCGACGTGATCTCGGAGACTTCGCTCGATCGCCCGGAGCTGCGCATCCAGCCCAAGGCCGATCTCGCCGCGCGCCTCGGCGTCTCGACCGAAAGCCTGTCGCAGACTATCCGCGTCGCCACTATTGGCGACGTCGGCCCGGCGCTGGCGAAGTTCGACGCCGGCGGCCGGCTGGTGCCGGTCCGCGTGCAGCTCGAGGACGCCGCGCGCGGCGATCTCGCGCTGCTTGAGCAGTTGCGCGTGCCGCTGGGCCTGCACGGCGAGAAGGGCGGCGTGCCATTGTCTGTGGTGGCCGACATCAAGCTCGATCAAGGCCCGACCAGCATCAATCGCTATGACAGGGAACGTCAGGCGACGGTCGCCGCGGACCTGGTCGGCTCCGCCGCGCTCGGCGACGCCACCAGGAAGATTTACGAATTGCCTGTCATGAAGACGCTGCCGAAAGGCGTCAAGGTCAGCCCATCCGGCGATGCCGAAAGCCTCAACGAACTGTCGGAAGGCTTCGCGAGGGCGATTACCGTCGGATTGATGATGGTGTATGCCGTGCTGGTGCTGCTGTTCGGCACTTTCCTGCAACCGATTACGATTTTGTTCTCGCTGCCGCTCTCGATCGGCGGGGCTATAGCGGCGCTGCTGGTGACGGGCAAGCAGCTCACCACGCCGGTGTGGATCGGCATCCTGATGCTGATGGGCATCGTCACCAAAAACGCCATCATGCTGGTGGAGTTCGCGGTCGAGTCGATGCGCGAAGGCAAGCCGCGCGAGGAGGCGATCATCGACGCCGGCATGAAGCGAGCACGACCGATCGTCATGACCACGATCGCAATGGCCGCCGGCATGATTCCGTCGGCGCTGGCGTTCGGCGCCGGCGGAGAGTTTCGCTCGCCGATGGCGCTGGCGGTGATCGGCGGCCTCTTGTTCTCCACCGTGCTGTCGCTGGTATTCGTGCCGGCGATGTTCATGCTGATGGACGACATCGGCGCGCTGTGTTGGCGCTTTAGCCGGAAGCTGATCGTCTCCACGCCCGACCCGCAAGTGCCGCGGCAGGATCAGCCTGCCGATCGCAACAGGCCGTCGAAGATACTTCGCTCGCCCGCGGCGGAGTGAACTGCGATGCGCGAGCAGCCGGGTTCCACCCGTTGCCGTGCGCTTCGGACTGTGAGTGGGCGGCTGCAAGCCGATAGTCGGGCTGCGCGAATCAGCTAAGCTTGCGCCGGACTCCGGGAGACCGACATGGCTGCAGACAGCAACAGCATGATTGCGTGGCATCGGGCGCAGATCGCACGGCTTCGTGAGACCTTGCGACGTCTCGAGACCGCCAACTTTGCCTATGGCGAGATTGCCGGCGCAAAATCGACCGGCCAACCGCCTAAGGATGTTGTGGAGGTGAAGCGGAAGATCCGCCAATCCCAGGAGATCATCACCGCGCATGATCGACAAACCCGCCGTCCTCTCACCACCGACCATCACACGCTCGCCAGTGCGCGCTGGAGCAACTGGAACGCGCGCGGCCCTTCGAACGTGGGCTAGACCGCTCGCGTTGTATTTGGATTCAGATTTCAAACAGCCACGCAGCTCGCTCCGACGCTTGCGCAATCAATCCTCTCGGTTCGAGACGCGCGACGTTGCCGCGAAACTCACCATGAGGATCGATTTCGTCGCTGCGAAAGCAGCTCGCTCCTTCTTATCCCTCCCACCTGTGGGGAGGGTGGCGCGAAGCGCCGGGTGGGGGTTAGGTGGCGGACGGATCGCGCGATATCTCGCTAGCGAAAGCAGCCCCCACCCGTCACATCGTTCGCTCCGCTCACGATGTGCCCGCCCTCCCCACAAGAGGGGGAGGGATAAGAAAAAGCGCTCTTTCGCGCCACAAGGGCGAGGATGAAGCACCCGCATTTCCAAAACACACCTCCGCGATCCCGCGGCGCGATTTTGCCCGAGCCATGCATGATGATTTCGCCCGAAAGAAACGAGGGCGTGGGGAATGCCGGGTGCTCGATGCACCCGCAGCCTCGCGTGGGAAAAAGTAGAACCACACGAGCGTAGTCACCGCGAGGTCCACCGGAATCACCCGGCATTCCCGCACGCAATGGTTTTAACGGTTTACTTCGTGATCTCCCCGGTGATCGGGCTTTATTGTCACCGTCGTCAGCGGATTAAAGGTGTGTCCGCGCCCGGTTGGGCCGACACGCCTCCGCAAAACTTGACACCAGCGTCGAGGCGTCAGGACACGACTTCATCGTCCGCAGCATGCGCTGTTCGTCGATCGCGCCCTGGGATCGCTCACGGGAGACCCGCCCTGCAATCCCCTTGCGCGCCAGCGCTGCCGCGGCCATCGCATCCTGCCCCGCGTTCGTGACGATCGCGATACGCCCCTGAGTGGGGCAGGACGGCGCGGCTTATAGAAGTGATTTGGGTAAATCGCGAAGTGGAAAATATTTGAAGATGGGGCTGGACGTGGAAACGGGTGATTTGGTCGTCCGGGCAAATCGCGAGCAAGCGAAACCTTTCAAAAATATGTTTGGACGTCGACCTGCTTGGAAAACGTCTATCGGGCCAACGCTTCTCGCTAGAACACGGACTCACGTCAGTGGCTGGTCCAATTAGCTCGATTGATAATGGCAGCTTACGCACGGATAGGTTGCAGACTCCGGTAAGCTTTGTATTGTCCTTGGTCTGACTGAAACGGGGGCTACTGATTTGAACGCGGCTGCGTGGTACGTTTTTGATGGCGCTTCCCCACACGGGCCCATGTCGCGCGCTGAGGTGGTGCAATTCGTCGGGCGATTTCCTGATCGCGATGACGTTGCTGTCTGGCGTCCCGGGTTGGACGGCTGGCAGCCAGTGGGCCAACTGTTCGACATTGGGGCCCCGACCAGATTGGTGAGTGCTCCAGTGGATATTTCCAGCACGCGGCGATATTCCATTTACGGCGTGTATTTCGGTGTATCCGTCCTCATTTGCGATTATCTGTTTGAATGGAGAGGGGCAAAATACGCGCCTTGGCGAGGCAACGGCGTCACCGAAAATATCGGATACATAGTTGGCAGCCTAACAACCTGCGTCGTCGTCGCGTTCATCGTCGGTTGGATAGTCGATTTCGCAACCAGGAAGTCACGGCGCAAAAGTGTACGGGACCGGAGTACATTCGAACAGCCCGAAATTATCGTTGAGGTGCCGCTCGATCCGAATAGACGAAAAAATTTCATCGCGCGCTTTTGGCGCGGCGAATATTCTCTCGGAATTTCGTACTGGCTGTTTGGACTCATTGGCAACATCGCTGTTGCCGTTCTTGTTTCTGTCATCGCATTGCTTTTTCGAATCGGCAACGGATATGAGCCGGTCGCAATCCTGGGATTTTTGGTCTGCGTGTGGCTAGCTATACTCGCTTATAGCGTCTGGATTGTCTTTGGTACTTGGCGATCAGCAAATCGCCACATCGCCCGGCGTCAATCGATCGGGAAGCGGGCTGGATGGGCAGTGGCAGCCAAGATCTCTTTGTCATTGGGACTTTTCAGCTCAGTAGGTGTTTTCTCAACTGCTGGATGGCCGCAATTAGTCGAGACATCCCGGATCGTCTTTTTGGATGATCCCGATGTGCCCGCCTACTCGATCCGGGTGATGAGAAACGGAACCGAGGCAGAGATTAGTGGAGGCTTCAAATTTGGCTTGACCGATGACTACATCAAGGTCCTTAAGGCGTCCCGCCAAATCAAGACAGTACATCTCGACAGTGTCGGAGGACGAATTGGCGAAGCCATCAAGCTGAACGCCGTACTAAAGGCGCATGGTGTGGACACCTACGTTTCCAATGGCTGCTTTTCGGCGTGCACAATCGCATTTGCGGCCGGTCGCAACAGGTTCCTCCGAAAGGGCGCTACCCTGGGATTTCACGCTCCGGCGTTTGCTGGAATGCAAACACTGTCATTGGAAGATGTGACCGCCGACCAAAAGCGACTTTTCATCGCAGCGGGCTTCGATAAAAGCTTCGTGGATAAAGCCCTCTCCACCCCCAACTCCGACATTTGGGAACCTTCAGCTGAAGTTTTGTCAACAGCCCATGTAATTACAGGATTGTCGGACGGGAGCGAGTTTGCGCTCTCAGGCTTGGGTGGGGATGCAACCAAAGCCGAACTAGGCGACATACTGATAAGAGCGCTGCCGCTTGTCCAAACTCTCAAGGACAGGTTTCCAAAGCACTATGACGCAATTCTCAGCACTTATTACCATGACTATATTGACGGAGAGACAGAAGCTGAATCGATTGCAGGAGCGCGCGCGAAGATGCTTTCAATCATTTCGAGGCTTCGGCCTCTTGCGGATGATGCCGTGTTGTCAGACCTGGGAGGCGTCTACGCCGATGAATACTTGGCTTTGGCCGCGAAGAACCCGGCTGCCTGCTATCGGTACGCCGCCGCTGGTGGCGCTAAAACTCGTTTTGTCGCAGACCTGCCAGCCTCGCTCGTTGATAGAGAAAACGAAATCAATCGGCGTATTGTCGACAGTGCGAAAGAGCGGCAAGACAGTGCGGCGCCTGTTATTGCCGATCTTTGGAAAAAGTTAGCCTACCAGCTCGCTGCAAAAGGCGTCGGGAAAGACAAGTTCAACCTTCTGACCAGCGACTCCGTCGGTCCGGCGAGATATAAAGATTATTGCCAGGCTACGGTGACTTTCTACCGCGAAATCGCGCGTCTGCCGCAAAGGGAAGCAGCGATTATCATGCGTTCGATCTTTGCCGAGAAGTAATGAGCCAATGGCCAGGCGAGCGTGGTGCTATACGAGCTACGCTTTTGCCGCTTGGCCAGCACGTCCGCGTTCTGCTAACGGTGATGTCGAACAGGGCTCGCACCCCGATGAACGCTTTCACCACTCTCGCTCCTTCCCGAGACTGCCTCGCTTCCCTGACGACCGCCCTGCTCCTGCTCGCCCTCGTCTGTTCGCCCTCCCTCGCAGCAGACGAAACTGACGCGCCGAAGGGCGCGGCGGTGACGGTGCTCAAGGCGGCGAAGTCCTGCTTCGGCGATATCGTCGAGGCGTCCGGCATCGTGATCGCACGCGAGGAGACCGCGGTGCGACCCGATCGACCGGGGCTCAAGGTGGCGGAAATTCTGGCCGAGCCGGGCGATAACGTCACGGCGGGCCAGACGCTGGCGCGGCTCACCCAGCCGGAAGGCGGCGTCACGCAGGTGCAGGCGCCGGTCGCGGGGCTGATCTCGGCATCATCCGCGGTGATCGGCGCGATCGCGTCGGGCAAGGGCGAGGCGCTGTTCGCGATCATCGCGCGCGGCGAATTCGATCTGGTCGGCCTGGTGCCGGTGCAGGCGATCGCCAAGCTCGCGGCCAACCAGAGCGCGCGGATCAAGGTGATCGGCGCCGGCGAGGTCGAGGGCAAGGTGCGCAGGGTGGCGCCGACGGTCGAACCCAACGTCCAGCTCGGTCAGGTGTTGATCAGCATCATCACCAACCGGCGGCTACTGGTGAATTCGTCCGGACGGGCTTTGATCAAAACCGGGCAGAGCTGCAATGTGTCGGTGCCGCTGACCGCGGTGCTCTATGGCGGGGCCGGCACCGTGGTGCAGGTGGTGCGGCGCGGGCGGGTCGAGACCAAGCGGGTCGAAGTCGGGCTGACCTCCGGCGGCGACGTCGAAATCCGCGACGGCATCAACGAAGGCGATGTCGTGGTGGCCCGCGCCGGTGCGCTGCTGCGCGAGGGCGATCCGGTCCGCGCGGTGAACGCGAGCGCTGAGGGGAAGTGAGACGCGGCGCGAGGACCCCGAATGGAAGCGATTTGCTGGTCTAGCCGGTCCACACAATATCAAGTCAGGGGTTATGGGTCCCTGCGTTCGCAGGGACGACGTGCTGATAGATTTGGGTGCTATGTCATTGCTGTAGCGGACGCGTAGAGATCGTCGTCCCTGCGAAAGCAGGGACCCATAGCCACCGGCCTTTATTGTTACGATAGGTGTTCGACATCTTTATAAGACTAGCGCGATGAGCAGCGAGCGCGCTCAAACGAAGCGCAACGTTCACCGGCGTCGAACCATGTACTACGTCTATATTCTCGCGAGCCGGCGTCATGGGACGTTGTACATCGGGGTGACAAACTCGTTGCAGAAGCGCTTGGCGGAACACCGCAATGGTGTAGGCTCCTCGTTTGTCAAAGCTTACGGCGTTTATCGACTCGTTTATGCCGAATCTTATGAACGTCCAGACGAAGCCATCGGCTGGGAAAAGCAGTTAAAGCGCTGGAAGCGTGACTGGAAAATCGAGCTGATCGAACGCGAGAACCCTGAATGGCGTGACCTTAGCGATTTGCTGGTCTAGCCGGTCCACACAAAATTCAGGTCAGGGGACGCGATGAGCGCTAGTGCGCTCACGCTGGGGTACCTGCTTTCGCAGGGACGACGTACATTTGCGTGCTACGTCACACAACTACCCACCGGCGTTTGCAGTATTTTCGGTCATACCGAAACGCACATCTTCCTGCAGCAAGCCCGACAGTGACGGCACCTGCTCGCCTTCCGAAGCCCTGGCGACCGCGAGCCGCGTGTTGTCGAACACGGTCTCGGCGTCGGACTTGTCGAGTTGCCGGTCTGTGAGATTGTTGAGCAGCTCGGACATCAACGCCGAGTTCTGGCCGGCGGAATCGTCGGCGACCTTGTCCGGCATCGCCGAGGTCAGGATCAGCGCGTTGTCGGGCGCCTTGATCTGCGCCAACCCGTGGGAGTAGGCGCGGAAACGCCGCTCATACGGATTGCGCCGGGCGGCATCGATGACCACAAGCTTGGCGCAGGCGCCCTGCTCTTTCATCATCTCCAGAACCGATTCAACGCTGATGCCGTTGTGGCGGACATCGCTTTCCTTCCAGATCGCGGCATCGACGGGGATCATGTAATTCTCACTGCCGACCTGAATGCCGTAGCCGCCGAAAAACACCATCACCACGGAATCCGGCTTGATCTTCGATTTCAGCCGGCCGATGGCTTGGTCCATGTCGTCCTTGCTGGCGTCTTCCACCACCTCGACATCGAAGCCGTCGTGGCGCAGCGACGTGGTCAGGCCGCGCGCATCGTTGATCGGCTGCGCCAGCGGCGCATTGGCGTCGGGATAGTGGCCATTGCCGATCACCAGCGCGATCCGCGAAGCCTTGCCGGGAATCTCCACGCTCTGCTCCACGCTCACCACGTCGGGTACAACGGTGGTGCGCTGGTTCAGCGCCGCATGCGCGCCGATCGCCAGCGACAGCACGCCAATCAGGGCGGTGGCAATCGTCACCGAGCGCCGGGAATTACTGATCTGGATCAGATTCATCACGGGTTATCCTGCTCACTCATGAACGCGCGCAATTGGGGGCGCCGAAGTCGATTTGATTTTTGGGGGTGCCCCACAATATGGCGCTAATTGCGCGCAATTTGCGGCGACGCAGCAAAGGAAGTCTTAACCCGCGGGGACGGTTCCGGCAACCTTATTGACGTAGTCGGTGGCGATAGCTTCGGACGTGTGCGAGGCCCGAGAGAGCGCGCGCGGAAAGTTCGGTGGTGTTTCAATAGCTTAGATATCGAGCCAGGACGTTGTTCCGGACAAAAGACGATGTGAAAAAGGCGGTGTGGGACATCGGCCACATTTGAGTTTTTGACCAATTCGGATAATTTTCAGTGACTTGCAGGTATTCCGGTGGGTGGCGTTTCGACCCCTCCCGACCCTGATCAGCGCGGTTTTGCGGCCTGGCTGGATCGCCCGGGAAGAAATTCGGAAAAGAAACGCCCATGGGGTTTTCGCATTTTGCCGGCGCCGCCTACCGGGCGCTGACGGCCCGGAAGGACGGCCCCTCGCTGTACGACCTCTGCGATCCCTTGCTGCTCCACCCGCCCGGCGGCGATCCGCATCTCGCCAAATTCTACAAGACCGCGCTGGCCAATCGCGCGCTGCGGCCGCTTCTCCGCCGCACCGGCCTGCCCGAACTGCGCGATGAGGCGCGGCTGGACTCATTGCGCGAGGCGCTGCTTCGGGCGCGCGACCAGGAGGCGCCGGACTGGGCCGCGATCGGCGCGCCGGTAGCGGCGCTGCTCGATACGCTCGATCTGCGGCGTCCCGCACGCAAGCCGATAAGCCTGCCCGAGCGCGCGGCAGGCGTTGCCGAGATCGAGCTGGTGATCCGCGCCTGCGGCGCGCATTTGTTGCGCTCATTCGGCCGCAATGGGTTCATCCCGGCCTATGCCGCTTTCAACCTGATCGGCGACGTTGACGTGCGCGGCCGCGAACTGCTGATGGCGCTGAGCGGGCTCAATTCGCGCGGCTACAAGAACTCGACCTTGATGTTCAACCTGGCGCGGATCTTCATCGCGCGCTCGCCCGTTCGCGACCTCGTCAACCCGCCCTGGCGCGGCATCGCCGAACCGATGTGGGAGCCGGTGCAGATCCGTCATCGGTCAGCCTATTACGACGCATTCTTCACCGAGGCCCTGTTGAGCTTTGTCGGTACCGGCCTCGCCTCGCCCGAGCAGAAGGCTGCATCGCAGCGGGCTGTCCAGAAGATGATCGAATTCTGCCTTGTCACCAGCCGCGAGCAGGTTCGCGCGCGGGACGGCCGCGCCTTCGATGTCGTGACCGCGCTGGCACCGCCGCCGCATCCGCGGTTTGCGAAGATGTTCGCGCAGATCAAGCAGGATCTCGGCTTCGCGATCTATGTGCCGGATTGCGACACTACGGCATGCTCATTCTCGGCGGCCACACAGGCCGGCTCGGAGCATCCGATGCTCGCGCAGCCGCTGGTGGATTTTTATGCCGGCTATCAGATAGTAGCCGGTGTCAACGAGCCCCGGGTGACGGTGCCGCTCAACGACCACATCGAGTACGAAGGGGGCGTCGTCACCTGGATCGAAAATCTTGCCGGCGATCGGCCGTTCGGCAACGATCTCGATCCGACGCTTAACATCGACATCGTCGAAGTCAGCTTGCGCAATCTCGCGCGCTGGAAAGTCCTGGAGAACCCGCGCCGGCTGGAAACAATTGCGCGCATCATCGATTTCCAGAGACGGCTGGCCGAGAGCGGCGCGTTCGCCGATCCACGCTCGCATATCTATTATCTGCCCGAACTCTACTGTGCCTATTTCGGTCGCTGCTACGCAGCTTTCCTGATGCTCCCGATAGCGGCGCGCGTGGCGATCGATCCGGGCGGCGCGTTCGATGTGATCCGCGCCAGGGTGCTTGAGTACGTGCAAAACGAGTTGATGGCATACGAGATGAACGCGTTCGATGCGGCGCTGGCGCTGATCGCGCTTACCCATCTCGGCGCCGAGCCAGTGAGCTTTGCGCCGGCGCTCACTTGCATTCTCAGCCATTTCGGCGAAGGCGGTCGGCGCGGGCCGTTTCGGGCCTATGAGTGGAACAAGATGAAGACCCCGACGCGGATTTTAGTGGGCGGCCCCGAGGTCACCTCCGCCTTCGTGTTGATGGCCTTGGCGCTGGTTCGGAAGACGTTGATGCGCGGCACGGCGTGAGTTGCGCGTCAACCGCAGGCCCGGCGATGCATCGTCGCCGATGAATGCCATGTGCAAAAGCGTTGCCAGTAGCGCAAAATTGAACCGAGCCGGGACCGCGAGCGCTGGCGCGAGGCTGCGATCTACTCCAGACTCGGTGATCTTTTGCTGCGATTCGTCCTTTTCAATGACCGTTGCATGCTCATGAAGTTTGTTCTGGCGGCTGCATTGCTGTTGCTGCCGGCGATCGCCGAAGCCGCCGATATCACCGGCGTGCCCAAAATCCGCGAGGGCGATCAGATCCAGATCGGCACCACCCGCATTCGGCTGGGCGGCATCGATGCCCCATCGGTCGATCAGCTTTGCCTCAACAATTCAGGCGAACGCTGGACCTGTGGTATCGCGGCGCGCGACGAACTCATCAAGCATGTCGACAACGCGAGCTGGACCTGTCACGTACGCCAGACCGACCGCCGTGGCCGGCTGGTGGCGCGCTGCGAGGTCAACGGCGAGGACATCCAGAAGTGGCTGGTGAAGAGCGGATGGGCGCTTTCCTACACGCGGATTTCCCATGACTACGATGCCGATGAAAAGGCCGCGCGCGAGGCCAAGGCCGGGATGTGGCAGGGCGCGTTCATCGCGCCGTGGGACTGGCGTGTTCGCAACAAGAAGACGACCATCCTGGGAGCCGCCAAGCCGCCCGCGAATGCGCACGCGATCCTGCTCGCGTCGGCATCCGGGCCGGTCGCACCCTCGCCGGACTGCACCATCAAGGGCAACGTCAACACCGCGGGCGAATGCATTTATCACAAGCCGACCAGCCGCTGGTATGCGCAAATCAGGATGAAAATCAGCAAGGGCACGCGCTGGTTCTGTTCGACCGAAGAGGCCGAAGCCGCAGGCTGTCGCGAGACCAGGCGATAACGAGCCCACGTCTGCTGTTTGCCGTGATCGAGCGAACGCGACGAAGCAATCCAGCCATTTACTAGCAGCACCAACATGCATTGCTTCGCTAACGCTGGCATTGACGCGCATGGGCCGGTACTCTGGCTGTTTGGACATCTTCGCCGTCTCGGAGCGCGGGCGTGACCGATCCTAACAGCGTGCACGCCAAATCATCGCCGGACCATGCACGGCTGGAGCGAGTGCTGCTGCTCGCGCTGGCGCTGGTTGGCGCCTATGCGCTGCTTGCCTATCTGGCGCTGCCGGCATTGTGGACGCATTACGAGCATCAGAGAGGCCTCGCCAACCTGCCGATGGTGACGCGCACTGCGCAAGGCATCCCCGGTGATCCGATCAATGTCGGGCTGGTCGGCGACAACAAGGACGTGCTCTGCGCCATGCAGGCGGCGGGCTGGTATCCCGCCGATCCGGTCACGCTTCGATCATCAATCGAGATCGCCGGAAGCGTGCTGCTGGATCGGCCCTATCTCGATGCACCAGTGAGTCCGCTGTTTTATCTGGACCGTCGCGAGGACCTTGCATTCGAGAAGCCGGTCGGCCATAGCGCCGATCGCCGGCATCATGTCCGCTTCTGGAATGTGCTGGCGCAGGGCCAGGAGCAGCGGCCAGTCTGGCTCGGCGCCGTAACCTACGACCGCAGCGTCGGAGTCAGCCATTATACCGGCGCCATCACCCACCACATCGCCCCCGATATCGACGCCGAACGAACACTGCTGGCGACCGACCTCGAAAACGCCGGGATGGTGGAGGCGAAATACCAGGTGACCGGGATTGGGCCGACCATGGACGGGCGCAATGGCGGCGGCGATCTCTATTACACCGATGGCGAGGTCTGGATTCTTCGCCTGGTCATCGCCTGCGCGAGGCGGACAGGGCCCGCGAGCATCATTCCGAGCCCGTCCGCGACCGAGATCAAGGATCAGATCTGGCATGCGGTGGCGAATGCATTGAAGAAATAGGTAACGGGGCGGCGGTGTTATTGCGCTATAGCATGCTGCGCCGGCTTGAATTTCCCGCCAATCCCCTGCATCCCTTGCTGGAACACAGGATAAGGAACAAAAACAATGGTCGTCCGCGCGGGCCGGGAATTCCTGGCAATCCCCGGCCCTACTACCATGCCCGACGAAGTGCTGCGGGCGATGCATCGTCCGGCGCTCGACATTTACTCCGATCAGATGGTCGAACTGACGAAATCTTTGCTCGGCGATATCTCCAGGCTGTTCGCAACCAAGGCCAATTCCTACATCTACATCTCCAACGGCCACGGCGCGTGGGAAGCGGCGCTCAGCAATGTGCTGTCGCGCGGCGACAAGGTGCTGGTGCTGGAGAGCGGCCGGTTTGCGATCGGCTGGGGCCAGGCGGCTGCGGCAATGGGCGCCGACGTCGAAGTGATGAAGGGCGACTGGCGTCGCGCGATCCGCCCGGCCGATGTCGAAGCCCGGCTGCGGCGAGACAAGAATCACACCATCAAGGCCATCCTCGCGGTGCAGGTCGATACTGCGTCCGGCGCTTACAATGACCTCGAAGCGATCGGCAAGGCGATCAAAGCCGCCGGTCATCCGGCGCTGTTCATGGTCGATGCGGTGGCCTCGCTTGCCTGCATGCCGTTCGAGATGGACGCATGGGGCATCGACGTCGCCATGTCCGGCTCGCAGAAAGGCCTGATGACGCCGCCCGGTCTCGGCTTCGTCGCAGCCAACGATCGCGCCCGTGAAGTGCACAAGAAGGCCGATCTACGGACGCCTTATTGGGACTGGACCGAACGCGACGGCGCCGAGCACTATCGCAAATATGCCGGCACCGCGCCGGTTCATCTGCTGTTCGCACTGCGCCAGGCGATCGACATGATTTTCGATGAGAAGCTCGAGAATGTGTTTCTGCGCCATCGCCTGCTGGCCGAGGCGGTACGGCGCGCTGTCTCGACGTGGGCCGAGGGTCAGGTACTGGGTTTCAACATCGCCGAGCCTGCCGAGCGATCCGACACGGTGACGACAGTTGTGATGGGAGGCGGCCACGAGCCGGACGCGCTGCATCGTTATTGCAAGGAAAAATGCGGCGTTGTGCTGGGGGTCGGCATCGGCGAATTGCATGGCCAGGCGTTCCGCATCGCGCATATGGGACACGTCAACGCCCCGATGATCCTCGGCACGCTCGGCGTTGTCGAAGTCGGCCTCAATGCGCTGGATATCCCGCATGGCAAGGGCGGTGTTGAAGCCGCCATCGAATGGCTTGGCGAAACCGTAAGCGCGTGATCACGGCGGATGCCTTTTCGGCCTGTTGATATTCGTGTTTAGATCGATCAACGGTAAATAGAGGCCGCGCGCGGCGCACCTGTTCTCGGAGGCACGCGCAAGGTATCGGGAGGCAAGTGATTGGCGTCCGTTGAATTGCGCGGCCTGACCAAGCGATTCGGATCGCTCGCCGTGGTCGACAACGTTTCGCTGCGTATCGATCACGGGCAGCTGGTCTGTCTGCTGGGTCCCTCGGGCTGCGGCAAAACCACCACGCTCCGGCTGATCGCCGGTTTTCTCGAACCGTCAGAAGGCGAGATCAACGTCGGCGATCGCATCGTGTCATCGACCGCGCGCACGCTGCCGCCCGAGCAGCGCAAGATGTCTATGATCTTCCAGAGCTACGCGCTTTGGCCTCACATGAGCGTTGCGGAAAATATCCTTTATGGGCTGCGCCTGCGAAAGCTCCCTCGCGAGACCATGGCGAAAAAGCTCAAGGAGATCCTTCAAACCACCAGGCTCGAGCCTCTCGCGCAGCGTTATCCCGGTGAATTGTCGGGCGGGCAGCAGCAGCGCGTCGCGCTCGCGCGCGCCTTGATCGTCGAACCGGAGACGCTGTTGCTCGACGAACCCTTGTCCAATCTCGACGCGAATTTGCGCGAGGAGATGCGGTTCGAAATTCGCCGCCTGCATGACGAGTATCGCTACACGACGGTTTACGTGACCCACGATCAGTCGGAGGCGATGACCACGGCCGACCTGATCGCGGTGATGAACGCCGGAAAAATCGATCAGCTCGGCACCCCGGAAGATATCTACGATCGGCCTCAATCCGAATTCGTGGCGCGCTTCATCGGCGCCAGCAACGTCATTAACGGCACCGCGCGCGACCATGATCACATTTCGTTTTCCGGAGCGACCCTGCAGGTGAGCGGCGCGAAGCTCGACCCGGGCGCGCCTGCCGTGGTCGCCATCCGTCAGCACGATATTCAGCTTTCGACGCGACCGCCCCAAACGAGCGCGAATGCGGTCAAGGCGATCGTGACACGGCAGGTTTTCCTCGGCGCAAGCCGTGACTACATGGTCGAGACCAACGATGGCACGACGTTGCGCATCGTCACATCGACCGACAACGCCGTGCCGAGGGGCACGGAAGTCTGGCTTACGCTCCCGCCCGAGCGCTGCCGCGCGCTGAGCCGATGATAGCGAGTTGGAGGATCCAATGAGAAAGCCAGGCTTCTCCAGACGCGGCATTCTGAAAGGGTCAACCGCGCTCGCGATAGGCAGCATCTTTGCTTCCGCCGCGCGTGCCGAGGCGCCGCCTGCGGTCGTCATTACACCTGGCCTGATCGAGGCCGCGCGCCAGGAAGCCAAGGTCGTCTTCTACTCGTCGATGGATCTTCCGGTCGGCGAAAAATTGGGCAAGGCGTTCGAAGCGCAATATCCAGGCATTGCCGTGCAGATCGAGCGTTCCGGATCGGAGCGCCTGTTTCAGCGGGTAGCCCAGGAATTTGCGAGCAATATCCACGCCGCCGACGTGATCAACAGTTCGGATGCATCGCATTTTATTCCGTGGAAAAAGAGCGGCTGGCTCGCGCCATTCGTCTCCGAAGACATCGCCAAATATTTTCCGCCGGAGTATCGCGATCCGGACGGCATGTTCGCCACCACGCGTATCTGGCTGTCTTCGATTGCCTACAATACCAATCTTGTGAAGCCGGAAGATGCACCCAGGAGTTTCGCCGATCTGCTCGACGCGACATGGGCGGGCAAGATGGTGAAAGGTCATCCCGCCTATAGCGGCACCATCATGACGGCAACCTTCCAGATGGTGCGCGAACTCGGCTGGGGATATTTTGAGAAGCTGGCCAGGCAGCGTGTGATGCAGGTGCAGTCGTCGACCGATCCGCCGAAGAAGCTGTCGCTCGGTGAGCGCGCCGTGATGGCCGACGGCAACGAATACGGCGTCGTGCTGTTGAAGGAAGCCAGTCAGCCGGTCGAGCCGGTCTATCCGAGCGAGGGCACGCCGACCATCTCAGGCCCGACCGGAATTTTCGCCAGCGCGCCACATCCCGATGCCGCCCGGCTATTTCAGGCCTGGCTGCACACACGCGAAACCCAGCAGTTCTTCATCGACTTCACCGCGCAACATTCGGTTCACGCGCAGGTGCATTCCAAACCCGGGCGTCGCAAGATCTCCGAGATCAAGCTGATGAAGGAAGACGCTGCAGGCGTCGAGCAAATGGCGGACGAGATCAAGACCCGTTATGCACGGCTTTTTCGGGTGTGAAGACGCCGGCCCCGCACCGCACGAATAGCTGCTGTGGCGCTATGCGCCGACGAGAAACACTTCAGAGTTGAGAGCCAATGAGCACAACGACTGCAATCGACGGCACCCGCGGCAGGGTCGATTGGACCAAACCGGTGCTGTGGCTGTTCGCGGCATGCCTGATTGTGCTGATACTGATG
>NZ_DATEPI010000027.1:0-17066 GCF_035273305.1 Bradyrhizobium sp. | reverse complement strand
GCCTTGGTGAGCCATTACCTCACCAACTAGCTAATCAGACGCGGGCCGATCTTTCGGCGATAAATCTTTCCCCGTAAGGGCTTATCCGGTATTAGCACAAGTTTCCCTGTGTTGTTCCGAACCAAAAGGTACGTTCCCACGCGTTACTCACCCGTCTGCCGCTGACGTATTGCTACGCCCGCTCGACTTGCATGTGTTAAGCCTGCCGCCAGCGTTCGCTCTGAGCCAGGATCAAACTCTCAAGTTGGACTTGAAACTTTAAACCGGCTGATCACAACGTTTGACGAGGTCCCACCATATTTATTGAACGCGATTCACATCGCGAACAACGATGGTGTAACCTTTATAAACGTGTACCGCCGAAGTCTTTCGTCCAGCCTCAACACCTGAAAACCGAAGCCCTCAGGTAATCGAGACTCGCAAGGACTCCGCCGTCCACGTTTCTCTTTCTTCATCTTCACTTGTCAAACAGCCCGGGCCGATGGCCCTTCCCCCATCGCTGGGAGACCTAATCTTCCCCTCCGGGAAGCCTCGAAAGTCCTCACTCGACGACAAATGACAACCGACTGTCATCGGCTGTTGAATCACTCATCTTAGTGAGGAGCTTCACGGGCGCGAAAACATGCCTTGGCCATGGGCCAAGACAGCGCCGCGCTCAGTGGGCGGTTTATAAGCCCGCCCGATCAGCGTTGTCAACGGTCGTCGTCAACAAATCGTCCGATCCGCGCAGAGAATTTTGCAACGCGGAGAACTCTCCGCATCAAACCTTCGCGCCGTACTTGAGCCACATTCCTGCGACGTTCTGGCAGTATCTAAGCATAGAATCACCGGATGCCAGGGGGAGGTAACGGTGGTTTTTCTACCGGGGTCGACGATCTCTGATGAGCCCGTCGCCCGTGCGGCCAGGAAACATCGAGAGATCTGCAGACCATCGTTGTTCGTGATCCCGGCCTGCTTTTTGGCCGTTGATCGCCGACCAATCGCTGACTGAACCGACTGTTCCAGACGCTACTGAACAAGCACGGCTGGAACCGACGGGCAAAGATCTCGCCGAATGTCGATGGAAATTTGGGGGGACGGCGGTTGAGCCACAGGACGTCACGCGGGAGCTACGGAGTCCAGACCGGGATCATTGATCTTGGTCACGAGCCCCCGCTTTCGGTTGACGGTTCCGAAGCCGCCGTGATCGACCGCCGACGTGTTTCCGTCCAGTGGTTTAGCGGTACGATCCTGACAGGTTTATGCGGCGCGGCCCTCATCGGCGGCGCCGTTTTTGCGTCACTGGACGGCGAGATGACCTTCGCCAAGGTACCGGAACGGGTCGAGGGCGCGTTGCGAGGTGCGTTCGGCGCCAATGACAAGACCGCCAGCCTGCACAAGAGCGACCGATTGCCGCCACCGAGCGAGTCGAGCGCCGCGCGAAACGTCATCCGGGTCTCCATGGCGACCCGAGTGGGTAATCGTGACGTGATGCGAGTGCGGCCGTTCGTCCGCATCTCCGGCAATCTTTCGATGACGATCAGCGAGCTCAGCGCCAAGATCCCGCCGTTCAATGCGCAGCGCATGTTGAGCGATGTCGGCACCCCGGCTCCGGCGGCGTCGGACGATCCGAACGCAGCCGCCGCGGTCGAGCCTGACGCGGAGGTTTCGTTCGTCACCAGGGACTTGGCGCCGATCCTGCCGAAGGCCAAGCTGGCAGCGGTAGTCGCGCTGGACGAGGTCATGTTGCGGGTGCGCGATGCCTCAAGCTGGCGTGGCAGCAGCGGCGTGCGCTACGCCTCACTCGCCAACGCCGCCGCCGATGCCGGCGGCGCGCAATCCGAACTCAAGCTGGCCTATGCTACCGAAGGTATTCCGCCCGATCCCTACGCGGGTTTCGAGACGCGCGTGGTGCCGGAAAACGTGACGCTGCTTCCCAAGACGAAGGATCAGGTCACCGGTGGCAATCCTTCGGAACGCGTGCATTTCGTCAAGAAAGGCGACAGCGTCACAACGATCCTGCGTGATCAGGGCGCTTCGGCCGAAGAGGCAAGAGCCATCGCCGCGACGCTCGGCGCCCGCGGACGCGACGGCGGATTGAAGGAAGGCCAGAAGCTGCGGATCCTGATGGCTCCTGCAGGTCCCGGGCAAAGGCTGCAACCCTATCGCGTCATTGTCGCCAACGACTCCAGCATAGAAGCAGTCGCCGCACTCTCCGATCTTGGCAAATACGTCGCCGTCGACGTTCAGAGCATGAACACCGCCAGCGAAACGGCCGAGAACTCCGATGATGACGATGATGACGGCAGCGGCGTCCGGCTCTATCAGAGCATCTATGAGACCGCACTGCGCAACAAGGTGCCGCCGAGCGTGATCGAGGACATGGTCCGGATCTACTCCTACGACGTCGATTTTCAACGCAAGGTACAGCCCGGCGATTCCTTCGACGTTTTCTATGCCGGCGAAGATGACGGCTCCAGCACCGAGAGAAACGATGTGCTGTTCGCTTCACTAACCGTCGGTGGCGAAACCAAGAAATATTACCGCTTCCAGACTCCCGATGATGCGGTGGTCGATTATTACGATGAGACCGGCAAAAGCGCGAAGAAGTTCCTCGTCCGCAAACCGGTCAACAACGCGATCATGCGCTCTGGTTTCGGTGGCCGCCGTCATCCCATCCTTGGCTACGTCAAAATGCACACCGGTGTTGACTGGGCCACCCCGTACGGAACTCCGATCTTTGCTTCCGGCAACGGCGTGGTCGAGAAGGCTGGCTGGGAAGGCGGTTACGGCAAATATGTTCGGCTGAAACACAACAATGGATACGAGACGGCGTACGGCCACATGTCGGCATTCGCCAAGGGACTGGAAGTCGGCAAGCGCGTGCGGCAAGGCCAGGTGATCGGTTTCGTCGGATCGACCGGCGTGTCGACTGGCGCGCACGTGCATTATGAAATCCTCGTCAATGGTCGCTTCGTCGACCCGATGCGCATCAAACTGCCGCGCGGGCGCTCGCTCGATGGACCCCTGCTGGCGAGCTTCGAAAAAGAACGCGATCGCCTCGACACCATGATGACCAACCGCGGCACTGCGGCGCGGGTCTCGGACGCGACGGGGACCGCCACCCCGCGGCAGATCAGCAATCGCTGAACCATCCGCTTCAATTCCTGTCCTCCCAGGTTTGAGCCGGCCTGCGCGCCCCGGATGATGACCCGCGCCGCGAACGTTGCGCAAACTTTCGTTTGCCAAAAAACCAATGCCGACGAATACTTACCGAACACAAAAAAACAACGGGAGGTAGCGTCATGACGAGCAGGCTTACGCTTGGTGCGACTGTCGCGGCGACAGTGCTTTTCTCAGCCGTGGTCGGCGCGTCCGCGCAGACCTATGAGGTCACCAAACTTGTTCCCGGTTCGGCGTTTCACGGTGTGCATGGACTTGGCATCGACAAGGCGGGCCGGCTGTTCGCTGGCAGCGTCGCCGGCGCGGCGCTGTATGAAGTCGATCGCAATAACGGCACTGCCAAAATCTTGATACCGACACCTGAAGGCATGGCGGACGACATTGCGTTCGCGCCCGACGGCACCATGGCCTGGACCGGCTTTCTTACCGGCGATCTTTACTCGCGCAAAGCTGGTGGTCCTATCAAGAAGCTTGCCTCCGGCCTGCCCGGGATCAACTCGCTGGCCTACCGCAAGGATGGACGGCTTTACGCCACCACCGTCTTCCTCGGCGACGCGCTCTATGAAATCGATGTCGAAGGCGTCAAACCGCCACGCATGATCATGGAGAAGATGGGCGGTCTCAATGGGTTCGAATTCGGACCGGACGACATGCTGTACGGCCCGCTGTGGTTCAAGGGCCAGGTCGCCAAGGTAGACGTCGACAAGGCCGAGCTGACCGTCGTCGCCGACGGCTTCAAGGTCCCTGCCGCCGTGAACTTTGACTCCAAGGGCAATCTCTGGGTGGTGGATACCGCACTCGGCCAGCTGGTGCGGGTCGATCCGAAAACCGGCGCGAAGAAAATGGTCGCGCAGCTCAAGCCATCGCTCGATAACCTGGCGATCGACGACAAGGATCACATCTTCGTCTCCAACATGGCCGACAACGGTATCCAGGAGGTCGATCCCGAAACCGGCGCCGCCAAGCAGATCATCATTGGCAAGCTGGCGCTGCCAGGCGGCATCGGCGTGGTCTCGGATGCCGGCAAGGATACGATCTACATCGCCGATGTGTTCGCCTATCGCACAGTCGACGGCGCGACCGGTGAAGTCAGCGAGCCGGCACGGATGCATACCGCCGGAGGAACGCTGGAATATCCGATGAGCGCGACGGCGAAAGGCGACGACGTGATCCTGTCGAGTTGGTTTACCGGCACGGTGCAGGTGATCGATCGCAAGACCGGCGCCACACGCGAGATGATGCACGGCTTCAAGGCGCCCCATGACGCAATCCGGCTGGATGACGGCAGCATTCTCGTTAGCGAACTCGGAAACAAATCTCTGGTCCGCGTCAGCGGCGAGCATGGGAAGGATCGCACCGCGCTGATCACCGGCCTCGAAGGTCCGGTCGGTCTGGTCGCAGGTACCAGCGGCGATGTCTACGTCACCGAGGCTTTTGCCGGCATGGTGTCAAAGGTTGCGGCGAATGGGGAAAAAACCGTGGTCGCCAAGGACCTGAAGATGCCCGAAGGCATTGCGCGCGGGCCGGATGGCAAGCTGATCGTGGCTGAGGTCGGCGCAAAACGTATCGTCGAAATCGATCCGCAGGGCGGAGCCGTCCGCGTGATCGCTAGCGACCTGCCGATCGGGCTCGCCGGTGCGCCCGGCGGATTGCCGACCAATATTCCGACCGGGGTGGGCGTCGACGCGTCCGGCACAATCTACTTCTCGTCGGACGTCGAGAACGCGATCTACAAGATCGCGAAGAAGTAAAAACTCTGAAGCCCCGGATGTCCGTCCGGGGCTTCGTTAGCTTGCTCGATTCAGTTCAGCTTCCGTTTCGGAATCGGCGCTTCGAACTGCGCGATCTCGGCAGTTTGCGGTGCCTTGCCGTTAAACGTGAGTACGTTGCCCTCGGTTGAGATCACAACGCGATCGCCGTCCTTGATATCGCCGGCGAGAAGCATCTCCGCCAACGGGTCCTGCAGATTGCGCTGGATCACCCGTTTCAGTGGCCGCGCGCCATAGGCAGGGTCCCAGCCCTTCGCGGCCAACCAGTCCCGCGCAGCCGCATCGAGAACCAGGCTGATTTTGCGATCTTCCAGCAGCTTCTGCAGCCGTCCGAACTGGATTTCGACGATGCGGCCCATCTCGGTCTTCTGCAGACGGTGAAACAGGATGATCTCGTCAACGCGATTGAGGAATTCAGGACGGAAGTGCGCGCGCACCGTGCCCATCACCTCCTCGCGAACCGCCGAGGTGTCCTCGCCTTCCGGCTGGTTGACCAGGAATTCGGAGCCGAGATTCGACGTCATGATGATCAGCGTATTGCGGAAGTCGACGGTGCGGCCCTGCCCATCGGTCAATCGGCCATCGTCGAGTACCTGCAACAGTACGTTGAATACGTCGGGGTGCGCCTTCTCGATCTCATCGAACAGCACCACCTGATACGGCCGACGCCGCACCGCTTCGGTAAGGGCGCCGCCCTCATCATAGCCGACGTAGCCCGGAGGCGCGCCAATCAGCCGCGACACCGAATGCTTCTCCATGTACTCCGACATGTCGAGGCGGACCATCGCGGTCTCATCGTCGAACAGATATTCGGCTAGCGCCTTGGTGAGTTCGGTCTTGCCGACGCCGGTCGGGCCCAGGAACATGAACGAGCCCATCGGCCGGTTGGGATCCTGCAGCCCCGCCCGTGAGCGGCGCACCGCGGTGGCCACCGCATGCACCGCTTCGGCCTGCCCGATCACGCGCTTGCCGAGGCTCTGTTCCATCCGCAGCAGCTTGTCCTTTTCGCCCTCGAGCATCTTGTCGACCGGCACGCCGGTCCAGCGCGAAACCACCTGGGCGATGTGATTGGCGGTGACCGCCTCTTCCATCATCTCGCCGGTACCGTCCTTGGCTTCGATCTCCGCGAGCCTTTTCTCCAGTTCAGGGATCCGGCCATAGGCCAGCTCGCCGGCGCGCTGATATTCGCCGCGACGTTGCGCGTTTGCGAGCTCGACCCTCAGCGCGTCCAGTTCGCTTTTCAGCTTCTGCGCGTTCGACAGTTTGTTTTTTTCCGAGCTCCAGCGCGAAGTCAGGTCCGCCGACTTCTTTTCCAGTTCGGTAAGCTCTTTTTCCAGAGCCTCCAGGCGGCTCTTCGAGCCCGGGTCACTCTCTTTTTTCAGCGCTTCCTGCTCGATTTTGAGCCGGATGATTTCGCGGTCGAGCGTGTCCAGTTCTTCCGGTTTGGAATCGACCTGCATCTTGAGCCGGGCCGCGGCCTCATCCATCAGGTCGATTGCCTTGTCCGGGAGGAAACGGTCAGTGATGTAGCGGTTCGACAGCGTGGTCGCCGCCACCAGCGCGGAATCGGTAATCCGCACGCCGTGATGCTGCTCGTATTTATCCTTCAGGCCGCGAAGGATGGAAATAGTATCCTCCACACTCGGTTCGGAAACAAAGATCGGCTGGAAACGTCGCGCCAGCGCGGCGTCTTTTTCAACGTGCTTGCGGTACTCGTCGAGCGTGGTCGCGCCGATGCAGTGCAACTCGCCGCGCGCCAGCGCAGGCTTCAGCAGGTTGGAGGCGTCCATGGCTCCATCGGCCTTGCCCGCGCCAATCAGGGTGTGCATCTCGTCGATGAAGAGGATGATGCTGCCCTCGGCGGAAATCACCTCCTGCAGCACGGCCTTCAGCCGCTCTTCGAACTCGCCGCGGTACTTCGCGCCCGCGATCAGCGCGCCCATGTCGAGCGACAGCAGTCTTTTGTCCTTCAGGGTTTCCGGCACGTCCCCGTTGAGAATCCTCAGCGCCAGACCCTCGACAATCGCGGTCTTGCCGACACCGGGTTCGCCGATCAACACGGGATTATTTTTGGTCCGACGCGACAGCACCTGGATGGTGCGGCGGATTTCCTCGTCCCGTCCGATCACCGGGTCGAGCTTGCCATCCCGCGCCGCTTGCGTGAGGTCGCGTGCGTATTTCTTCAGTGCATCATAGGCATTCTCGGCGGTCGCGCTGTCGGCGGTCCGACCTTTGCGCAACGCCTCGATCGCAGCGTTAAGATTTTGCGGGCTAACCCCACCCTTGCGCAGGATGCTGCCGGCCTCGCTTTCTTTGTCCAGCGTCAAACCCAGCAACAGTCGCTCGACGGTGACGAAACTGTCGCCGGCCTTGTCGGCTGCCTTTTCGGCCGCGTCGAACGCGCGCGCCAGTTCGGGCGCGAGGTAAACCTGTCCGGCGCCGCTGCCGGAAACCTTCGGCAGCTTTTTGAGCGCATCTTCGGTAGCTTTCAGGATTGCACGGGAATTGCCGCCAGCGCGATCGATCAGGCCGCCGGCCATGCCTTCGCTGTCGTCAAGCAGCACTTTCAGCACATGCAGCGTCGAAAACTGCTGGTGGCCATCGCGCATCGCCAGCGACTGCGCGGATTGAATGAAGCCGCGCGCGCGTTCGGTGTATTTCTCAATGTTCATTTTGTTTCCCTCAGCCTGCTGCTCCGCCTCGAAAGCACGGACGCAACATCTTCATGGGGTTTCCAGGACTTCATGGGGGTTCCGAGGACCGCATTAACAATTGTCAACCGGCCGCGGTGGCGTCGCCGGTGGTGCCGGCTTAAGCCAGATGTGGGAAGCTGGTTCCTCAAACGGAAGAGGTAATCCGGCAAATTCGCGCGCGGTGGCACCCGATCCGGAAATCTCGTAGACAAGCCGTATGTCCCGCAACTCTTCTGCAAAAGTCGCCAGCCTGTTTCGCTATCCCATCAAGGGACTCTCCCCGGAACCGCTGCCGTCGGTCGCCCTTGAACCGGGCCAGACCTTTCCCGGCGATCGCCGCTACGCCATCGAAAACGGGCCGAGCGGCTTCGATGCGGCGGCGCCGGCCTGGCTGCCCAAGTCCCGTTACCTGATGTTGATGCGCAACGAACGCCTGGCGGAATTACAAAGCCACTACGACGACCGCAGCCATACGCTGACCATTCACCGGCACGGCGACATGGCCGTGCAGGCAGACCTGCAAAACCCTCAGGGACGCGCAACGATCGAAGATTTCTTCGCAGCCAATTTTTCGAGCGAACTCAAAGGCCCCCCGAAACTGCTATCGGGCGGAGGTCACAGTTTTTCAGATGTCGCCAGAAAGGTTGTCTCCATCATCAATCTAAACAGCCTGACGGCAATCGAGAACATGATCGGCCTACCCGTCCATCCGCTGCGCTTCCGCGCAAATCTCTATGTGAGCGGTTGGCCGGCATGGCACGAATTCGAACTGATGGACCGCAGGCTTGCGATCGGCGAGGTCCGATTAAACGTGGTGAAGCGGATCACCCGCTGCGCAGCAATCAACGTCGATCCGCAAACCGCCGCGCGCGATCTCAATATTCCGTCCGAGATGATCCGCCGAATGAATCACGCCGATTGCGGCGTGTATGCGGAAGTAATCGCCGGCGGCATCATCGCCGTCGGGGACGCCATCTCAACCGAACAGCCGCGGTTGATTTGATAACCAACCGTTGAAAGTGGATGAGCGAAGCAATCCAGGCTGCCTGGATTGCTTCGGCCCGTTCCTCAGTTGGCCGGCACGACGTAGGCGTAGATCTGGCCGCGGGAGACGGGCGCTTCCCGCACCCGGTTGCCATTGTTGCCTGAAACGAGGATCGGATTGCCCCGGGCGTCGATGCCGCTGATAACTCCGACATGCCCGCCGCCGCCGCGCCGGCTCATCACGGCGATGGCACCGACCCGAGGTCCGGATATGCGATGACCATAGCTTGCAAACGAACGCGCCATGTCAGATCCAGTGCCGCGGTGACCGGTATGCTGCAAAACCATATTCATGAACCGGGCGCACCATAGGCTGGCGCGGCTGGTCGGATTGCCACCGATGTAGCGGCGGGCTTCGGCGACGATGTTCGATGAACCGAATCCGCTCGATGTCACTCGAGAATTGCCTGAAGCGAGACTCGCATTGGCGCGACCAGGACGGTGCGCCTGCATTTGTTCGACTCCACGATGCCAACGCGACGCGCGCGCAAACCGCGGATGATGCCGATGCTGGCGATGAGCGTAGTGACGCTTCCCTTCGGCAGATTGATCTTCGGTGTGACGGATGACGTGGTGCGCATGGGCATGCCGCCGTGCACCGTGGTGAGAATTCGCTGAAGCAGGAGAAACTGATGCGACGATTGCCGCCGAACACAGTGCCAGTGCCGCAGTACGGAGAGAGACCGCACCAAGCGACCGACAGAACGCAACCAACTGAACCATACTATACTCATTCCTCTGTTACACACCCCTGATCCCATCGGCGACAGAGCGCGCTCATGGCGCGCCGGTCCGACATCCGCGGTCCGTATGCGTTTTGGCCTATGGCGAGAGCAAGACGAAATGCGGCAACGCAAGAACAGTTTCTGGGTAATTCCGGGATCAATTAACCAGCTTCAGCCTCATTGCCGCCACCGGCGTTAACTGCCATCTTCGCCGCGTTGATGAGAGGATTACAAAATGCCCTACGCGAGCGCGCAAGACCACGTGCGGCTTTACTTCGAAGAAGCCGGCGAGGGAAGCCCAATTATTTTCCTCCACGAATTCGCCGCGGATCACACTAATTGGGAGCCGCAGATGCGTTACTTCTCGCGCGGCCATCGTTGCATCGCCTATTCCGCCCGCGGCTATGCGCCATCCGATGTGCCGCCGTCGGCCGATGTCTACACCTACAAGCACTTCTACACCGACGCGCTCGCCATTCTCGATCACCTCAAAATCGCAAAGGCGCATTTCGTCGGGCTGTCGATGGGTTCTTATTCGTCGTTGCAGATCAGTCTCAACGCGCCGGAGCGCGCGCTATCGATGACCCTGGCCGCTGTTGGCTCCGGCTCAAGCCTCGAAAACCTCGACGCGTTCCGAAAGCAATGCCGCGCTAATGCCGAGCAATATGAGACAATCGGCTCTGCCGAAGTCGCAAAGGCAACGCGCGAGGCTCCGAGCCGGATTCCGTTTCTGTTAAAGGACCCTCGCGGGCACGCGGAATTCTATCAATCGCTGGCGCGTCATGACGCCAAGGGCTCGGCCAATACCATGCGCGGTTTTCAGGGCGGCAGGCCCTCGATTTACACGCTCACCGACGCGATCGAGAAAGTCCTCACACCGGCTTTGATTATGTGCGGGGACGAGGACGACAACTGCATCGAGCCGAGCCTGTTCCTGAAAAAGCACCTGTCTGCAGCCGGTCTCGCATTCTTTCCAAAGTCCGGTCACGTGCTGAACCTGGAAGAGCCGGCGCTGTTCAACGAAATGGTCGAGCGCTTCATCGCGCTCGCGGAGGCCGGACGCTGGGGCCCGCGCGATCCGAGGTCGGTTGCGACCGGTCACGTTTAGTGGTTTGTCGTTAGTGGTTCGCGCTCGCTTTCGACGCGTGCTTCCGAGTTCACCACCTAAGCCGAATGTGCTGAAGCCTCAACCTGATTTGCCCGACAGGCGCTCCGCGAAAAACGTGTCCAGCCTGGTTTGCAAAAATAAATTCCTTCTCGTTTACCCCAAATCAAATCCATAACGCGCGCCGTCTCGTCCCACTGAGGGGCGCTCGCGATCGTCACGAACGCGGGACGGGATGCAATGGACGCTGATGTGCTGTGGACGAACGGCACGGAGGCGGACGGCGAAGTCGTGTGGTTCTGACGCCTCGACGCTGGCGTTCAAGTCGGCGGGAAGTATCCCGCTGGCGACGGTGACAAACAAGCCCGATCACCGGGGAGATCACGTTATAAGCCGTAACACCATTGCGCGGGGAATGCCGGGTGTTTCCGGTCAACCTGTGGTGACTAACTCGTATGCTTTTTTTATTTTGCATGCGAGGCTGCGGGCGCATCGAGCGCCCGGCATTCCCTGCGCCCTCTGATGTTTCAGAAAGCGCTTCATGTCAGCAAAACTCGCGCGCCTCGCGCGGCGAGATCGCGCAGGTGTGTTTGTTTTGCGCGACGAAATTGGAGAGATATGCGGGAACGCTGCGGCCCACTCCATCCCTCCCCCCTTTTGTGGGGAGGGCGGGATAAGAAAAAGCGAGCTGTCATCGCCAGGAGCAACGCGACCAAGCAATCCATGGCCGACGCAGCAAACAAGAAAGCTAGATTGACGTGGTACTTCACAGAAGAGCGGACGGCGCCACTTCCCCTACTTCGCCTTCCCCGCCCTGCTCAGCAGGAAGACCCCCTGCTCGCCGAACATGTTCCAGAACCACCAGGGCGCGTTCAGCCGCAGCGGTCGGCCATAAAGGTCCAGCGCCACCGCGCGCTCCATCTTGACGTTGATCTCTCCGCAAAGCTGGACGAAGTCCTTGATGGTGCAGAAATGAATATTCGGCGTGTCGTACCAGGTCGCCGGCAGGTTCTCGGTACGCGGCATGTGCCCGCCAATCAGGAGTTGCAGCCGCATCTTCCAGAACCCGAAATTCGGAAACGAAACAATCGCGCGGCGGCCGATCCTCAGCAAATTTTCCAGCACCGCTCGCGGCTGCCGGGTCGCCTGCAGCGTCTGGGACAGGATCACATAGTCGAACGCATCGTCGGGATAATTGACAAGATCGGTGTCGGCGTCGCCCTGCACCACCGCAAGGCCCTTGGCGACGCAGCGATTCACCCCCTCGCGCGACAGTTCGATCCCGCGTCCGTCAATTCCACGGCTCTCGAGCAGCTGCAGCAGGTCACCATCTCCACAACCGACGTCGAGCACTTTGGAACCGCGCTCGACCATCTCGGCCAGCAGCAGGTGATCGCCGCGGTAATGCCCGGTGTCGGGTCGCATGACACCGTTCAGCGGGAGGGCCTGTTGGTGTGCGTTCATGACAATTGGCTCAGCCCTCGTGCCGTGCCTGCGGATTGCAGGAATGCGCGGGAGATGTCGAAGAACTCGGGAACGTCGAGCAGGAAGGCGTCGTGTCCACGGTCTGTCTCGATCTCGGCGAACGATACCCGTGCGCTGGAAGCGTTGAGCGCATGAACAAGCGCGCGCGACTCCGAGGTAGGAAACAGCCAGTCGCTGGTGAACGAGATTACGCAAAACCGCGTCTTGATGCCGCGAAATGCCCGCGCCAGCCTGCCTTCATGATCGGCAGCAATATCGAAATAATCCATCGCCCGCGTCAAATAGAGATAGCTGTTGGCATCGAACCGCTCGACAAAAGACGAACCCTGATAGCGCAGGTAACTTTCGACCTGAAAATCGGCGTCAAAGGAGAACGTCGGCAGCTCGCGATCCTGCATTCGCCGTCCGAATTTGCGGTGCAGGGCGGCGTCCGACAAATACGTAATATGCGCGGCCATTCGCGCGACGCCGAGCCCACGATGCGGATGCGTGCCCTGCTCGAAATAGCGGCCGTTGTGCCAATCCGGATCGGCCATCACGGCCTGGCGGCCGAGTTCGTGAAAGGCGATATTCTGCGCCGAATGGCGGGTGCTGCACGCAATTGCCAGCGTCGAGAACACGCGCTCGGGATAGGCCGCCGTCCATTGCAATGCCTGCATGCCGCCCATCGAGCCGCCAACCACAGAGAACAGCGTCTGGATTCCGAGGCGATCCAGCAGCATGGCCTGGGCGCGCACCATGTCGGGAATGGTGATGATCGGAAAATCCAGCCCCCACAATCTGCCTGTCGCGGGATTGATCGAAGCCGGCCCGGTCGAGCCCATGCAGCCGCCGATCACATTGGTGCAAATGATGAAGTAACTATCGGTATCGAGCGGACGGCCGGGGCCAACCATGGTTTCCCACCAACCGGGCTTCCCGGTGACCGGATGGATGTTGGCCACATGCTGATCGCCCGTCAGCGCATGACAGATCAGAATGGCGTTGGAATTCGCCGCATTGAGCTGCCCGTAAGTCTGGTACGCGATCTGGAAGGGCTTGAGATCGATGCCGCAATCCAGCGCAAGCGGCTGGTCCATGCCGAACAACGCCACCTGCGAACTCGGATGGTCCGCCTCGTGGGATCGCTCGTCGGCGTGGATCGCCGGGCTTGGTATGGACTTCACGTTTACCATCTTGGTACCGACTCCTTCGGAGGTCTTCGAAAACCACCACCGAAATCAGGCCATAAAAAACCCGGCCTGAACAAACGTTCGACCGGGATCACATTGTCCCCGGCCTGTTTAGCGAATTGTTTAACGTGGCTGCAAGCCGGCCGGCTCAAATGACCACGGAATGGATTGAATGTACTCTCGTACAGGCGTTTCGTCAAGACAAGCAACGTCTGCGGGTGCCCCGTTCAGGCCCGCGACGGCCGATACAACCAACGTTTGTTTTGCTTTTACTCACCTTCTTTCCTAATCAATGCCGCTAGTGCCGATCTGTCATACTCGTTAGGTCTCGAAGATGTCTCAATCGCCCCCAGCTCCGCCCTCGCTTGAGGTGTTGCGCAAAGAGATCGACAGCATCGATGAGCAGATGCATCGACTGCTGATGGCGCGCGGCGACATTATCGATCGGCTGATTCAGGTGAAGCAGACGCAGGAGGTCGGGTCAGCGTTCCGGCCGGCGCGCGAAGCCGAAATGATGCGCCGACTGGTGCAGCGCCATCGCGGAATCCTGCCGCTCGACACGGTCGAGAGCATCTGGCGCGTCATCATCTCGACCTTCACTTATGTGCAGGCGCCTTTTTCCGTGCACGCCGATGTTTCGCTCGGCGAATCCGCGATGCGGGATTCCGCACGATTCCATTTTGGATTCACGGTGCCCTACGCAGCGCATTTCAGCGCGCCGGCTGCCGTTGAAGCCGTCGCCAAATCAAAGGGCGATCTGGCGCTGGTTTCAGCGACATCTAGTCGTAATCCATGGTGGATTGCGCTCGAGCCGCGCGGCGCGCCGAAGATCATCGCGCGGCTGCCGTTTGTAGAGCGCGCCGATCACCCGGCGGCATTGCCGGTGTTCGTGGTGTCGCGCGTGGCCGATAGCGCTATGGTGACGGAGGTCGAGATGTGGAGCGTGCGCGTTTCCGGCTGGAATGCCGAAATCGCCCGCGCACTATCCCCGCTAGCCGAAATCGTCGCGGTACCGGACACGGCTTTCGACGGCGCGGCGCTGTTGGTGTCGGTTGCGGGCAAAGGCGGGCTGGAGCGGATCAAGTCCGCCCTGATCGAAGCCGGCGCTTCGGTACGCTCATCGGCCCTCGTCGGCAGCCATGCAACACGCTATACGGTGCCCCCGAACGGGGTAGCGAAGTCCTGAAAAGCCGTCCCGATATTCCGGAGTTGAAGATGTCCCGACCAGTGCCGAATCCCGGCATCCTCGATATTGCGCCCTACACGCCGGGCAAAAGCCCGGTGCCGGAGCCCGGGCGCAAGGTGTTCAAGCTCTCGGCCAACGAGACGCCTTTCGGTCCCTCGCCAAAGGCAATCGAGGTGTACAAGCGAGCCGCCGCGCATCTGGAGGATTATCCGGAAGGCACGTCGCGGGTGTTGCGCGAGGCAATCGGACGCGCCTTCGGGCTCGATCCAGATCGCATCATTTGCGGCGCCGGTTCTGATGAGATTCTGAATTTGCTGGCACACACTTATCTCGGCCGCGGCGATGAGGCGATCAGCACGAAGCACGCGTTTCTGGTGTATCCGATCGCAACCAAAGCAAACGGCGCCGTCAGTGTCGTCGCACCCGAGACCAATTTCACCGCCGATGTCGACGCGATCCTCAAGCTCGTGTCGCAGCGCACCAAACTCGTGTGGCTCGCCAACCCCAACAACCCAACCGGCACCTATCTGCCTTTCGACGAGGTGAAACGGCTGCGGGCCGGGCTGCCGCCGAATGTATTGTTGGTGTTGGATGCTGCCTATTCGGATTACGTGTCGCGCAACGATTATGAGCTCGGAATTGAACTGGTGGCGACGTCGGACAATACCGTCATGACTCACACGTTCTCGAAAATCCACGGGCTCGCCGCGTTGCGGGTCGGATGGATGTTCGGCCCGGCCAGTATCGTCGATGCCGTGAACCGTATCCGCGGACCCTTCAACGTCTCCACTCCGGCCATGTTAGCGGCGGTCGCCGCGATCGAGGACACCGCGCATCAGCAGATGTCGAAGATCCACACCGATAAATGGCGCAGCTGGCTGACCGAGGAAGTGACAAAACTGGGCCTCACCGTGACACCCAGCGTGGCGAATTTTATTCTGATCCACTTCCCGCTCGAGAACGGCAAGACTTCGGCCGATGCGGACGCGTTCCTGACCAAACGCGGGCTGGTGCTACGCGCGCTAAACAATTACGGCCTGCCCCACGCGTTGCGCATGACGATCGGCACCGAGGAGGCCAATCGGTTGGTGCTCGAGGGCTTGCGCGAATTCATGGCGCGCAAGTGAGCACGGCTCCGCTGTTCGAAAGAATTGCGCTGATCGGTTTCGGACTGATCGGCGGCTCGATTGCGCGTGCCGCACGCGAACAGGGCCTAGCTAACGAAATCGTCGCTACCGCACGCTCCGCCAAGACCCGCGCCCGAATAAAGGAACTGGGCTTGGTCGAGCGCGTGGTGGACACCAATGCGGAAGCCGCAAAAGGCGCCGATCTGGTGATCCTCTGCATACCCGTTGGCGCCTGCGCCACCGTAGCGCAGGAAATCGCAGCGGATCTGATGTCGGGCGCGATCGTTTCCGATGTTGGATCGGTCAAGGCTTCAGTGGTTCGCGACATGGCGCCGCACCTGCCTGCCAGCGCGCATTTCGTCCCGGCGCATCCGGTGGCCGGCACCGAGCATTCCGGTCCGGATTCCGGTTTCGCCGAATTGTTCATCAACCGCTGGTGCATCCTGACGCCGCCCGAGGGTACCGATCCAAAGGCTGTAGACAGGTTGCGTGCTTTCTGGGCCGCACTCGGTGCCAGGGTGGAGATCATGACGCCCGATCACCACGATCTGGTGCTCGCGATCACCAGTCATCTGCCGCATCTGATCGCTTATACGATTGTCGGCACGGCGGATGAACTGGGCCAGGTCACATCATCGGAAGTGATGAAGTTTTCAGCGGGCGGGTTTCGCGACTTCACCCGTATCGCGGCCTCGGACCCGATCATGTGGCGCGACGTGTTCCTGGCCAACAAGGACGCGGTGCTGGAAATGCTCGGCACCTTCAACGAGGACCTCTCGAAGCTCACCCGCGCGATCCGGCGCGGCGACGGTGAGGCGCTGTTCGAGCACTTCACCCGCACCCGCGCGATCCGACGAGGCATCGTCGAGATCGGACAGGATTCCGCGGTGCCCGACTTCGGTCGACCCCACGCGCATCTGGAGAAAAAGTCTGAGTAGATTCTCATGCTGCGGCGACTGCAGGCGCTCGCGTCCGATGACGAAGGCAGGACCGGGGCGGCTCAAAACAGCGGCGGCACCATCCCGACCTTCACTGGACCCAGGAACACCGCGCCATCGACGAATCGGAGCGGAAAGGCGCGCGCCTTCTTGCCCTCCAGCATGGCCTCGTTGCCAAGCGCATTGATCCCTGCGGCCACACCGACATTGGCATTTTGCTTGACGACCTTGCCGAGACCAGGAATTGCGCGGTCCAGCGCGCCGAACAGATTATTGATGTCCTGTGTTTTCACACCCGGCGCGACACGATCAAGCGTCGCTTGCGGCACCCCCTCGTCGAGCATTTTCTCGATGCCAAGCGCGGGAATGATCTTTTCGATGCCGGCGACCGTCATCTGCAACTCGCCGTCAAGACGCCCGTCGCCTGTCAGGGCGAGCGTGCCGGCGGCGACTGCAACCACGTCGCCCTGCGCAATCCGCGACTGCACGATGTGGATATGGCCGCCCGCGGCCTGCAGTTCGCGAAGCCGTTGCGGCCAGGGCTTTGGCGAAAGATCGTTCAGGCCGCTGAGCGTCGCTCGGACATCTGCGTCGAATGGCTGCGCGAGTAGCGGATGAATTTGCTGCATGCTTCCCGCTTCGATCTTCAGCGCGGTTTCG
>NZ_DATEPI010000026.1:0-6572 GCF_035273305.1 Bradyrhizobium sp. | reverse complement strand
CCTGCCCTTGATTGGAGGATTCAGGTTGCGAATCCTTTTAGTCTGGAAACGCCGCCAAGACATCTTGAAAGGCTGCGAATCAGCGGCAGGTCAAGCAGAAGGGCTGTAAAGGCAAAGTCAGGATTTGACCAACCGCGCGGCATAGAACCCGTCAAGCCCGCTCAACCGAGGGTCTTGATGCGGCAGGTGGCTGGGCAGCGTGCGCACGTCGCCATTCGCCGTCAGGATTTCCTCGCGGCCCGCGACCTCGCCAGCATCGACAGGCACGCGACGCATGGCGGTTTCGGTGGCGAGAAGGGCCGCGATCGCGTGCTCGCCCTCTTCCGGTTCCAGCGAGCAGGTACAATACACCAACATACCTCCAGGCCGGAGCAGCGAAGCCGCGTTTTGCAGCAGTCGCTTCTGCAGCGCCGCCAAGGCGCTGATGTCGTTCTCTTGTCGCAGCCAGCCAACATCGGGGTGGCGACGAATCGTTCCGGTAGAGCTGCAGGGCGCATCTATCAGAATACCGTCGAAAGCTCCGCCGTTTCCGCCCTGCCACTCCGCTGCATCGGTGACGGTCGTTTCCGCTGATAACGCGAGCCGCGACAGGTTCTCGCGCAACCGCATCATGCGCGCCGGCGAGCGGTCGACCGCGCTGACCCGCGCCCCGGCGTGGGCCAGTTGCGCCGTTTTGCCACCGGGTGCGGCGCAGAGATCGGCGACGGATTTTCCGGCGACATCGCCAAGCAGGCGCGCCGGCAACGCGGCCGCCGCATCCTGAACCCACCATTGTCCCTGAGCGAACCCGGGCAGGATTGTAACCGGACCCTGCAACAGCGTCCGCACGGTACCGGTTGGCAGCACTTCACCATGAAGGCGCGTCGCCCAATGGGCGGGATCGGACTTCACGGTGATGTCGAGCGAAGGCTCGTGGCCGATCGCAACGGCGATCTCGCGCGCGACGGTTTCGCCATAATGGGCGATCCATCGCTTCATCAGCCACTCGGGAATATCCAGGTTCTGTAATTTTACGCTGTCGATCAGCGGCTGACCCTCGCGGGCGCAGCGGCGCAGCACGGCATTCACAAGGCCCGCGTATTTTGCCGCGCGGCGATCCGATTGTACCAGCCGCACCGAGAGATCGACGGCGGCATGATCGGGCACATCCATCCAAAGGATCTGCGCGGCGCCGATCAACAACGCGCTTTGCGCGCGCGGCGCGTCGGTCGGAATGCCGCGATCGAGCAATCGTGACAACAGATGTCCGAGTGTGCCAAGTCTGCGCAAAATGGTTGCCACCAGCCGCCGCATCAGGGCGCGGTCGCGATCCGAGAGGGTCTTCAATCCCGGATGTGCGGCGGCGCCATCCAGTTGTTCATCCAGCGTGCGGTGCTTATGCAGCACGCCATCGAGAATATCCGCGGCGATCCTGCGCGCCGCGAGACCTGGGACCTCGGGTGGCAATGCGAATTTTTGAGAAGGCATGGAGTGGGAACATTCTCGGCGAGTTGGACGGCGCAAGTATCTAACTCACACCATCGCACGGAAATCACCTTTGCCACCGGAATATGCCAAATGTAAGAATCGCCCTACCGTTTTCGTGCTCGCAGCACCATCTTTGCCAGAAGTTTTGAATCCACGGAGCGAACCAGCGGCAGGAGTCCGGACATGAGCGAGAATCGATCGCCGCCCGCAGCGCCATCAGCAACTGAGCAACGCAAGCCGCTCACACCAGCGGCCGAGCGCGCGCTCGCCGAAGCCAAAGCGCGAAGGCAGGCCGCCGAGGCAAACGCACCGCCGCCACAGAAGGAGTTGCGGGGTCCTAAAGGCCCGGAACCGACCCGCTATGGCGACTGGGAGAACAAGGGCATCGCGTCCGATTTTTGAATGCGATCTCAAACCGGCTAGTCAGTGCGAAACCACAACCGTCGTGCCAACGGAAACGCGCTGGTAGAGATCGCTGATATCACCGTTCAACATCCGGATGCAGCCGTAAGAGACAAAACCACCCACGGAGCTTGGCCTGTTGGTGCCGTGGATCGCGTATTCGCCACCGGCCAACGTCAGCGCGGCGACGCCCATCGGATTATGCGGCGAGCCGCCGGGGATCACATCGGGAATGGCCGGCTTGTCGTGCTTGACTTCCGCCGGCGGCGACCAGGCCGGATGGAGATATTTGCCGTCGATCTGGGTGACGCCCGCCCATTGCTTGCCCGCCTTGCCCACGCCGACCGGATAACGCACGGCATGGTCCTGATCGACCACCAGATAGAGCCGGCGCTCATTTGTCTTCACCACGATCGTTCCCGGGGAATATTCGCCGTGGAAACCGACAACATCCGGGCGCGCTTGCGCGCCGGTCGCCGCCAATAGGCCCGCTCCGGTGCAAACTGCGAACGCAACAGCAATCCTCGATGACATGAATCTCTCCGTTTCAAATCGACCGCCTTTTCGGGCGCGTTAACGCGATGCAAACCGTACAACACGGGATTTCGCGACAAGTTGCCGACCGATTTTTAACCGCGCTCGTTAATCAACAGCCATCCGCGAGGCGTCGGGCGCGCCTTAAGCGGGCCCGGAACGGAAATATTCGAAATAAAGTAAATGCAGTGAAAACGACGTGCGCGGGCATGGTTGCGCCGCGCCGGATCGCGACGATATTTTTGCTGCTGGCGAGGGCAGATTCCCAGAGTTGAGCGTGGCAAACGTCGAACACGCACGCTCTCGGAACGCGCGGGTAATGCGTGCTGGCAGCCGGCGCGCGTTCGGCCTTGCGACTACTGAACGGCATGCGCCGAAAGTCCGGTCAGCCCGCCCCGAGCTGCCGGCTCCGACCAACTCAAGCGCTGAAGTTCAGGCCGATACGTCTTTCCTGTTCTGGCGATGCTTCACGAGATCATCGACCACCGCCGGGTCGGCCAGCGTCGAGATGTCGCCAAGGCTACCGGGCTCGTCCTCCGCGATCTTGCGCAGGATGCGGCGCATGATCTTGCCCGAGCGGGTCTTCGGCAAACCCGGCGCGAACTGGATCTGATCGGGAGAGGCAATCGGGCCGATGTCCTTGCGCACCCAAGCCACCAATTCCTTGCGCAGCTCCTCGCTCGGCTCCGTACCGGCCATCAATGTCACATAGGCGTAAATGCCCTGACCTTTGATGTCGTGCGGGAAGCCGACCACGGCCGCTTCCGAAACTTTGGCATGCGCCACCAGCGAGCTTTCGACTTCGGCGGTGCCCATCCGGTGTCCGGACACGTTGATGACGTCATCGACGCGACCGGTGATCCAGTAATAGCCATCGGCATCGCGCCGGCAGCCGTCGCCGGTGAAATACTTGCCCTTGTATGTCGAGAAATACGTCTGCTCGAAACGGGCGTGATCGCCATACACCGTGCGCATCTGACCCGGCCATGACCTGGCGATGCAGAGATTGCCTTGGCATTCACCGGTGAGCACCGTGCCGTCGGCATCGACGATTTCAGGCACGATGCCGAAGAACGGCTGCGTCGCCGAGCCTGGCTTGAGCTTGGTGGCGCCGGGCAATGGCGTGATCAGAATCCCGCCGGTCTCGGTCTGCCACCAGGTATCGACAATCGGGCAGCGCTCGTCGCCGACCACCCGGTGATACCATTCCCACGCTTCCGGATTGATCGGCTCGCCGACGCTGCCAAGCAATCGAAGACTCTTCCGCGAGGTCTTCTTCACCGGTCCGTCGCCACTCTGCATCAAGGCGCGGATCGCGGTTGGCGCGGTGTAGAAAATATTGACCTTGTGTTTGTCGACGACGTTCCAGAATCGCGAATTATCAGGATAATTCGGCACACCCTCGAACATCAGAGTGGTCGCGCCGTTCGCGAGCGGCCCATAGAGAATGTAGCTGTGCCCAGTGACCCAGCCGACGTCGGCGGTGCACCAGTAAACATCGCCGTCGTGATAATCGAAGACATATTGATGCGTCATCGACACGAAGACGAGATAGCCGGCGGTTGTGTGCAGCACGCCCTTCGGCTGCCCGGTCGAACCTGACGTATAGAGAATGAACAGCGGATCCTCGGCATGCATGTGTTCGCAGGGGCATTCGGTCGTCACCATCTCGGCCGCCTGGTGATACCAGAGATCGCGCGACGGATTCATGTCCACCGCGGCGCCGGTTCGCTTGACGACCACGACCCAATCGACACCGCCGGTCTTGGCGATCGCGGCATCGACATTGCTCTTCAGCGGCACTTTCTTGCCGCCGCGCAGACCCTCGTCCGCGGTGATGACAATTCTGGATTGGCAATCGGTGATGCGCTGGGCGAGGCTGTCCGGCGAAAATCCGGCGAACACCACTGAATGGATGGCGCCGATCCGCGCGCAGGCCAGCATCGCGTAGGCGGCTTCCGGAATCATCGGAAGATAGATGGTGACGCGATCACCTTTTTTGACATTGCGGGTGCGCAGGATGTTGGCGAATTTGCAAACCTCATCGTGCAACTGGCGATAGCTGATGTGTTTCGATTCCGAGGGATCATCGCCCTCCCAAATGATGGCGGTCTGATCGCCGCGTTTCTCGAGATGGCGATCGATGCAGTTCCACGCAGCATTTAGGACGCCATCCTCGAACCACTTGATGGAAATTTTGCCGGGCGCAAAGGTTGTGTTCTCGACTTTGGTGAAGGGCTTCATCCAGCCGATGCGCTTGGCCTGCTCCGCCCAGAATCCGTTGGGATCGCTGATCGAACGCGCATACATCTCCTGGTACTTGGGCTGATCGATAAAGGCGCGCCTGGCCCATTCTGCGGGCACGTCATGAATCTTCTCGGACATTTTCACTCTCCACCTCGGGCCGATGACGTCGACACCGCACCCGAATTTGTTCTTGGCGCGATTATGCGTCCGGGCTGACGGCATCGACAAGCGCAACGACTACGACCTTCGGCGGGCTGAGTCCGCCACCTGTAAAAACCGGCCGACTCTTCGGGGGCGTGCGGATCACGATCGCGTTTTTGAGAACGCCAAAACGCCACAGGCTGCGCGCCGGAGGCATGTTAAGGGTACTATAAAACCTATATCGTAAAAGCCCTCACTAGCCATGGAGCAGATAACCCCCTAAATGGCCTGCCCGTGGCCAAAGCCACCTGCAGGAACAAAACATCAACAAACGGCATTAGCTGGATAGAGTTGGAGCAAGGCGACTAACGTCATGACGGATCAGGAGAATCTAGAGGCTACGCGGCCCGCTTCCGTCGATCCCGCCATGAGCCCCACGCCGGGACATCCCGCCAGCGTCGAATCCCTTGCCAACGAACTCGGCCTTAAGCTCGGCGACCAGAACGAGTTGACCATCCGCCGCATCAAGCGGGGGAAGAGCTATTCGTTCGTTCGCGCCAACGGCAAGCGGATCCGGCACACCGGCACGATCAAGCGCCTGCACTCCATGGCCGTACCTCCGGCCTATGCGGAAGTCCGCTATTCGCCTGACCCGAATTCGCATCTGCAGGCGGTCGGCCGCGATGCCGCGGGCCGGTTGCAATATCGCTATCATTCGGACTGGGAGAAGGTTCGCGAGCAGCGGAAGGCTCATCGGCTGGCGCGCCTGGTCAATGCGCTTCCGAAAATCCGCCGCAACGTCTCGATGCATCTCTCGGGCGAGGCCCCCACCCGCGAGTTCGCGCTTGCCGCGGTGATCGAGCTGATCGCGCGTACCGCCATACGTCCCGGCAACGAATCCTATGCCCGCCTCAACGGCACTCGCGGAGCTACCACGCTCTTGAAGTCGAACGTCACCCTGGAAGGGGATTCGGTGGTGCTGAGCTTCAAGGCGAAGGGCGGCAAGGCGGTACGCAAGGAATGTGACGCGGCCAAGCTGGTTCGCGCGATCGGCATCCTGAGCGGCCTGCCTGGCAAGCGCATGTTCCAGTTCCAGGACGGCTCAGGCAACGTCCGCGCGGTATCCACCACACAGGTCAATGCGTTTTTGCGCGAGATCGCGGGTATCAAGATCTCGCTTAAGGATTTCCGCACCCTGATGGCTTCCGCGGTGGTGCTGGAATCGCTGTCGCGGATTTCACCGGCCGCAAGCGCGCGCGGCCGCCGCAAGCAGGTGCTGGAAGCGGTCCGCGCCGCGGCGGATGAACTTTCGAACACTCCCGCGATCTGCCGCAAGAGCTACGTCCACGACACGATCGTCACCGCTTTCGAAGATGGCATCCTGGAACGGTTCGCCGCCACCATGAAGGGCTATCGCTCGCAATCGAAGCGCGAGGCGCTGCTGGCACAAGTCGTGACGGCTGCTGCGGCGGTTTGACCTACCCGATCAAACCCCGCCCATCTTGCAGACAAGCTTCCATTCTTCCGGCGTGACCGGCTGCACCGATAGCCGCGAATACTTCACCAGCGCCATGTCGCTCAACCGTTTGTCGGCCTTGATCGCCGCCATCGTCACCGGAGTCTTCAAGGGCTTGTCAGCCTTGATATCGACGCAGACGAACTTGCCGCTCTTGTCGCTCGGATCGGGATAGGCCTCCTTGATGACCTCCGCGATGCCGACAATCTCCTTGCCTTCGTTGGAATGGTAGAAGAACACGCGGTCGCCCTTTTTCATCTTCACC
>NZ_DATEPI010000025.1:0-15040 GCF_035273305.1 Bradyrhizobium sp. | reverse complement strand
CCGAGAACACGGCACGATCGCGCAAGAAGTCAATCGCATAGTCTCGCCATTCACCGTCGGCGACCATGCGTCCGTACAAATTCAGGATGCGATTGAGTTCGAGGCGATTGAAAGTTACCCGATTTGATAGCGGGCCCGCAGCGGCGGCACGCACCGCTGCGCGGGCCTCGCTTGGGTCGGCTTCCTCCGACATCGAACTCATCCGGCGCCTCCTGTCATGTCAGGTATGGTCTGGTCCCGAATCGAACTGGCGGCAGCCCTCGGGATCATGCCTGCATGATTGCGCCAACGCCAGGTCGCCGCAAGGGGTGATCCCAGCACGTCCCCATTCGTCGGCAAAGTACCGGAGCGGTCAAAAAACCCAGCGTCACGTGATCGTTAGCGTGATCATAATGCCGCCCCACTTCCGCCCACCGCCTGCCGCGGCGGAATGCGACAAGATTCCCGTGCGTTGGCCCGGTCCTTTCGGTTCCGGATTCCTCAGCCCCCAGCCCCCCGGGGTCGTCAGGATCGGGCCTGTGCCGCAGCTACGTTTGTCGATACTGGGCCAACGAAAGTTGGTCCATTTTCGTTATGAGGTACCGGTGGACGCCCGAATCTTGACGCCCCTGATGTCGTGTTCGGATCATGGGCAGGATCAATGGCGGGTTTTCGGCGGTCGGATGGCAGGCCGGAAATAAAATACTGCCGCTCAGTGTAGCGGCACGAAGGCTGCGCCGAGCATCACACCCGGCCGATCGCGATTTCCATCCTGAAGAAAGACCACCGCTGCATCGACACCATCACGCGATATGTTTTCCAGCGGAACGGTCCAGCTTGCTGGAGCGCCGTTCCAGTCGCCGACTTTGAGCAGCCCGCGCACCACGTTGTGATATGTCACCTGTCGCCCGCGATTCTCGCCTCGCCCGATCGAGATCGGGACGGCTTTGGCAACCGAACAGATCCAGACTTCGCCATGCCTGGCGGCGAGAGCTTTAGCAGCAGCCGCTACCGAAACCGTAATCTGCGTGCCGGCTTGAGTCATGCTGACTGGCACCGACATCACGCCATCCGACTTGCTTGTGACGTGAATGGCGTTTTCGATTCCGGGCAGATCACTGCCGATGACATGCATCGAGCCATTGACCACCACCTGCGGCGTGTAAACTTCGCGGTCGCCGCGCACTTGGGAATAGGCCTTCTGTCGCGCGGTGAAGCGCGAGTCCGCCAGCGTATCCTTCCAGCCCAGATAATCCCAGTAATCGATCGGCAGGCTCAACGCCACCACCGAAGGATCGTTGGCGAGTTCACCAAGAACCTTGTCGGCGGGAGGACATGACGAGCACCCTTGCGAGGTGAACAATTCAACTACCGCGCGCGGGTCCGCGTGGGCCGGGCGAACGATGGCGATGATCGCACACATGCTGAGCGCGCCCGACCATCGCGACATAAAGCTATGGGCCATCATTCCTGTCATGCTGGAAAATGGAAATGACCTGCATCGTCGGCGGCATGCGCTGATGCCCTGAACACCGCCTTCCTCCGAACGGAGGAAGGCGGTTCTTCATAGGCTGCCCACTGCTCACCGGCTACTCACTTCGCAGTGAGCGATCAGTGTGTCCACATCACGCTGCGAGTTTTCGCAACACGTAATGCAGGATCCCCCCGTTCCGATAATATTCGAGCTCGTCCAGCGTATCGATCCGGCACAGCAATGAGACCCGCTGCAGCGAGCCATCGCCGGACACGATCTCGGCAATCAGCTTTTGACGCGGTTTCAGATCGCCCTGCAGGCCACGGATCGTGACCGTCTCATCGCCCTTCAATCCGATCGATTGCCAGGACGTGCCTTCCTCGAACGTGAGCGGCAACACACCCATGCCAACCAGATTGGAGCGATGGATTCGCTCAAAGCTCTGGCAGATCACCGCACGTACGCCGAGCAGCCGTGTTCCTTTCGCGGCCCAGTCTCGCGATGAGCCGTTGCCGTATTCGGCGCCCGCAAACACCACCAGCGGAACTTGTTCGGCCTGATACTTCATCGCTGCGTCGTAGATCGACATCTGCTCGCCATCCGGCCAGTGCCTGGTAAGCCCGCCCTCCGGAATGTTGCCGTCAGAGCCTTTCAGCATGAAATTCTTGATGCGGATATTGGCGAAGGTACCGCGCATCATGACCTCGTGATTGCCACGCCGCGTTCCGTACTGATTGAAATCGGCGGGACGCACCTGATGCTCGGAAAGATACTTTCCGGCAGGTGAGGTCAACTTGATCGCGCCGGCCGGCGAGATGTGGTCGGTGGTGATCTTGTCTCCGAATATCGCGAGAATGCGCGCATCCACCACATCGACGATCGGTTGCGGCTCCTTCTTCATGCCTTCGAAATAGGGTGGGTTCTGCACGTAAGTCGAACTCATGTTCCAGCGATAGGTTTCGCTCTCCACGGTCTTGATCTTCCGCCAATTGACGTCGCCCTTGAACACGTCGGCGTAGCGCTTCTTGAAAATCGTCGATGTCACGAATTTCTTCATGAACGTATTGATCTCTTTGGCGGTCGGCCAGATGTCCTTCAGGAAAACCGGCTTTCCATCCCTGCCATTACCGATCGGCTCCACCGCCAGATTTTTCGTCACCGTCCCGGCCAGCGCGTAGGCCACCACTAACGGCGGCGAAGCCAGATAATTGGCCTGCACGTCTGGGCTGACGCGGCCTTCGAAATTGCGGTTGCCGGACAATACGGCAGCGGCGATGATTCCGTTGTCGTTGATGGATTTCGATATCTCCTCGGGCAACGGGCCTGAGTTGCCGATGCAGGTGGTGCAGCCGAATCCGACCAGGTTGAAGCCGACCTTGTCCAGATCCAACTGAAGGCCGGAATTGGAAAGATATTCCGCGACCACCTGGCTGCCAGGAGCCAGCGACGTCTTTACCCAGGGCTTCGCGGTCAGCCCCTTGGCGGCGGCATTGCGGGCTAACAATCCCGCCCCGATCAACACGCTCGGATTAGAGGTGTTAGTGCAGGAGGTGATCGCCGCGATGACTACATCGCCGTGGCCAAGATCGAAGTTGCGGTTCTCGACGGGATAGCGATTCGAGATATCGGCGGATTTCTTGTATTCGCTGGCCATCGCCGCTGCGAAACCTTCGGCAACAGAAGGCAGTGCGACACGGCCTTCGGGCCGCTTCGGTCCCGCCATCGAGGGGACTACGTCGCCCAGATCAAGCGTCAGTTTTTCGGTGAAGACCGGATCCGGCGATTTGGCCGTGCGGAACAATCCCTGGGCCTTGGCATAGGCCAACACGAGGGCGACACGGGCGGTCGAGCGGCCAGAAGTCTTGAGATAATCGATGGTCTCGGCGTCGACCGGAAAGAATCCGCAAGTGGCGCCGTATTCGGGCGCCATGTTGCCGATAGTTGCCTTGTCCGCTACCGAAAGATTGTCGAGACCGGGGCCGAAGAATTCAACGAATTTTCCGACTACCCCCTGCTTGCGCAGCATCTGCGTGACCGTCAGCACCAGATCGGTCGCCGTCACGCCTTCCTTTAGTTGACCCTTGAGCTTGAAGCCGACCACTTCGGGCAACAGCATCGATAGCGGCTGGCCGAGCATCGCCGCTTCAGCTTCGATACCGCCGACGCCCCAGCCGAGCACCGCAAGACCGTTCACCATCGTGGTGTGCGAATCGGTGCCGACCAGCGTATCGGGATAGGCGACCTCGAACATGCCCTTCTTCTTGCCGACGATCATCTTCTCTTTGCGCGTCCATACCGTTTGCGCGAGATATTCGAGATTGACCTGATGGCAAATGCCGGTGCCGGGCGGCACCACGGAAAAATTCGAAAACGCTTTCTGGCCCCATTTGAGGAATTCGTAGCGTTCCTGGTTCTGCTTGTATTCCTCGACCACGTTTTTGGCGAAAGCCTTGTTGTCCCCGAAGAAGTTGACGATCACGCTGTGGTCGATGACGAGATCGACCGGCACCAGCGGATTGATTTTTTCCGCATCCCCGCCCAGCTTCTGCATGGCGTTGCGCATCGCCGCCAGATCGACCACCGCCGGAACGCCGGTGAAATCCTGCATCAGCACCCGTGACGGACGGAATGCGATCTCATGCTCGAGCTTGCGCTTGCTCAGCCATTTCGAGACCGCGATGATATCGCCCTTCTTGACCGTTCGGCCATCCTCGTTGCGCAGCAGGTTTTCCAAAAGTACCTTCATCGAATAGGGAAGCTTGGAAATCCCCTTCAGGCCATTCTTCTCTGCGGCCGGCAGGCTGTAATAAACATAGGTCTTGGTGCCGACCTTGAGGGTCTTCTGGCTTTTGAAGCTGTCGAGCGAGGTCATATGAGGGGATCCCAATTCATTCGTTTTTAGCCCGCGAGGGTATCATACCACCTTCAACGGGGCTTTGGCCTGATGGCTTGCAGCCGCGGATTCTGTGCTGCATCAAGTTCCGGCTTATAGAATCATTCCAGTGGCACCGCCACACCGGCAAGCGTGCCGCAGCGTTGCGCTACCGAAAACTTCTGCTGCGGTAGCCACAGATTCCAGAGGGCTGTGAAGGGACGAAATGCGGCTCTCGGGACGGGGCATCAGGTGCATGCGGGGTGGCCGGGACGTGTTCTCCGGGCTCGATTTTGAGACCAGCGCCGGCGAGGCGCTGGCCGTGGTCGGCCCCAACGGCTCAGGCAAAACATCGCTGCTGCGGATCATAGCGGGGCTGCTGGCGCCAGCCGCTGGATCGATCGCGCTCGAGGGCGGCGACGTTGAACTGACACTGCCAGAACAGGCCCACTATATCGGCCATCGCGATGCGCTCAAGCCGGCGTTGAGTGTGATCGAGAACCTTTTATTCTGGCGGGAGTTTCTCGGCGGCGACGCATCCGACGCGAAGGGATGTCTTGCCACGGTCGGGCTCGACCATGCGATTTACCTCCCGGCCGCTTACTTGTCGGCTGGCCAGCGGCGCCGGCTATCCATCGCGCGCCTGCTCACGGTCCGGCGGCCGCTCTGGCTGCTGGATGAGCCGACCAACGCGCTTGATAGCTTCGGCCAGAGCATGTTCGCGGCGCTGATGGCCGGTCATCTTGCGCGCGGCGGCCTGATCGTCGCGGCCACCCACGTACCCCTTGGAATTACGGCGCGCGAATTGCCGATCGGGAGCGCCCCATGAGCGCGCTCGCGGCGCTGGTTCGAAGAGACGTCAACATCGCGCTACGCGTCGGCGGCGGTGCGCTGATCGGGGTTCTGTTTTTTCTCACGGTGGTGGTGCTGATGCCCTTCGCGCTCGGCCCCGATCTCGCGCTGCTCGCACGCCTGGGGCCCGCCATATTGTGGCTCGGCGCGCTGCTGGCAAGCCTGCTTACGCTCGACCGGCTGTTCATGGCCGACCATGACGACGGCTCGCTCGATCTGATTGTCATGGGGCGCGTACCGCTGGAGCTAGCCTGCGCCGCCAAGGCTCTCGCGCACTGGCTTGCTGCTGGTTTGCCGCTCGTGATAGCTACCCCCGCGTTGGGGCTGCTGTTGAACCTCGATGCAACCTCAACTTCGGCGGTTGGATTGACATTGCTGGCGGGGACGCCTGCTTTGACGTTTACCGGCATGATCGGGGCGGCATTGGCCGTGACCTTGCATCGCGGCGGTCTGTTGCTGGCAGTGCTGGTGCTACCGCTGTCCATACCCGTCCTGATCTTTGGTGTGGCGGCTTCGCAGGCGGCGATTAGTGGATTGTCGTTCGGTGCGCCATTTACGATTTTGTGTGCGCTCTCGTTGATCAGCTTCGTGATCGGCCCGTTCGCTGCCGCCGCCAGCCTTCGCCACGGACTCGACTGACCAGGAAGACAGGACAGCGATTCGAAGCGTCAGAGCAAAACGCAAGTACGAGAGCTCGAAACGAGATCGCGCGGCTCAATGCCGATCAACTCTCGCTGAAGGCGTCTCTGCTGGTTGCGTGCCGCAGTCGCGACCATTAACAGGATGAAATGACGCTGATCGATCTGGCCAATCCCACCCGGTTCCTGACGCTGACCGCGCGGCTACTACCATGGCTGACGTGTCTGACGCTCGTGCTGCTGCTGATCGGCCTCTATCAATCCGTGATAGCGCCCGACGATTACCAGCAGGGCGCGACCGTCAAGATCATGTTCATCCATGTTCCGAATGCTTGGCTTTCGATGTTCGTCTGGGGCGTGATGAGCCTGGCTGCGCTCGGCACGCTGGTGTGGCGGCATCCGCTTGCCGATGTCGCCGCCAAAGCAGCCGCTCCGATCGGCGCCTGCTTCACATTCCTTGCGCTCGCGACAGGCTCGCTGTGGGGCCGGCCGATGTGGGGCACTTATTGGGAATGGGATGCGCGGCTGACTTCGGTGCTGATCCTGTTTCTGATGTATCTCGGGCTGATCGCATTGTGGCGAGCGGTGGAAGATCCGTCGCGCGCCGCGCGCGCGGCGGCGGTGTTGACGCTGGTCGGCGCCATCAACCTGCCTATCATTAAATTCTCGGTCGACTGGTGGAACACGCTGCATCAGCCCGCATCGGTCCTGCGGTTGGGCGGCCCCACGCTTGACCGGACTTTTTTGATTCCGCTATTGATCATGGCGCTGGCGTTTTCGCTGCTGTTTGTGACGCTGCATTTGGCGGCGATGCGCAACGAGATATTGCGTCGTCGGGTGCGCGCTTTGCAGATCAAGCAGGCGAGTCAGTTACCATGACCGCCTTGTCGCTTGGCCCTTACGCGCCCTTTATCGTCTCCTCCTACCTGCTGGTGACAGCAGTGGTGGCTCTTCTCATTGCGTGGATCACGATCGACTATCGCCGCCAGAAGCAGCGCCTGCGCGAGCTTGATGCGGCGGGAGTGGTCAGGCGTTCCGGGCGAAGCGCGACGGATTTCAAATGACCGAGCCCTCAACGACAGAGGCAATGTCGCAGCGGCGCTCTCTGCTATTGACGCTCCCGCTGATCGCCTTTGCTGCCCTGATCGCGCTATTTTGGTATCGACTCGGTACGGGCGATCCCTCGAGAATTCCTTCCGCACTGATCGGCCATCCCGCGCCGCGCACAGCACTTCCGCCGCTGGAAGGTCTCACCAACGGCGGAGCCGCAGTCCCCGGACTCGATCCTGCTATATTCAAGGGCAACGTCAGTATCGTCAACGTTTGGGCCTCATGGTGTATACCCTGTCACGACGAAGCGCCGCTGCTCGCGGCGCTTGGGCGGGACAAGCGATTTCAACTTGTCGGAATCAATTACAAGGACGCGCCGGATAACGCGCGGCGTTTTCTCAGCCGTTACGGCAATCCCTATGGCATCGTCGGCGTCGACGGTAACGGCCGCGCCGCAATTGAATGGGGGGTCTATGGCGTGCCCGAGACCTTCATCGTCGGCCGCGAAGGCACGATCCTCTACAAGATGGTCGGTCCGGTGACGCCGGAAAATATCGATACGGTTCTCAAGGTCGAGATCGAAAAGGCATTGAAGGCCGACTCCTGATTAAGCAAGGCACGCTCGCGAATTGACCGGGCCTGGTTTGCGGCAAATCATCGAGGGCCGACCGACGGCAAGCACGAGCTTCAGGAAAAATGCACGGCGCATCGCGCCCGTGCATGTTCCTTTCAGCCCTTTGACACATCGCCCGCCTCAGCCTCGCTGGCTTCGAGCGAAGCCGGCTCGACATGAAAGCGCTTGGTCAGAGGCATTTGCGCTACGGCAAATGCCATCGTCAGCGGGATGACACCAAATGCCTTGAACGTGACCCAGAAATCGGTGCTCTGGGTGCGCCAGATGACCTCGTTCAAGATCGCCATCCCCAAAAAGAACAGCGCCCAGCGCCTGGTGAGGATGCGCCAGCCATGGGGCGTGAGATTGAACATCTGGTCGAACATGATCGCGATAAAGGAACGGCCGAACAACAGCCCACCGCCGAGAATCGCGGCAAACAGGCCGTAAATGATGGTGGGCTTGATTTTGATGAAAGTCTCATCATGCAGCACCAGCGTCAGCGAGCCGAACACGATGACAATGACGCCGGTGACCAGCGCCATCAGAGGCACGTGCCGCACTACAACGTAAGAAGCGACCATCGCCGCAACGATCGCGACCATGAAAGCGCCGGTGGCGACGAACAGATTGAATTTTGCGTTGGCAATAAAGAACACCAGCAGCGGACCGAGTTCGGTCGCGAGCTTGAATAGTGGGTGCGGCGTCGTCTTGTCCATTGCTCAATCCATCATCCGAGTAGCCGCGACTGTTCGATCTCAGGGGAGATCACTCTATTCCTGCGATCGCCTGCGCAAAATCCCGCGCCGTGAACGGCGCCAGATCTTCCACGCCTTCACCGACGCCGATGAAGTGCACGGGCAGTTTATGCTTTTCGGCCAGCGCCACGAGAATGCCGCCGCGCGCGGTGCCATCGAGTTTTGTCATCACCAGGCCGGTTACGCCTGCGGTACGATGAAACGCTTCGACCTGCGACAGCGCATTTTGTCCCACCGTAGCATCCAGCACCAGCAGTACCGCATGCGGCGCAGAGGCATCGACCTTTTTTATGACTCGAACGACTTTTTCAAGCTCGTTCATCAGTTCGGCCTTGTTCTGCAGACGTCCGGCGGTGTCAACCAGAAGCACGTCGAAGCCGCCGTCGCGCGCCGCGGTGAGCGCGTTGAACGCAAGGCTCGCGGAGTCGGAACCCTGCGCGCCCGATATCACCGGCGACTTGGTGCGCTCGCCCCAAATCTTCAGCTGTTCAATGGCGGCCGCGCGAAACGTATCGCCGGCGGCCAGCATGACCTTGCGTCGTTCAGCGCCGAGTCTGGCCGCCAACTTGCCGATCGTGGTGGTCTTGCCTGAACCGTTGACGCCAACAACAAGAATGACGAACGGCTTTTTGGCGTCGTCGATCGCAAGCGATTTGGCGACTGGCGCAAGCACCTTTTCCACTTCGCTCGCAACGACCGCCTTGACGTCATCTTCCGTGATCGCCTTGTCGTACCGGCCGACTCCCACGGCCGCCGAAATGCGTCCCGCGACCTCGGTTCCGAGATCGGCGCGCAGCAGCACGTCCTCGATATCCTCCAGCATCGCCCGATCGAGCTTGCGCTTGGTGACGAGATCGGCGACGGCGGTTCCAAGCGAGTTTGAGGTGCGCTTCAGTCCGTTGGACAGACGGCGCCACCAGCTCAGTTTCGTGTTTTCCGCAGTGGTGTCGTTCATGCCGAGTGTGTTAGCGGTTTCGCGCCATGAGCGAAAGTCTCGACCGAGTGACCGAAGTTCCCGAGTTGACCGGGGACGAAATCCAAAGCCGCGTGCTCCATCGCGACGGCCTGATGCTGGTGATCGACAAGCCGGCCGGCCTGCCGGTGCATCGCGGCCCAAAGGGCGGAGCCAATCTGGAATCGTCCTTTGACGCGCTGCGGTTCGGACTGCCGCGCCCGCCGGTTCTCGCGCATCGCCTCGATCGTGACACCTCCGGCTGCCTGGTACTGGGTCGCCACCGCAAGGCAACCGCATCGCTCGGGCTGTTGTTCAAGCACGGCAGGATTTCCAAAACCTATTGGGCCGTGGTTGAAGGCGGCCCGGCCGATAATGAGGGTGTAATCGACATGCCGATCGGCCGCCTCAATGCCGAGCGGGGCTGGTGGCAAAAGCCTGACCCGGAAGGGCAGCCAGCGCTTACGAATTGGAAAGTGCTGGGGCGCGGTGAGGGGCTGAGCTGGCTTGCGCTTGAGCCGATCACCGGCCGAACGCATCAGTTGCGCGTGCACGCTGCCGCGATGGGCTGGCCCATTGTCGGCGACAACATCTATGGAAATGGCCCGCGGTTCGGCGAACCGCGCCTGCATCTGCATTCCCGCGAGATCGTCATCCCGCTTTCCAGGAACAAGGACCCAGTTCGCGTCGTCGCCCCAGCGCCGGCGCATTTGCTGGATCGGCTCAGGAGATGCGGCTGGAATGGTGAGTAAGCCTCACACCATCAGTCGCGCGCCATCATTGCCGGTGATCGCGAGCGACCGTATCGCGCCGGGCGCTTCGCCGCTGATCGCCACCGGAATGAAATGCTCGGTACGCCCTTGATTGGCGCTTTCGATTAGGACTTGGCGGGTACGACCCGACTCCGAAGCAAGACGCCGTCGCAAAGCAGTCTCGCCACAGGCCCGCAGCCGTTTGGCCCGCTCCCGAACGGCATTACCCGCCACCTGCGGCATGCGCGCCGCCGGCGTGCCCGGACGGGGTGAGTAGGGAAACACGTGCAGGAACGTAAGTCCGCACTCGTCCACCAGATCGATCGAACGCGCGAACATCTCTTCGGTCTCGGTTGGAAATCCGGCGATCAAATCAGCTCCGAGGGCGAGGTCTGGCCGCAGCCGCTGCACTTGCGCGCAGAACTCGATGGCCTGTCCGCGACTGTGGCGACGCTTCATGCGCTTCAGAACAATATCGTCGCCGGACTGCAACGACAGATGCAGATGCGGCATCAGACGTTCATCGTCAGCGATCACATCGAGCAGGTCGCGATCGGCTTCGACCTGATCGATCGATGAAAGCCGCAACCGTTTCAATTCCGGCACGTGGCGCAATATCTGTTTTGTCAATTGCCCGAGCTTCGGGCTACCCGGCAGGTCGGCGCCATAGCTGGTGAGATCGACCCCGGTCAGCACGATTTCGGCGTGACCGCGCTCGACCAACGCGCGAATTTGGTTGACCACCGCGCCCATTGGCACCGAACGCGAGTTGCCGCGGCCATACGGAATGATGCAAAACGTGCAGCGATGATCGCACCCGTTCTGCACCTGCACGAAAACGCGCGGCAGCCCCTTGTGAAAACCCTCGAGCAGATGCGGCGCCATCGCCGTCACGGCCATGATGTCAGTGACCGCAATCTTTTCGCTGGGCTCGATACCCAGTTTTGGAGCGCAGGCCAGCGCGTCGCGAGCGGTGCGCCATGCTTCCGCGCGCATCTTGTCCTCATTTCCGACAACGCGGTCGACTTCGGGCATGACTGCGAAAATTTCCGGCTGACTCTGCGCCGCGCAACCGGTCACCACTATTCGCCGCTCGGGGTGATCGCGCTTCAGTCGTCGAATCGATTGCCGCGCCTGTGCCACGGCTTCATTGGTGACCGCGCAAGTATTGAGGACGATGGTCTCGTTTATGCCGGCACTCTCGGCCTGCCGGGCGATCACTTCGGATTCGAAGGCATTAAGACGACAGCCGAAGGTGACGATCTCGACGGTCATATCAGTTGACAGAAGCAAACAAGGCTGGATCGAACCGGCCTTCGTATTCAAAAGTCGCTGTCCCCGTCATCAAGACGTGATCGTCACCCTCGCGCCACTCGATGCTGAGTTCGCCGCCGGGTAAAGTAATCTGCACGACACGGTTGGCGCGCTTGAGCCGCGCCGCGGCCACGGCTGTTGCCGATGCGGCCGAGCCGCATGCCTTTGTCAGTCCAGCACCGCGCTCCCAGGTCCGGATCGTGATGTGATCGCGATCGACGATATGCGCCAGCGTGATGTTGGCGCGTTCCGGAAAGATGGGATGGTTCTCCAGAAGCGGCCCAAAGCGGGCGAGATCGTGGGCATTGACGTCATCCACCCAGAAGATCGCATGCGGGTTTCCCATGCTGACCACCGAGGGCGTATGCAGCACCGGCGAGTCAATGGGCCCGATCTGCAATTCGATCGAGCGGGTGTCGCGAAACTCCTCCGCCAGCGGAATGTCCTGCCAGGCGAATTTCGGAGCCCCCATATCAACCGTGTACAGCCCGTTTGCGCCCTGCCAGCAATTGAGCAGGCCGGCTTTGGTCTCAAAGGTGGCAGCGGTCTGCCCGGTAGCTTCAAACAGGCGCCGAGCAACGCAGCGCATACCATTACCGCAGGCGGCGGCCTCTGAACCGTCATTATTGTAGATGCGAATAAAAGCCTCGGTGCCTTCAACCCGGGGCGGCTGCAGCAGCATCAGCTGGTCGAAACTTACGCCTGCCGGCGACGCTATCGCGCGGGCCTCTTCGGGCGTGACAGCGGCGGACGAATCGCGCAGATCGACCACGACGATCTCGTTACCGATGCCGTTCATCTTGGCAAACGCATGATTGGCAAGCGCGCTCATGGAAAATCCCGATTGTGCCTGCCTTATATGGCGAACCGCGGCGGGTTGGCCAGTGTGGTGAATGTGTTCGAAACACCCTTGCCGGCCAACCGAGCCGCATGACACATCTATCACAAGACGATAGCCGGGCTGGATGTTAGCATGCAGTACCATCGCCGACGTGAACCGGGACACCCAGGCGTTCGCCACTACCCTGAAAAAGCCTGGAGGACAGCTGATGTACCGCCGCCGCTCGTTTCGCCTCATTATGCATGCGTTGATCCCGATCGCCGCGATTTCGCTACTTTGTGGCGACGCGCTGGCGCAATCGCCAGCAGCTGGACCTGGCGCATCATCCACCGCTGCCGAATCCAAACCGAACGCTCCGCCTAGCCCCGCGCCAGCCCCGGCCAGCCCTTCTGCCACACCGGCTACTCCGCCTGCTGCCGCCGAGACACCCGCGCCGCCACCGGCTGCGGCGCCCGCGCCGGTGCAGACTGCTGATGCGTTTGGCGAAGAGATCACGCTCGAGCCGAAGACGGTCGTGGTCCTTAAGGGCACCGCCAACTGGGATTCGGCGTTCGATGCACTGATCGAGTCCTTCAAATCTTTATCGGCGCTGCTCGAGAAGCAGGGCATCAAGCCCGCCGGCAATCCGATGATCGTCTACACCGCAACCGATGATACCGGCTTCAGCTATCTGGCGGAAATACCGGTCGATCAAGCGCCTAAAAACCTTACCAAGGACATGAGCATGGGAAAATCGCCTGACGGCAAGGCGCTGAAATTCGTCCATCGCGGTTCCTATGACAACATGGATAACACCTACGAAGCCATCACCAATCACCTCGATGACAAGAAGCTCGAGGCCAAGGATACCTTCGTCGAGGAATACATGACCGATCCGCTGACGACGGCGGAAGACAAACTCGTCATCAACGTGTACGTGCCCCTAAAATGACGATCATGAAATTGCGGCCTTGCTTCGCCGCTCTTGCCGCCGCCGCGTTACTTACAGTGCCCGCGCTGGCGCAGACTGCCCCGCCGGCTGCTATCACCGTCACCGGTGAAGCTACCGTCTCGGCCGCACCCGACTTGGCGCAGATCGATGGCGGCGTAAGCTCCGACGCCAAAACCGCGCGCGAGGCCTCAGACGCCAATAACGCGGCGATGGGAAAAATATTGCTGGCACTGAAAGGCGCCGGCATCGCCGAGAATGATTTCCAGACCTCGCGGCTATCGCTACAGCCCCAATACGCACCCAATCGCGCCGGACCATCTCCAGTCGTCGGATATCGCGCAAGTAATCGCGTCACCGTTCGCTCGCGCGAGCCAAACAAGCTAGCGAACGTGATCGACACGCTGGTCGGCGCCGGCGCGAATGACATCGGCGGCATTGCGTTTACGGTCTCAAACGCTTCGAAGCTTCTGGATGGCGCGCGCGAACAGGCGATAGCCGATGCGAGGCGCAAGGCAGAGACCTACGCCAAGGCGGCCGGTGTTACCCTGGGGGCGCCAATTAACATCTCGGAAGAAGGCGTTCCCGGTCCGGCGCCTTTTCGCAAAAATGTTGCCGCAATGGCGACATCGCCAACACCGGTGTCACCAGGCGAAGAGACGCTGCAGGTCACGGTCAGCGTGTCCTGGGCGATCAAGCAGAACGGACAGTAACGCTCGGGCTGCGCTCCCGCTGTGGTGCACACCAGGAGCCCGAGACGTTCCTTTAGGTCGTTTCGCTCGCTTGTTGAGGAAGGCGATCACGAGAGCTCAACCACCTGCCCCGGCTTGAGCGCGACAAAGCGCTCGCGCGGAATCTTCGCCTCATCGAGCGCCGCATGAAGCGCGCTGACCGGCGCGTCGATTGCTTCGTCGGTCAATTGAAACGTGCCGTGATGATGGGCGAGTGCCTGCTCGGCGCCGCAGTCGCCCAGTGCCATGACGGCATCGGCGGGATTCATGTGCTGGTCGCGCATGAACCAGCGGGGCTCATAAGCGCCGATCGGCAGGATCGCCAAACGAAGCGGGCCGTGCGTTTGCGCGACCCGGCGGAAATGCTTGCCGTCGCCGTAGCCGGAATCGCACACGATGTAGATTTTACCGGCTGGCGTCTCCAGCACAAAACTGGCCCATAGCGCTCTGTTGCGGTCGAACAATCCGCGCGCCGTCCAATGCCGGGTCGGCACCAGCGTCAACGCGACGCTGCTACTGAGTTCGATTCGCTCGTGCCAATCGAACGTTTCAGCCCGGATGGCCCGGTCGGCCTTGCGCATGCTTATGTCATTGCCGAGTGGAGTGATCACGCGCGGGGAAAACCGGGCAGCCAGTCTCGACAGCGTAGCGACATCGAGGTGATCGTAGTGGCCGTGCGATACCAGCACCGCATCGATCGGAGGCAGCGCGTCGAAGGCGATACCGGGATCGTTCCGGCGCTTCGGGCCGGCCCAGCGGATGGGCGAGGCTCGCTCGGACCAGATCGGATCGATCAGCATATTCAGTCCAGACGTCTGGATCAGCCAGCTGGCATGACCGACAAACGACAGCCGCACCCGCCCACCCTCGACGCGGGCTGGCGGCGTGTCGGCATGAGGGCTCGGCGCCCATTTTGGCCATGCCTGTCGCCGCCGATCACGGCTGAACTGCCATCGAAGTACCTGACGAAGCGATTTTGGCGGCGCGCCGTCGGGATCGAAGAACTGCCTGCCGTCGAAATGGTCGGATATCGGTCTGGAAAAGGTTTTGCCGGAGGACGTCATGACCCGATTGGCCCCAAAGCTCTTCATTTTGCAAGGTCCAGCTCCGCGATCCAGCTTCACGAAAGCGCCATTCTGGCGGCAGTTTCCTTGACTTTTCTCCCTCGTGGGAGTTTAACGCCGGCAATCTTCGGAAAGACGTTCTTTTCGACCCGCCGCCCGGCCCTTGAGGCCGGAGGTCAACGCCCGACAGCGCGATGCGCCCTCGGGCGCAAAGGTGTTTCG
>NZ_DATEPI010000024.1:0-7075 GCF_035273305.1 Bradyrhizobium sp. | reverse complement strand
GATTTTTCAAGTCGACGCCAAACCGCGGCGCGCGCGTGCTGTTCCAGAAAACCGCCGACCAGAGGGTCGCCTCATTCCTGCGCTCGCAAGGCTTTGCGGTCGATGAGATTCCGGAAGGCGAGAGTTTCGAGGTCGCACCGGGGGAAACCATGCGCATCGGGCGCGATGGCTTTTACGATTCCTGGAACGTGTTTCGGGCCGATGGGCGCGTCATCCTCAATATCAATGATTGCGAGTTGAAGAGTGAGCGCGACCTGTTGCGTCTTCGAGCCCAAGTCGGGCCGATCGACGTTCTGCTGACCCAATTCAGCTACGCTGCCTGGAAGGGCGGCAAGGCCAACAAGCCGCTCCGCGAGTTGGCGGCGCGGGAAAAGCTTGCCACGGTTCGGCAGCAGATCGATTGCCTGCAGCCGAAGTACGTCATCCCGTTCGCCTCGTTCGTCTACTTTTCGCATGTCGAGAATTTCTATCTCAACGACTCGATCAACCAGGCTTCCGACGCAGCTGATGTCATCGAGTCCGCCGGTTGCATTCCGATCGTCATGAAGCCGGGGGACGTCTGGACCGTCGGCGCGCCCTGGGACAACGGCGCGGCGATCGCGTTCTGGCGCAATGCCGCTGCATCGATCGAGGCGCTGCCACGCCACCAAGTGACCAAGCCGGTGCTGCTTCCCGAGTTGATCTCCAATTGCCAGCGCTATCAGCAGAAAGTCTTCAAGAAGAACGCGAAGTGGTTGATGCGCCTGGCGTCGATGGTCCCAGGCTTGTCGGCTTTTCGTCCGCTGGTGATCCGGCTCACCGACATCGACAAGACCGTTCGGTTTTCGTTTTTCAAGACGTTGCGCGAGGCCCCGCACGGCTCCGAGGCGGATGCGGAGATGTCTTCCGAAAGCCTCGATTTCATCTTTCTCAACGAGTTCGGCTACGACACCCTGAGCGTGAACGGTCGGTTTGAGGCATCCAGCGAGGGTTTTGCACGGATGACCAAGAATTTCGCGGTCGGATCACTCAATGCGCTCGGGATGAGCCTCAATCCGTCCCTGTTGGCCAATGCCGATGTGATCCTGCTGCTGGTCAGGAAACTGGCTTCGTTCCGCAAAAGGATGGAGAGTGCCAGCGCTTCACTGCCGTAAAAGGCGGTGCGCGCGTTCGATGTCCTGATGGTCCCGTTGCTGCCGCCGCTCCGTCGGGCGCATGATGGCGGATTTCGCCATGCAGAAACGGGTTTCCCCTCGCCCTGAAAATGGACTAGACCAGCGCCGGAAATTGCCAGCCGCCGCGCGTACCGCGCCGAATTCAAGCACATGACGATCCGGGCACTCCGCCCGGGCAGCCAAGAGGAATGACCATGCGTGTTTATTACGATCGCGATGCCGACCTGAACCTGATCAAGGGTAAAAAGGTGGTCATCGTCGGCTATGGCAGCCAGGGCCACGCCCATGCGCTAAACCTGAAGGATTCCGGCGTCAAGGATGTCGCCATTGCGCTGCGCAAGGGCTCGGCTTCCGCTAAAAAAGCCGAGGCCGCCGGGTTCAAGGTGATGGAAGTGGCCGAGGCCGCCAAATGGGCGGACCTCGTCATGATGCTTACTCCGGACGAATTGCAGGGCGACATCTACCGCGAGCATCTGCACGACAACATGAAAAAGGGCGCCGCGCTGGTCTTCGCTCATGGGCTCAACGTGCACTTCAACCTGCTCGATCCCCGTGCCGATCTCGACGTCCTGATGATCGCGCCAAAGGGCCCGGGCCACACCGTGCGTTCGGAGTATCAGCGCGGCGGCGGCGTGCCGTGCCTGATTGCGATCGCCAAGGACGTTTCAGGTAACGCGCATGACCTCGGCCTGAGTTATGCCTCCGCGATCGGGGGCGGCCGCGCCGGCATTATCGAGACCTCGTTCAAGGAAGAATGCGAAACCGATTTGTTCGGCGAGCAGGTCGTGCTGTGCGGCGGGCTGGTCGAACTGATCAAGGGCGGCTTCGAGACGCTGGTAGAGGCCGGTTACGCGCCTGAGATGGCGTATTTCGAATGCCTGCACGAGGTGAAGCTGATCGTCGACCTGATCTACGAAGGCGGCATTGCCAACATGAACTACTCGATCTCCAACACCGCTGAATTTGGCGAATACGTCACCGGCCCGCGCATCGTCACGGACGAGACCAAAAAGGAGATGAAGCGGGTCCTGGCCGACATCCAATCCGGCAAGTTCGCGCGCGACTGGATGCTTGAAAACAAGGTCAACCAAACCTCGTTCAAGGCGACGCGTGCCAAGCTCGCCGCCCATCCGATCGAGGAAGTCGGGGTCAAGCTTCGCGATATGATGCCGTGGATCAAAAAGGGTGCGCTGGTCGACAAGACGAAGAACTAGTTGATCCACATTTTCCTTGCGAGATCGCGCAGGCGCGATCTCGACGATCAAGAAGGTTGCGCTGGTCGATAAGACGAAGAACTAGTTGATCCACGTTTTCCTTGCGAGGTCGCGCAGGCGCGATCTCGATGATCAAAAAGGGTGCGCTGGTCGATAAGACGAAGAACTAGTTGATCCACATTTTCATTGCGAGGTCCCGCAGGCGCGATCTCGATGATAAAGTGCCCTGGCTCGCCAGGGCGCTTTTGTTTTATGAGCCTGTCGGAGCTGAGCAGGGGGTAACAGCCGCGTCCGCCTCGTCCGACCACCGCGATGCACAATCAAACGCGACAAATCGTCCTTGACGTCTGCGCCGCTTCCCGGTCGGTCCACTCGCCTGCTATCGTCTGTGAGGTAGCAAAAAAACGATATGCGCGCTGGGAGGACGCACTCATGAAACGTTTCGCGAAAGATTTCATCAGGACGGTTGTTGTTTCACTTGGCCTCTCCACGCTAATCGTCGCCGCTGCATCGCTGCCGGCGGTGGCGCAGAAGAAATACGATCCCGGCGTCACCGACACCGAAATCAAGATCGGCAACATCATGCCGTACAGCGGTCCGGCGTCGGCCTATGGCATCATCGGCAAGACGATGAGTGCCTATTTCAGGATGATCAACGACAATGGCGGCGTGAACGGGCGCAAGATCAACTTCATTTCCTACGATGATGCCTATAGCCCGCCCAAGACCGTTGAGCAGGCGCGCAAGCTGGTCGAGAGCGACGAGGTATTCCTGATATTTGCCTCGCTCGGCACTGCCAGCAACGCGGCGATCCAGAAATACATGAACACCATGAAGGTGCCGCAACTATTTGTGGCCACCGGCGCGTCCCGCTGGGGAGACCCCGAGCACTTTCCCTGGACCATCGGATGGCAGCCGAATTACCGGGCGGAAGCGCGTATCTACGCCACCTACATCCTGCAACATCATCCCGGCGCTAAAATCGGCGTGCTGTACCAGAACGACGATTTCGGAAAGGACTACGTTCTCGGTCTGAAGGATGTGTTGCGTGAGAAGTACGATACGATGGTGGTCGCAAACATCCCTTATGAGGTGAGTATGCCGACCGTCGACTCGCAGGTGGTTGCGATCAAGACGGCGAACCCGGACATCTTCGTCAACATCGGGACGCCAAAGTTCGCGGCGCAGGCAATCAAGAAGATTGCCGAACTCGGCTGGCATCCGATTCACATCATGACGAACGTATCGGCGTCGGTAGGGGCGGTGCTGCGACCGGCCGGCCTCGATAACTCGGCCGGCATCTTAAGCGCCGGCTATCAGATGGATGTCACGGACCCGCAGTGGGACAGCTATCCCGGCATGCAGAAGTACCGCGCCTTCATGGCCAAGTACTATCCGGAAGCAGACAGGGCCGAAAGCGGCCCGCTCACCGCATTCAACACCTCGACCGCATTGGTGGAGGTCTTGAAACGGTGCGGCGACAATCTCACCCGCGAGAACGTCATGAAGGTGGTTGCCAGCATGGATTTCGAGATCAACACCTACATCCCGGGCATCCGGATCAAGACCTCGCCGACGGACTTTTATCCAATCGAGCAGGTCCAGATGATGCGCTTTACCGGCGAGAAATGGCAGTTATTCGGCCCGATCATCGACGGGCACGCTGAATAGAACGATCACAGCCGCCGCGTCTTCTGTTGCAGGCGATTGCGCTTGGCTGCAATCGGGTTACAAGGCTCCACGCGCGTGCGAAGCAGGGGTAGGCCATGCAATCTGTTGTGATCACTGGAGTGTCTACCGGCATTGGCTGGGCCAGTGCAAAACTGTTGCTGGACCGGGGCTTCCGGGTGTTCGGCAGCATGCGCAAGCAGGTCGACGCCGACCGCCTGAAAGGTGAGTTCGGACCGAATTTCACGCCACTGATGTTCGATGTCACCGATGAGGCGGCGGTGTTTGCCGCCGCGCGAGAGGTACGCACCGCGCTGAATGGCCAAACGCTCACCGGACTCGTCAATAACGCGGGCATTGCGGTGGCTGGACCGGTGCTTGAACTTGCGGCCGATGAATTCCGTCGGCAGATGAATGTCAACGTGATCGGGCCGATCATCACGACACAGGCCTTCGGTCCGCTGCTCGGCTCCGATCTGTCGCTGAAGGGCCCGAAGGGACGGGTCGTGATGATCAGTTCGGTAGCCGGCAAGAACGGCAACCCCTTGACGGCGGCCTATTCGGCCTCAAAGCACGCGATCGAGGGGCTGTCCGAAAGCCTGCGTCGCGAAATGATGCTGTTCGGCATCGACGTCATTATTGTCGCGCCGGGCGCGGTGAAGACACCGATCTGGAGCAAGGCCGAGGAAGTCGACATTTCCGCCTACAAGAATTCACCATTTTTTCCGGCGCTCGGGCGAATTCGCCAATTCATGCTGCGGCTCGGCGAAACCGGGCTGCCCCCGGAGAAGATCGCGGAGGCGATCGCCGAGGCGCTTACCTCAGCTCATCCGAAGGTGCGCTACCAGCTTACGCCGGACCCGATGCGGCATCTAATGCTTGCGCTGCTGCCGAAGCGCATGACGGACAAGATCATCGCGAAACGGCTGGGGTTGCTGCCTCCTTTGTGAGGACCACCGCCTCGCCCAAGTGCCCGCCAGTACGGGATCAAAAACGAGGCGGGCAGATCATGATGCCCTTTGCCCAGCCCAAACCGGCTGCTGCCTTGAGTGTGGCGGCCCGACCCCCTATTCTGACTGGGGCAGATCGCTTTCGTCTCAGGGCTCGCGAGTTGCGCGAAGTGGCGACGCGATCGCTGCGGGACTGAAAGCATTTTCTCGACGGCTCTTTTTTCGGCGGATAATAAGCGTCCATGCGACGCGAGATGGATTCATGAATTTGATACGTGTGGTATTGTCAGTACTTCCGATCCTCGTCTGCTCGCCTGCCTTGGCGGAAACAATGAAGTTCGAGGATGCGGCCGCCATGTTGGGGGCAAGCTGTGCCAAGGACATCAATGAGAGCTGCCGCGGCGTGAACCTCGATTCGGTGCGCCTGAAGGACTGCCTGGCACGGAATGAGGATACGATGTCGCCGCAGTGCAAAGCCGACTACACGCGAGCCTTTGGCGCCATACAAAAACGAGTCGCCGCCCGTGCCGCCGTTCGCAAAATATGCGTCCGCGATGTGGTGAAGGTCTGCGGCGGAGCTCAGAAGGACGAGGGTGACGCTCTCAAATGCATCCTGACGGCAACACGCGGGCTAAGCGTGGCATGCAACAAAGCCATCGCCGAGGCGGGGTATCGTTGATGCGGACCGGTGGAAAATGCTGTCGCGATCTCAGCGCGCTGTTGGTTGTATTGACTGGATTGTTGGCGTCTTCTGCTCAAGCTGAGGTCGCTCGAGTTCAAGTTCAACCGGAATCTCAAGTTCAAGCTCAACTTCCAATTCAGGCTCAACTTCAGGCTCAAGTTCAACCTCAAGCTCAGACCCCGAAGCCAGGTGAAAGCTGGGTCGACCAGCTTGCCGGACTTCAAACCCCCGCGGATATTGATGTGGCGGCACTGCGGCAGGAGGTTGCCGCCCGAGTTAGAGCGAAGGCCGATCCGGTACCAGCGAAACGGCCGCCGATCGCATCCACGCTGCTTAAATTGCCGAGGCTAATCATCGATGTTCAATTCGATGAAGACACGCCGATCGTTCGGCCCGATTCCTATGGCACGCTCGGGCGTATAGCCGATACGCTCAGTGATCCCGCTCTGCTCGGGTACAAATTCCTGATTGTAGGGCACACCCCTGCGGGAGGTCGGCGCGACTTCAATCTCGCCCTCAGTCAGCGAAGGGCAGACGCCGTTCGCGACATCCTGGTGACCACGTTCAAGATCTCCGCTAAACGCCTGCAGGCGGTTGGGCTAGGCGAGGAGCAGTTGTTGGATGCGGCGCATCCGAATGCGGCAACCAACCAGCGGATCCAGATTACGACGATAGCTGCAGCCAATTCCTAGGGCGTTTTCGAGCGAAGTAGACTGTGGCTGGCGTGAAGAAGTCGCCTCAGAACAAGAAGGTAGAGCCCGATTTTGATTCAACCAGAACCGATCAGCGCCTAGGCACGGGCTTTACGGCTTTGCGATTTTTTCCCAGAGCCAACGCGCGACCGCCGCGGGTGATGACGTGCCGTCGCCACCGGCGGCGCGCAGGTTAGCCTCCCGCATTGTTTTGATATTGATCTTGCCTAGCAGCGGCTCGAGCGCGCCGCGCAGGGCCGAATCCGACGCGCGTTTCGGCGCGAGCAGGACGATGGCGTCGTAAGGTGGGATCGCATGCCTGGGGTCATCCAGCGCAACCAGGTCGTATTTGGCGATCAGCCCGTCACTGGTGTACCCCGCGATCACGTCGACCTCGCCCGAAGCCGCCGCGGCATACATGAAGTCCGGCTGCATCTGGCGCTGAGCCCGGAACGATAGCCGGTACGCTTTTCGCAGGCCGGCCCATTCCGGCCGCGAGAAGAATTCGTAATCGGCGGCTATCGACATCGTCATGGCGTGAGATGCGAGATCGGCAATCGAGTGAATGCCGAGTGCTTCAGCGCGCTTGCGCGGCATGACGAGCGCATAGGCATTCTCAAACCCAAGTTCGCCGAATAGCGTCACGTTCTGCTGCGCCAGTTTCGCTTTCAGTTCGCGCAGCAATTCGTCGCGCGGTTTGATGTCCGTGTGGTGA